>DATLSI010000267.1:0-28037 GCA_035534255.1 Ktedonobacteraceae bacterium | reverse complement strand
ACGAAAGTCGGCAACACCTGAAGCCGCCGGGCTAACCCCTTGGGGAGGCAGGCGTCGAGGGTGGGGTTGGTGATTGGGGTGAAGTCGTAACAAGGTAGCCGTACCGGAAGGTGCGGCTGGATCACCTCCTTTCTAGGGAGTTCGGTTCCTTCACAGGAACCTATCCCAGGTCGATCCTCTCTTTCTTCCAATGAGAGAAGAGGTACCTGAAAACATGAGTGTGTCCAGACAGGTGGATTACGTAACTTTGTCAAGCCTTATCACTCTTGAGTTGTCCAGGAAACACGGTTTTCCGCACCGCTTGAGGGCTTTTAGCTCAGGTGGTTAGAGCGCAGTCCTGATAAGACTGAGGTCCCTGGTTCGAGTCCAGGAAGGCCCACCCTACTGAGGGGACGTAGCTTAGTTGGAAGAGCGCCGCCTTTGCACGGCGGAGGTCAGGGGTTCGAATCCCCTCGTCTCCACCAGGGTGTTCTCTTTCGAGATACGCTCGATCCGATTTAGGATACTGCAAAGCTTGTACATGCAGGTGGGGTGGTGACTATAGCGAGAGGGAAACACCCGTTCCCATCCCGAACACGGAAGTTAAGCCTTTCAGCCCCGATGATACTTGAGGGGTAGCCCTCCGGGAAAATAGGACGTTGCCACTCCACCCGCCTGTACAGGCGGGCTTTTTTTGTTGGTTAAACTTCCCAATGCTGTTGACAAACGTACTATACATGTGATATATCAGAAACATATCACAGCTCTTGTATTATTTTATCGTCATAGCTTGAGAAGTCCCTTACAGAGGAGGCTGAAACAATGGCGGATTCTTCGATTGTCACCTCTCCAGATGAATCTCAAAAGGTTCAACGCCTGGAAAAAAATGTACTCACCGTTCCTAATGGCATCGCGCTGGCTGCTGCTGCCATGGCTCCCGTCATAGCAGTGGTGCTGAACGCGCCGGCTGCCGGACCGTCGGCGGGCGCGGCGCTACCGCTCTCCTTCTTATTGGCGTTTATCGCCTGTCTGCTGGTGGGCAATTCCGTGGTCCAGTTCGCGCGCAAGCTTCCATCAGCCGGATCGTTCTACACGTTCAACACCTATGGGCTGGGTAAAACGGCTGGCTTCTTCACCGGCTGGCTCTTCTGGATTGGCTACGCTATCCTGGCTCCCGGTCTTTTTACCGCCATGGGCGCATTTGCGCACGATTACGTCGTAGGCGTTTTCAAGACTGACATACCGTGGTGGATTTTTAGCCTCGTCGGCATGGCCATCGTCTTCGCGCTCTCCATTCGCAGCATCAAGGCCTCGGTGCAGGTTGACCTGACATTTCTCGTGATCGAGATAATCGTCTTCCTGGTGCTGGCCGTCATCGCTATTGCGAGAGGCGGCAGCGGCAACTCGCTGAGCGTGTTTACACCCGCCGCATCGCCAACGGGCTTCTCAGGTGTGGGCCTGGGAGTCGTCTTCGGCATCCTCTCCTTCATCGGTTTCGACGCAGCCGCGACGCTGGGCGAGGAAACGAAGAACCCCCGCCGCAACGTGCCACTCGCGGTAGGAGGCGCGCTCATCTTTGTGGGCGTGTTCTACGTCATTATCATGTACGCGCTCACTGCCGGCTATGGACTGGTTAATGCCGCGAGCTACACAAAGTTCCTGAGTGACCCTAACCCCATCGTCACGCTCGCGCATAACTATACTCCCTGGCTTGAGCAGATCATCGATCTCTGCGCGATCACAGGCATTTTCTCGTGCTTCCTGGCCGTACATAACACGACTATACGCATCATTTTCTCGATGGGCCGTGACCATGTGCTGCCCTCCGTACTCGGTCGCGTACATCCACGCTGGTTCTCGCCCTACACCGCCATCTTCGCGCAGACCATCTTCACCCTGGTCATTGGTTTCGCGGCAGGCATCTGGCTCGGCCCCGGCGCAACAGGCGCCTATGGTTTCACCGGCTCTATCGGAACGGTGGCAATCGTGATCGTCTATATGCTCTGCAACATTGCCCTGATCCGCTACTTCTTCAGGCTGCCCGAGCGCAACTGGTTCTTGCACATCGTGGTGCCTATCCTGGGAATCGCCGCCCTGGCCTACCCGCTCTGGTCGGTAGCGCAGCCGGGCCAGGCATATCCCTATAACCTGGTGCCATATATCGCCATAGGCTGGATCGTGTTAGGTCTGATAACGTACTTCTACTTCCGGGCTAAATCGCCTGATAAGCTGACGAAGCTTGGTGCGTTCCTGGCCGAGGAAAACCTGTCCGAAGACCGCTTGATGCTGGACACGGCGGTTCACGCCGACGAAGCCAATTCTTAGCGACACAGTGGAGCAGCATGATTACAATCGAGAATAAACTCGTGTACACCACGCTCGCAGAACTGGTAGATGTGCGCCACACCGCGCTGGTCGTCGTTGACATGCAAAACGACTTTTGCAAACCCGGCTGGGCATTCGATAGGCTGGGTATCGATCTATCGATGTATCCAGCCATGATCCCGCGTCTCGCGTGCCTCATAAACGGTGCGCGGGATGCGAGCATTCCCGTCATCTACATTCAGATGACCACGCTTCCCGGTCGTATGAGCGACTCAGCGGCGCAGATTCGTTTCAATATGCGGCTTCACCTGCCGTCCCACCGCCTGACGGAACCGCTGCTTTATACCATTGAAGGCACGCCCGGACAGGCAATCATCCCGGAACTGGAGTCGCAATCCGGCGATCTCGTCGTGCGCAAGTACCGCTCAAGCGGCTTCTGGGGCACGAACCTGGATATGCTCTTGCGCAGCAACAACATCGAGACAGTCATCATGAGCGGCTGTACAACGGAGGGTTGCGTCGAATCGACCGCGCGCGACGCCCTTTTCAACGATTATTACGTCGTTCTGCCGGAAGATTGCGTGGCAAGCGATGATCCGCGCCAGCACGACGCCTCGCTCTTCCTGATGCGCAACCGCTTCGATGTCGTCTCGTCTGACGAAATTCTGGCTATCTGGCAGGAACGATAAAGGAGATTAAAATATGGGCAAATTATCTGGCAGAACCGCCATCGTGACGGGCGCGGCGCACGGTATAGGCCGTGGCATCGCGGAAGCATTCGCCCGCGAGGGGGCTGATGTGGCTGTCGCCGATATCGCAAACAGCGAGCAGGCGCAGCCGGTCATCGAGGCCATACAACGAGCAGGGCGTAAATCCCTTTATGTCCAGACCGACGTGGCAAAGGAGCAGCAGGTACAGGCAATGGTGGATGCCGTTCTGGGCGAATTTGGGCACATCGACATTCTGGTCAACAACGCCGGCATTTTCACACAGGCGCTGGTGGAGGACTTAACCATAGCGGACTGGGACCGCGTCCTCAATGTCAACCTGCGCGGCACATTCCTTTGCACACACTTTGTGCTACCCCATATGCTCAAGCAGAAGTGGGGACGCATCATCAACATCGCCTCGCAACTCGGCTACCTGGGCGGCATCGAGGTCGCTCACTACTGCGCCAGCAAGGGCGGCGTGATCGCCTTCACAAAAGCGCTGGCCCGCGAAGTCGCCACCAGGAACGTGCTCGTCAACGGCATAGCTCCCGGCCCTATTATGACAGACCTGCTGGCATCCGAGACAGAGGAATGGAAAGCGGCGAAACTGGCGGAACTACCCATCGGGCGCTTCGGCGAGGTAAGCGAGGTCGCGCCGACCGCTGTATTTTTGGCCTCTGATGATGCATCATATTATGTAGGTCAAACACTCGGCCCTAATGGCGGAGATGTTATGCTATAGGGCAGGGCTTGCCCCTACTGCTATGAACAGAAGGATTGGAATGACATGAATCATGCAGAAGTGATAAACCGGGCGCAGACCGCAGGCGTCCAACTGGTGCGCTTCTTGTATTGCGATCATAGCGGGGTGACGCGCGCCAAACAAATCCACGTTTCGCACCTGGCAAACAAGCTGCGCGAAGGTCTGGGGTTGACACGCGCCCAGATGGCCATGAACGTGCTCGAACAACTCATGGATATCGAGGGCATGGAGCCTGTCGGCGAGATCCGCATGGTGCCTGATCCTGAGACGTTCAGTGTGCTGCCCTGGACGCCCGCCAGCGCGAGCCTGATTTGCGACCAGCTGGACCATAATCACCTGAACTGGGGTGCCTGTCCCCGCTCATTCCTGAAGGACATGCTGGCGCGGGCCGCGTCTATGGGTATCAAGGTCGAGGCCACCTTCGAAAATGAGTTTTACCTGGCGCGCGAAATGGATGGCGCGTATATTCCCTATGACCACGCGCCCGTCTATAGCTCAATCGGGCTGGACCTCTCGGCGCAGGTCATGCACGATATCGTGAAGGCGCTTGTCGAGCAGGACATTATCGTGGAGCAGGCCATTAACGAATACGGGCCTGGACAACAAGAAATCTCTGTGCGCCACAGCGCCGGGGTACGCGCTGCCGACAACCAGATCAAGCTGCGCGATACCGTGCGCGGTGTAGCCTTGCAGCACGGCCTGCTGGCCAGCTTCGCGCCCAAGCCTTTCCCCGAAGAGATCGGCAGCGGTTGCCACGTTCACTTCAGTCTCTGGGATAACGAGAGCGGGCGTAACTTGCTCTATGACCCGCAGGACGCGCGCGGACTCAGCCAGCTCGGACGCTACTTCGTCGCCGGTATTCTCGCTCACCTGCCCGCGCTGATCGCCCTGACCTGTCCCAGTTACAACTCGTACAGGCGGCTCCAGCCGCATATGTGGAGTTCCGCGTACACGGCCTGGGGCTTTGATAATCGCGAGGCGGCGGTGCGCGTCGTCTCGCCGTTCTGGGGGCGCGAGGAGCAAACCTATAATCTCGAACTGAAATCGGTGGATGGCAGTTCCAACCCTTACACCGCCCTGGGCGGATTGATTGCCGCCGGGTTGGATGGCATCCAGCGCCAACTCGATCCGGGCGCGCCAAGCGAACACGACCCTGCCAAACTGAGCGAGGCCGAGCGCGAGCGCAACCACATTCGCCGCCTGCCCACAACAATGGCCGGGGCGCTTGACGAACTGGAACACGACCAGCTTCTCATGCAAGCCATGGGCGACTTGATGAGCCGCTCCTACCTGGCCGTGCGCCGCTCCGAGGAAAAAGCCTTCTCTGAACAGGACATCGATTTCGAGATTCGCAACCATTTCTACAAGTTCTAACACGAACCAGGGCGGGACAAGCCCTGGGAGCGGTGTGGGGAGCAGTCCTGGAATGGGAGGCCCAATGGATCGACTGAAAGGCAAGGTCGTCTTTCTCACAGGTGGAGGCGGTGTGCTTGGCCGCGCCAGCGCCTTACTTTTCGCGCGCGAAGGCGCGCGTATAGCCGTTGCGGACATGGTACAGGACAAAGCTGAGGAAACGGCGCGGCAGATCAATGCGAATGGCGGAGAAGCAATCGCTTTAGGCGTTGATATCACGAATGAAGCAGCGGTGCGGGAGGCAATCGACGCGACGGTCAAACAATGGGGCCATGTCGATACACTGTTCAATAACGCCGGTATCATGCCCCACCAGGATGAATCGGTTTTGCATCTCGATCTTGATCTCTGGTCACAGATATACGCCACCAATGTACTTGGCAGCGCGTTGTGCTGCAAGTATGCCATTCCGCACATTATACAGGCTGGCGGCGGCGCTGTCGTCAATATGAGTTCGTTCCTGGCCGTGGTGGGCTGCGGCAAGCCACAGGAGGCCTATGGCGCGAGTAAAGGGGCCATCATTGCGCTAACACACTCGCTCGCGGTACAATTTGGCAAACATGGCATCCGCGTCAATGCGCTTTGCCCTGGCCCCATCGAAACGGAGCATGTGCGGCAATTTTTCGCAGACGAGGCAGCGCGTAAACTGCGCCTGGACCGCGTTCCGCTGGGACGCTTTGGACGGCCCGAAGATGTGGCGGAACTGGCGCTCTTTCTGGCATCAGATGCCGCGAGCTGGCTGACGGGACAGGCCATTGTCCTCGATGGCGGTATTTCGTGTAACTATTTTAGTGTCTCGTAGGAGGAGACCCATCCATGTTAGACAGGGCCAGAGTCGTTATCATCGGCAGCGGCATCGCCGGTTCCAGTATCGCCTACCACCTGACGGAACGCGGCTGGCACGACATTGTTGTACTCGAACAGGGAGAGCTGATAGGGGGAACGACATCCCACGCGCCCGGCCTTGTCGGTCAATTGCGCTCCTCGGTCAGCCTGACAAAAATGCTGGTGTATAGCGTCGCGCTGTACAAGACGCTGGGTATAGACGGGAAGCCGGGCTATAATGGCGGCGGTAGCCTGCGCCTGGCCTCGTCGAAAGAGCGCATGGAAGAACTCAAACGGCAGGTGGGCTTCTCGAAAAGCGCCGGTCTGGATGCGGAACTGATCAGCGCCAGCGAAGCAAAACGCATGTTTCCTATGATGAGCCTGGATGGAGTCGAGGGCGCGTTATGGCTGCCCACCGACGGCTCCGCCAGAGCACCTATCCTGGCGCAAGCTATGGCGAATAGCGCGCGCGAACGTGGCGCGACTTTCTATGCCAACGCGCGCGTCACCGGCATCGAGATAGTCAATGGACGCGTGCGGGCCATCAATACTACGCGAGGCCGCGTTCAAAGCGATATACTGGTGGTGGCCGCGGGCATCTGGTCGCCGCGCATCGGGCGCATGGCCGGTATCTCCATTCCGCTGATCCCCATGCAGCACCAGTATGTTCAAACCGGTTCGCTGCCCGCCTTAGCAGGTGACGCCGGCGTGCCTAACCTGCGTGATCCTGACAAGCTGGTCTATTGCAGGCAGGATGGGGAAAGCCTCGTGCTGGGCGGCTACGAGCGCGATCCCGCACCTTTCGATTTCGACGCTATTCCTGACAACGACAATCCCACCGTGTTACCATTCGACCCGCCGCGCTTCGATAGCCTGATGCGCGGCTGCGTCGAGCGCATTCCAGCATTGCGCGGAGTCGAACTGGTGAAGCGCGTCAACGGGCTGGAGTCATTCACGCCGGATGGAGAATTTATCCTGGGCGAGTCGCCGGAGGTCAAGGGCTTCTGGGCTGCCTGCGGCTTTTGCGCGCACGGCGTCTCCGGCTCCGGCGGCGTGGGCAAGATGATGGCGGAATGGATTATCGACGGCGAGCCGAGCCTCGACCTGTGGCATATGGATATACGCCGCTTCGGAGACTACACTGCCAGTCGCCGCTATATCGCCACGCGCGTCAACGAGGTCTATAGCACCTACTACGATATAAGCTATCCCATGCAGGAGCGCAGCAGCGCGCGCAAGCTGCGCCTCAGCCCGGTTTACTCACGCCTGGTAGAACTGGGAGCGGTTTTCGGCGAAAAATCCGGCTGGGAACGCCCGAACTGGTTCGCTCGCAACGAAACGCTGGCGAAGGGGCAGAACTGGCCGGTTCCGTATGGTTGGGCCAGCCGCTACTGGTCGCCCGCCGTCGGCGCTGAACACCAGGCGACCCGCGAGCGAGTCGCTATGTTCGACGAAACCTCGTTCAGTAAGATAGAAGTAATCGGCTCAGGCGCGCTGGCCTTCTTGCAGCGCATTACCGATAACCAGATGGACCAGCCCGTGGGCGCTATCACCTATACACAGATGCCCAACGAGCGCGGCGGCATCGAATGCGACCTGACGGTGACAAGATTGGCCGCCGACCGCTTCCAGATCGTCACCGGCACGGCTTTCGGCAACCATGACCTGGCCTGGATTCGCGCGCACGCGCCTGCTGATGGCTCAGTTTATCTCAACGATATAACATCGAGCCGCTGCTGCATTGGCGTGTGGGGGCCGCGCGCACGGGATGTAATGCAGCAGGTAAGCGATAACGACTTCTCGAACGCGGCTTTTCCCTATCTGACCGCGCAATATATCACCATAGGCGATATCCCCGCGCTGGCGCTGCGCGTCACCTACGTGGGCGAACTGGGCTGGGAGATTTACGCGCCAATGGAATATGGCCTCAGGTTGTGGGATACGCTGTGGGAAGCTGGTCAGCCGCTGGGCATGCTGGCGGCAGGCTATCGCGCCATCGAGTCGCTGCGCCTGGAAAAAGGCTATCGCTACTGGAGCGCGGATATCCACTCTGAATACAATCCCTACGAGGCGGGTCTGGGTTTCGCGGTGAAACTGCAAAAGGGCGACTTCATTGGTAGGGCCGCGCTTGAACGTATCAAGGCGCAAGGCGTGGGGCGCAAACTGTGCTGCCTTGTGCTCGATGATCCCGCCGCCGTCGGGCTGGGCGGCGAACCATTGCTGGACGGCGAGCGCGTGCTGGGCCATGTCACCAGCGCGGGCTACGGCTACACGCTGCGCCAGAGCATCACCTATGGCTATCTCCCCATCGAATACGCCATCCCAGGCACGCGCCTGGATGTGCAACTCTTCGGCACGCGCTACGCGGCGACGGTGATGAAGGAGCCGTTGTATGACCCCAGGAACGAGAAGATCAAGATGTAATGGCATGCAAAGAATGACCGCGCTCTACCCCATTTGCATGCCATTACATCTATATATAGGATAAAATCAAATTGATAAACATAAATTATTCGATAAAAGGTTAAGAAGTTCGTAGAGAAAATGGCAATATCTTAACTCATCCTCCATGTGTTCGTAACCTGGAAGCACCTCCGCATTTATACAATGTGTACATGACTACAGCGAGTCAATGAGATGTGGGATCGGTTGGGAGCAAGCCCAGCCCGTATCCGGTACAAGATGTGGGGGATAAGGTGGTAAGGGATATTTCTCCAGGAAGCAATCAACATTTTCTTCCGACCAACCAGAGATGATTCCCTGTCGCGATAGTGAAGTGCTGGTGTGAGAACACAGGCTGGACACACTGTTTGTCAGGCAGAGTGTCCCGTGGATGAGGTTGGGGTGGTGAGGTTGTGTGGCTGACAATCGTGCATGCCTGGTGGTGTAGTGTAGGGGAGACGCGCCCGTCACAGAACGGGCGCGATGTGGGGATAAGGGCATGCGCGGTGTGGATGAGGTTGGTGGGTGTGGATGGTGTGTTCCGCACTGAGCACTGAAGTGTGGCCGGTGTCTTGCCGGCACTTCAGTGTCGCGACCGGGTCGGGTCATCTGTCTCATGTATGGACACGGGCGGCGGCGTGTGGGTGGGAGTAAGGTCGATTTGTAGGCGTCCTTCAGGAAATACGTATGTCAAACGATAAAGAGCAACAGTTACAGGCATTCGCCAGGCGCGCGGCGAAGGTGAGTAAGGCATTATGGCCAACCAATGTTAGACGTTCCATCGCAACGGGGATAGCGGCGCAGACACGGCGGCAATTGATAGTCAAAAGCTGGCGGTTGCGATGGTTTCCGGGTCGTCTCGTGTTGCACCACCCCCTGGTAGTCAGCGGCGCGTCCATAGTGATGGGCGCGGGCATGATCGCGATGTTAGCGGCTCACCTCTGGTTCACTCTTGCTTTATTGATGGTGGTGCTCCTGTTGCCCGTCATCTTGCTCACACGCTTATCGAACGCGCAGCGTAGTAAGCATTATGTTCAAACAGGCCTGGAATGGAAGAGTTTTCCGGGCAAAGAACGCGCACCCGAAACGCCGATGCCCGGCGAGCCTCCACTGGTACGCGTACTGGAAACGTTCGACCTCTCGCAAACGAACGTCGAGCACTTCCTCGATTTGCCGGACGGCGGCAATACAGGGGGATATTCCCTGAAGAACTGGAAAGAAGCTCAAACCAGCCTCCCCAGAATATCTCGTAATTGGTAAACCAGGACTGATATCAGACAAACCATAGATATTTCTCCGTCGTTGACTACGCTGGAGTTGCAAAAACGCTCAGCGGTAGGAACGCGCTCACCAGCCAGTTGGGTGCATCCACCACTTCACAGAGCTTCAGATCGACAACGACGCTACAGAGCATATAGGCACCGGCGCGCGTTAAGCCATAGGTATGCTGCAGGTAGTCAATCATGTGGCGTATCGCGTTACGCGCGGCCTCCATCAAATCAGGTCCGATACCGTCCGTCGCGTAGTAGGCTGCCGTGTTTGCGCGCTGAGCCAGCGGACCACCCGTGAGGAACTGCGGTTCCGGTACATGTTTATCTTTGAGTACAGTGAGACGCACATTGGCGCGCATGGGCGTTTCGATAGCTGTGCCGCAGACCTCGCCATCGCCCTGCGCGGCATGACCATCTCCCATGGAGTAGAGCGCACCTGGTACTTCTACCGGCAGGTAGAGCCGCGCACCCTTAGTGATGTGCTTCGTATCCATGTTTCCACCATGCCGGTAGGGTGGGATGGTCGAGAGCGCACCTGACATCCCAGGTGCAAGACCAATCTCGCCACAAAAGGGGGCTAAGGGAAGTCGAATACCTGGCGCAAACTCTGCCCAACCATCTGCGCCGCCTTCGAGGTGCCATATTTTGAGTGCCGGCTCTGGAAATTCGTCGGCCAGCAAACCAAAGCCTGGAATAATGGCCGTCCAACCCCAATCGGCTGGCTGCAGATCGAGAAACTCTACCTCCAGCGTGTCCCCTGGGGCCGCACCTTCGACATAGATGGGACCATTAACCTGATCTACACGCGAGAAGTCAAGGGTGCGAATAGCTTCGACGGTGCTCTCCCGAACAATTTGGCCGCACGAGGCATCGAGCAGGTCGAAGCTAACCGCTTCACCAGATTGGACCGTAGCAATCGGAGGAATGCTGTGATCCCACGCCAGGTGCCACTGGTGGCGATGAATATGGATGGTACGTTTTGCTTCCGGGTTGTTCGTCATGGTTTACACTTCATTCCTTTCATTACTATTCTCGTTTGCTTTGGACGTTCCACAGAACAAAAGAGAGCGCATGCTACAAAATGGGGCCGGCGTGTTCTTCGGCGTCATGAACCCCCGCATGAATGCCGGGGGCTTGTCCCTACCTTTACACACGCCGTTGATTCTTCCAACGGCGCTACCGGATGAGACAGTAGGCTGCATGACATCAGCCCTCTAATAGCTGGCTTGGAGATTTTACCCGGCAAAGCCATGAGTTGCCGGAACGCTCTATCTTCACTTAGAAATGTGCAAGCCGTTGCTCCCCGCTATTTGGGAGTGCCTAAGTACAAGAGGATTGTATCATCTATGGACAAGAGCATCAATGGAGGAAGGACGAGTCCCAGACCTCTGTCTGCGGACAGCGGGATCTTCCTCCCCTGGCTAAAGCCGAGGGGCTTCCTAGCCTGTTCTATGTAAGCAAGTGTACGGTACCTCAAATGTTGTCAAGGAACGCATCTGGTTCCTCCCCATGACTTTCAGGTAGCTTCGTTGACCCCCACGCTCTATCCCTGTATGATACGCGTTAACACATATAGACAAAAGGTATGGTACGGTCTAAAGCAGGAGGCAAGCATGAGCGATCAACAAATTCAGAAGGTTCGAGTAACGCGCCTGGCGCATGTAGGGCTATGGGTAGCCGACATTTCGGCGCAGACGCGCTTTTACCGGCAAACGCTGGGGTTTAATCTACGCGCCACTGAAATCAACTCGACGGACGAGGATGTAGAATTTGAGGATGCCAACACTTTCCTCTCGGTCGCCGACGAGCATCACTGCCTGGGACTGTTCACCGGTACCCGCTCCAGTGGGGGCAATGGTCACACACCAGTTCACAACTCGCGACTGCATCATATCTCCTTCGAGGTGGACACAGACGCGGAACTGGCCGCGCTGGCCGCCCGTCTTAGCCAGTCGGGTATCGATCTATCCTTGAAGCCTCGTGACGGCAACCCTGAGATGGGCGATACGCTGTGGTTCGATGACCCCGACGGCAACCACATCGAAATATCTGTTATCCCCGATGACTCGCTGAGCGTACCGCCTTCCAGTAACGAGGGCAGACGCGCGCGCCTGCGCCCGCAGGGATTGCAGCACCTGGCCATTCGCACGACCCACATGGAGTCAATGGTCGAATTTTACACCGAAAGCCTGGGCTTTGACATCTCCGACTGGCTGCTGCGCGAATGTGTCTGGCTGCGCTGCAACAACGATCACCACACGCTGATGATTATGCAGGGCAAGCCGGATATCGACCATATCGGCTACAGCATCTCCGCCGGAGCGGAACTGCTGGTGTGGGCCGATTACCTCAGCCGCCAGCAGCGGCCCATTTTGTGGGGGCCAGGGCGTCACGGGGCGGGCAACGATCTCTTCCTGCGCTTCGCCGATGCCGAGGGCGTGCATATCGAACTCTCGGCGGAACTGCAACAATACTTTGATCGCGATGTCACCACGCCTCCGCGCCTGTGGCACTCGCGCCCGACCGCGCTCAACCTGTGGGGTGTGTTGCCCTCCTGGGTGCGTGAAGAGGTGCGGGTATAACGACCAGGGCGACCGCGAGGGTCGCCCTGGTCACATTTTCACCAGCGCGATACCCGTAAAAATCAGGGCGATGCCGAGCCACTGGCTCCATTGCAACTTCTCGCGCAGGAATATCCAGGCCAGCAGCACCGTAACCGCGCTGAAGAGCGAGATCAGCACGCTAACTACCGAGACCTGGTCAGTCATAAAGCCAAAGTTCGCCAGGAGATAGGCGGTGGTATCCAGCGCGCCCACAATCAGAATAAGCCACCAGACACGGCCTCGCGGCAGACGGATACTCTGGCGCGCGGGCGCGGCTAAAAGAGGGAGCGCGGCAACCGTTCCCAGGCGGATGATCCAGATGGGCGCGCTTCCGCCGAGGGCTGGCGTCACAAAGAATCCGAGCAGCCAGATATTGATACCATAACCGGCGGACGCAAACAGCGCCCAGCCTACGCCGCGCGGCAATATGCCTTTACGCGTGGTTTTCCCAGGCGTCACGCTACCCTCAACTGATGAGAAATGCGTGGCCGCGAGCACCACCCCCACGAGCACCGCTCCTATGCCGAAAGCACGCGCGCCGCTGATCGTCTCCCCGCTCAGCACCGAAAGCACCACCGTGATAGCTGCTGAGCTGGCCGCGATGGGCGAAACGATGCTCAGCGTGCCAACCTCGAATGAGCGGTACAGGGCCAGGGCGCATACCGCGTTCATCAGCGCCACCACGATAGCCCAGAGCCATGGTTGCCATCCAGTGTGCCGGGCCAGTCGCTCCAGTTCGCCCGAACTCAGCATATATATGCTCAGGGCAATCGCGCCAACAAATTGCATGTAGAAGAGTGTGCGATAGGTGCCAATCATTTGAGTGGCGTAGCGAGCTAAAAAATCGGCGGCGCCCCAGCACAGCGCCGCCAATAGTCCAAGTATGATGCCCATACAACTCCGTTGTTATGTCCCCTGCGCCGGGGCGTTATGCATCACCCTCAAGCGTTGACCACTGTGTTACGCAGCGTGCCGATGCCTACGATCTCTGTTTCCATAACGTCGCCAGCCTTGAGAAATTCGGGAGGGTTGCGCGCGAAGCCGACGCCGCTGGGCGTGCCTGTGGCGATGATATCGCCCGCCTCCAGGGTCATGCCCTGCGAGAGGATGGTAATGATGCTACGCACATCAAAGAGCATGTGAGCGGTGGTGTCTTCCTGTTTAGTGACACCGTTCACGCGCAGGCGCAGCGTCAACTGCTGCGGGTCGGGAATCTCATCGGCAGTGACGATCCAGGGTCCCATCGGGCAATAGCCATCGATGCTTTTGCCTTTGAAGAATTGTGTATGGCGGCTTTGAATGTCGCGCGCCGAAACGTCGTTCAGCACGGTATAGCCGAAGACGTGCGACAGCGCATCTTCCTCGCGAATGTTCTTGCCCGGTTTGCCGATAATGACGGCTAGTTCGGCTTCCCAGTCGATTTCCGTGGAAACTGCCGGATCGATTACCAGCGTTCCATAAGGTCCATTGATGGTGGTGGGAGCCTTCGTAAAAAAGAGAGGGTTCTTCAAGATGGTAGCTTGCCGCCCGCGTGCCTCGGCTGATTCTCTCGCGTGTTCCGCGTAGTTCAGGCCGAGACACATCACATTTTTGCGCGGGCGTGGGATTGGCGCGACCAGTTGTACCCCGGAGAGCGTATGCGCGGCACCAGTATCCGCGAAGGTCTTCACTTCATGCAAACGCCGCCCATCGGCTTTGCGCAAAATAGCCTGCAAGACCTGCATGCCCTGTTCGTAGGAATCGAGCAAGTCTTGCATGTGCTCGTAGGGTTGCAGATCGAGGGCGCGCGCGGCCAGGTCTACATCGAGGATTTCGTCTTGCAGGACGAGGCCCAGGCGCGCGTGTGGAAGATCATAGGTAGAAAAGCTGGCGAGTTTCATGCGTTCTCCTTACGTTATTGTCCGCTTGACAGGCCCATCAACACTATCATTCTATCACATGTCTCTTAACACAAAAGAGTGTGCTGCCTTTGCAACTACCACCGGATGTAAGATACTATACAGGGAGATATTTGTGTTTATGCCAGGATTGGAGACCAACAGTATGACTGTTCAACCGCGCATGGCGTCCGCCATCATGTTGCTGCGAGATGTACCCACGGGACAGGGTATCGAAGTATTCATGGTGCGGCGTGTCATTCAGAGCGATTTTATGCCCAACGTCTATGTTTTCCCCGGTGGTTCCGTCTCGCAAGATGATTACGCCGCCGAGACGACCGAGGGCGTGGCCACGCCCGTCGCTTCCACGCAGGCAGACCCCGAAGGGCGCACCACCGCGGGCAAGGGGCTGAGAGCCGCGGCCATTCGCGAACTTTTCGAGGAAGCTGGTATATTGCTCGCCTATTGCGACGGCGAAATATTGTCTATTCCTGAAGAACAGGTCGCCCATTTTGATAGCTATCGCCAGGCGTTTCAGCAGCGGCGGGGGTCACTGGAAGAGATGGCGCGCGCCGAAAATCTCATGCTGGCAACCGATCGCCTGGGCTACTTCGCGCACTGGATCACTCCTGAAGGCATGCCTAAACGATTCGATACGCACTTCTTCATCACCACCGCGCCTGCTGAACAGCAGGCAGCGCACGACCGGCTGGAAACCAGCGAGGGACTGTGGATTGCGCCAACCGAAGCCCTGGCGCGCTTCGAGCGCGACGAGTTCCCACTGGTCTTCGCTACCATCTACCAGTTGCGCGAACTGGCGGCTTTCGAAAGCGTCGGCGCGGCGCTATTCCATAGCACGACGCAGCGCGTGCCGACGCGCATCCCCGTGCTGGTACAGGAGGATGGCAAAGCGCGTGTCTTCCTGCAAGAAGACGCGGGCAATACCTGGGAAGTGCCCGAACATATGCGCAGGGGGTGACAATGCAAAGCGCGTACACCATCATCCTGGCCCCCAATCCCTCGATTATGACGGGGCCGGGTACCAATACTATCGTGCTGGGCGCAGGTAACGAAGGCGCAATCGTCATCGATCCGGCGGTTGACGATCCCACGTACCTCGATAGGCTGATTCAGGAGGGCGAAAAGCGCGGCGGTATCCGGCGTATTCTGATTACGCATGGACACCCTGATCACATCGGGGGAGCTGCCGCCCTGCGTAAGCGCTTAAACGTTCCCATCCACGCTTACAATCGTAAGGGTGTTCCCGATGCGGATGTAGAAGTGGCTGATGGTGAGACATTCGCAGCCGGTGAGGATACGCTGAGAGCCATCCACACGCCGGGCCATCGCTTCGACCACCATTCCTACTATCTGGAGGGACAGCGCATCCTCTTCGCGGGCGATATGATTTCAGGCATCACCACCAACGTCATTGCCCCACCCGATGGCGATATGTTTGACTATATGAAATCTTTGCAGCGCTTGCAGGAGCTGGATATCGCCGCGATTGTGCCAGCGCACGGCCCCACTATCGCGAATGCGCAGGCCAAAATCGCCGAATACATCGCCCACCGCCAGATGCGCGAGCAACAGATATTGCAGGCGTTGGAGACTTTGCCGCGTGGAGTGACTATCTCAGAGATAGTTCCGGTCGTTTACACCGATGTAGACCCGAAGCTGCACCCGATTGCCGCGTGGTCGATTGAGGCGCACCTGCTCAAACTGGAAAAAGAGGGATTGGTCGAACGCGCCGGCGCAAAGGGCTGGACACTGGTCGAGCCAACGGCCTGATAGCGAGAGACGACAGGCTCGCAGCCCCCCGCGCGCTGAAATATGGTCTATATGCCCATAATCACATAAATATAGTGGCGCGTCTCGGCGGGCAGGCAGTTCATCCAGTTAGCCGCGCCGCAGGCATTGAGAGCGTATTGCACGGTGCCGGAGCCGCCATTGTAAGCAGCCAGGGCTTCGGCATAGTTGCCGCCGTAGTTGCGGGCATAGTTTGCCATGAGTTGCGCCGCGCCGCGCAGAGCCTGAACCGGGTTCCAGGGATCGATGCCCAGCCCGGCAGCGGTGCCAGGCTCGAACTGAGCGATACCTAAGGCTCCCGCCGGGGAAACGGCGTAGGGATTAAAGCCGCTCTCCTGGTTGATCTGGCGCACAAAATAAACCGGGGAAATGCCGGCAGCGATAGCATCTTGCTGGGCGATAGCAATATACTGGCTCGTCGGCAGGGTCATCGATGGCATTGACGTGCTACTCTGCGTCGAGGCCGTTGTTTGCTGCGCGACCGGAGCCATATGCGATGAAATGGCCAGATTGAGAGTTTCCTGGCGCACCCAGTTCCCAAAGGCCGACAGCGTAGGAAATCTGTTGCCCTGCGCGTCCAGTGGAGTTAGTGTGAACAGTGTGTATCCCAGTATAAATAAGACGATGCCACAAATGAGGCCAAAGCGCAGGCGTGGATTCATCCTGCGCCTGCTGGCTGTCTTTGCCAGGTCAATTCTGGAGCGCTTCATTCCACCCGGAATGACCACCATGCGCCCGGTCGTGCTAGCTGTCATCGTTGATTGGAGCGCGGTCAGCAGCGAAACGGTATCTAATTGTGCTTGTGTATCTCTCGCGGGTCTCTCTGCATTTATTGTACTTACATCCTCAACTTCATCTTGAAATGACGAAAGCGGACGAAATTGCTGCATACTTCCCTCTTCCAGACTACAAAATACGCGACTTATTTATCTTCACAATTGCCGAGTCTACATGAATAGACCTGATACCGTCAATTTTTCGGGCAGAATGTCACAAAAAATAGCATGAATGTCCCAGCAACTGCACGATTTCTTAACCTGCTGTCATTAATTTTGACGACCAAAAACGGGAATGAGGGGGTGAAAGGTCATCATCGTCCTGTCCCCGTCCCCGTTCCCATTGATGAGGAATGGTGAATGATGCGCGATGCTCACGGGGACAGGCGCAAGGCCCCCGCGTCCACCCATCCCCACATCCCTGTCCCTACAGGACGCCGGGGACGCGTGCGTCCCAATGCGCATCATTACCCCATTCCGTCTTCAAAGTTCATCAGGGCGAAGTACGGCTGTTGCATTTTCTACCACAGGCTGGTACAGTGACTGCACTACACGGAGATGGATAAAATGGCGTTGGAACATTCGCCGGAATTTCCGGCCACGGCGCGGGAAAAACTGACCCCTTTCATCAAATGGGCGGGTGGGAAAGAGCAGGAGCTGAAGTATATCCTGCCGCTCGTGCCACCTTTTGAAAATTACTACGAGCCGTTCGTGGGCGGCGGCGCGGTCTTCTTTTCGGTGCAGGCAAGGCGCTCATTCATCAATGATAGGTCGCCGGAACTGGTCAATCTGTACCGCGTGATAGCCCGGCAGGATGAAGATTTCTTCGACTCGCTGGAAATGCTGGCTTCTGGCTGGCAAGAGCTAAGCAGGCTGGTGGATACACATTACGCAGACCTGCTCGCCCTCTACCGGGACTATAGCGCCACACAGGATACAGCACCTCTCCTGTTAGCTTTTGTCGCACAACATCGCGTCATATTGGATCAACTGTTTGCAGATTTTTTGCCTCGCGAGCGCCATCATTTCATACGCGAAGTACTGAGAAATCTGACGAGCAAAACCAGGCGCATGCAACGTTTGGAACAGCAGAAAGGCAATTTGCCGGACGAGGATATCGTCGCCAACCTGGAAAGCGCGTTAAAGAGCGCCTACTACATGCACCTGCGCTACCTGTACAATCACACGCCGGAGTTGGAACTGTCAGCCGGTCGCGCCGCCGCGATTTTCTTTTTTGTGCGCGAGAATGCCTATGCATCCATGTTTCGCTATAACCGGCGCGGGAAGTTCAACGTGCCGTATGGCGGCATATCGTACAACCGCAAGGACCTGGTGCGCAAGATAGCCTGCATGCGCGTCCCGGCCCTGTGGCTGCATTTGCGCAACAGCGTGATCGAACAAATGGACTTCGAGGAGTTTCTGGCGCGCTATGCCCCGCGAGAAGCTGATTTCATCTTCCTGGACCCGCCCTATGACAGCGAGTTCAGCACTTACGCGCAAAACACATTCGATATGCAGGACCAGCAACGCCTGGCGCGCTATCTCCTCCAGCACTGCCGGGCAAAGTTTATGTTGGTAATCAAGCGCACGCAGGCGATTATCAATATCTACCAGCAGCCCGGCGTGACTATCAGCAGCTTTGACAAGAGATACCTGGTCAGTTTCCAGGACCGCAACGACAGGCAAGCCGAGCATCTGATTATCACCAACTATCAGTAGGGACGTCCCTACCGATAATTCTTGACGAGCGAGCGCTGATACGAGCGGGACTCGAAGCGCGAACACACCACCGCCAGCGCGATACACGCGCAGAGGGTGCCACCTATCGCCAGCGTGGCCGGCGCGCCGATGGCCTGGGCTATCCAGCCGGCCACCAGGTTGCCGAGCGGCGCGAGACCAAATGTGACCATCACGTAGATGCTGATTACGCGGCCCCGTATCTCTTGCGGGGCCATCGCTTGCAGGGTCGTGTTCGTCACGGTCATCGATACCACCGAACACGCACCCATAAATGCCAGCAGCAGCAGCGCGACGCGCACATCACGCGCAAAAGCAAACAACAGGCTGCTTAGTCCACCCACGACGCACAGGATGAGCAGCAGGCGTCCTCCGCGCTGCAGGCGGGCGCTCACCAGCACGAACAGCAGCGTGCCGATCATCGCGCCGATACCCGACAGGGCGTTCATAATGCCGAGTCCCGTCGCCCCGATATGGAAGATGTCGCGCGCGAAGATGGGCAACAGCGTCGTATAGGGAGCCACCAGAAAAGCGATCGTAAATTGTAAAAGCAGGATGATTTGCAACAATGGACGGCGGTTCACGTACCTGATACCGTCCGCGAGGCCGCGCCACATATTGCGCGGCGCGTTTTTACGCTCCTTGAGGGCAGGATGTATGAAGAGCAGTGGCACGATCACCGCTACATAGCTGAAGGCATTCAGGTAGTACGAACCGGCGATGCCAAACACGCCGATTGATAACCCACCAATGGCCGGGCCAACCACGCGCGAGAGATTAAACTGCATGGAGTTGAGCGCGATGCCCTGTTTTAATTCGTCTGCCGGCACAAGATCGCCGATGAAGGCCTGCCATGTCGGGAAGCCCACCGAACTGAAGGTGCCATTGACTAAGGCCAGCACGATAATTTGCCAGACGGTGACGATGTGCAGGGTGGTCAGGATACCTAACAAAGCAGCCGTACACATATAAGCCGTTTGCGTGCCAAGCAGCAGCCAGCGCCGGTTAAAGCGATCCGCGATGGCTCCGCCCAGCAGCGATAATACGATATTGGGCAGGGTCGCGGCAAAGGTGACGAAGCCAAGCAAAAGCGCCGAATTGGTCAGTTGCAGTACCTGCCAGCCCTGGCCGACGGTCTGAATCCAGAAACCAATGCTGGAGAGAAAAGCCCCCGACCAGAATATGCCAAATTGCTTTTCGGCCAGAGGATGCAGTGAGGCGGGCAGTGTGAAGTAACGACGTTTCAAAGGGAAATGAGAAGCCATAGAGAGAAAGTCCTTACCAGTTCTTCTTGTGTAAACTATCTGTGAATGAAAAAAGATAAATAGTAGTGTATCAGAACTGGGGAAAGTGTACAAGGTACAAAAGCTCCATTTATAGCGCGTTTCCTATGGACAGAAAGAGTCATGTATACCCCACAAGTCCCATAGCATTGCCCGTCTTTGAAACAAGATGATATAATCCCCTCGGTACACATCCTCATGAATTTGTCAGGCCAGGGCAAGAGGCGATGAGATATTATGGGTAAAAAGCTTGCGATACTGCTCGTTACATTGACAGGACTGGTCGGCATATCAAGCGGCTTTGTGGCGGGTGGTCTTCAAGCTTATACGCGCTATCAACAGAACGTAGGCCAGGAGCATTGCGGCGGTCAGAAGCCTGTGCATATCTGTGTGCAGGTGCCATTAGAGGTCTTCAGCGCCTATTATCCGTACTACCTGTCCACGAATACGTCGCTTTTTAAGATAAGGTACAGCAGCAGCAGCGCGATTACGCTTATCATCAGCGTTAGCATAGTTGGTTTTACGCAGGTGGAGAACCATACAGTGACTGCCGGTAGCGACGAGCAAACAACCACTTTTACGCCCGCGCTGCTTGACCAGGCGGTGCGTAAGTTGACCAGCGATGTAAATACTTCTATCAGCGTGCGCGTGACGGATACGCGCAACAATCTCTATTTTTTTAATGACACACCGCTGCTGCTGCACGCGCACGAGTTGATGCAATGGGTAGCAGCAAACCGCCTGAAAATCGCCGCGTGGGTCACGCCTGATGATCCGGCGGTGACGGCGCTGGTGACAAAAGCGACGAGTCACCTGGCTTCCGAGATTGCGCCCACGCCCGATGCCATGATTGGCTACACGAATCACGCGACACCTCAGCAGGTGAGCGACCAGGTTGATGCCATTTTCGACGCGCTGCGGCTCGATTACCATATACACTACAGCCCGGAACCTGTTCCCTATAACGGCCCGAACGATACAAGCATTTCGCTGGAAAGTATCAAACTGCCGTCAGAGGTTTTGCAGCAGCGCAGCGGCATGTGTATCGAGTTGACTACGCTGCTGGCCTCTGCCGTCGAGCAGATTGGCCTGCACGCTGAGATTGTGATTACGCCCGGTCACGCTTTCCTGGGCGTCGCCGTCACGCCGGATAATACGCAATTTCAATATTGGGATGCCGTGCAGGTCAACAACAACGTAGCGGGCGTATCGGACAACATCGCCACCGACCGCGAATACAGTACAGGGCCTATTGTGGATACTATACTGGTGAGCAACGCCCGTCTACAGGGTGTCGGTCCAATGGTATAATGACATATTAGATACACGGTTCATGACGAGAGGGGTAGAGAGACGAGCGCGCTAGATTTTCCAAACTGGTATCTTTATGGCTGCTATGGGGGATTGGCCTGCTGCATGTGCGCCATCTCCGCCAATGCGCTCTATACGACATGGCGCAAGCGCGGCACGACGAGACAACTGGCTGTTGTCATAGTTAGCTGTGTCTGCGCCGCCCTGCTCTTGCTTCCCGCTATTCTCTGGTACAACGCGCGCTTCAACGTGTCGCCTGCCTCGGTTGGTATAGTCGAGGCCGCGCTCGCCTTGATCTACGTGGCCTTGTGGGGATGCGTGGTGCCTCTGGGTGCGACTACCGCCTACTGTCTCTATACCAGGCCGCGCGATTCACATACCTCCGCGCGTATTCCTCGCCATCGCGCGAAACGCACGACGAAAGGCAACGCGGCTGCCGTGGCTACGGTCAGACCACCGAGACGGGAGCCGGGTGTCCCCGCGCCATTTGTGTATAGCAATGACATCCCCTGGGGCTGGCTCGAACACCGCGCCGGGCGTTTCCAGGGTCAGAGGTTGGCCTTAAAACGCGCCGTGATCAGTATCGGACGTGAAGAGGATAACGAAATCTGGCTTGACGACGAGACCTCATCCCGTTACCACGCGGAACTTGCCTGGCAGGATGGGCAGATCTACATAACAGACTGCGACAGCTTGAACGGCGTTATCCTGAATGGGCGGCGTATGCGCGGTACGCTGCCCGTCAATAGCGGCGACTTTTTAGAAATCGGTTCGCATCGTTTCCTTTTTGAGGTCGCGCCGCGTCCCGTTGCTGTCAGCGACCAGGATGACCCGCTGCTGCTCCACGGACGCCGTTCCCCGATTTCGCTCGACAATATCAGGCTGGACAAGGCCGAGGCCGAGGCATATGAGAGAAATCCCGCCAGTTTTGCCGCGCCTCCCACGAAACCGGTACACGAGTCACTTTTTGCCGACGCGATTAGCCCCGCGGCGCGCAACGCGTTTGATTCCGCGCCGCAGTCTACACCGGGCGCAGGTGTTCCCGCACCTGATGGCATGCCCACGTGGATGCACGCGTTTCGGCCTGATCCAGTGACGCCTCAGCCCTTACCGATCGCGCGCGACAGCGTCTGCCTCATTCACAGCGGCAGCCTGGCGGGAAAGAGTTTCCGTCTTGATCGGCCTGCATTAGTGGTGGGAAGCTCGCCTGACTGTGATATACGGCTCGATGATGCTTCCATCAGCGTTGAATATGCCCGCTTTTCGCGCCAGCCCGAAGGCGAGTACATCACTGGCCCAGGGGTACAGGTGAACGGCGAGCTTTTGCTCATCCCACACCTGTTGCAGCCGGGTGATGCTATCATCCTTGGCTCAACCATGTTGGAATATTCGATAGTGTCAGACGCGTTGACGACTCCCATGCCATTGCCGCCCGCGCCGCCACTCGCGCCCCCCGTCAGCGGCCCGACGCCGTTTTTACGCCTGCCGAGCAAGCCGAAATAAGACTACCACTCGACGTGCCTAAGAGCGCTCATCGACAGGATGGGCCTGCCATGACCAGGATAGAGGTAATAGACTTGCAGGCTTTCAAGCGTTTGCATCGTTTGTTGCAACTGGCGACGATTTGTGCCGCCGCGCACGAGCGTCTTGCCTCCATCCAGAGTGATCAACGTGTCCCCGCACAACAATTCATAGCTGAACGGATTATAAAGACACAGGCTTTCGGGCGTGTGACCGGGGCTGGCAATTACGCGCCAGTTGAGATGACCGGGCAGGCCAGCCACATCCTCCAACCACATATCGACCAGTTGCGACTGCCGATCATAGGCGGGCGCAAAGAGATCAAGATGATGCAGCACGCCCGGCAGACGCGCCTGGCTAAACATGTGACCGACGAACTGTGACACACCTGGAACGCCGCCCCCGCCGCGCTCCTCCAGCGTCGTCTGGCGCGCCGGGCTGCACGCGGCAACCGGAGCGCGTGTGGCGCGGCGCAGCGCGTCTACTCCGGCGGTATGGTCTGGATGCAGGTGGGTGAGCACAATCAGGTCGATATCTTCTGGCTTGCGTCGCAGGAAGCGCTGCAGGTAGGAGAGCAGCAATTGTGTGTTGAGGACTGAACCGGGATCGACAACAATCACACGCTCATCATTGATGAGGTAGGTATTCGCCATCGAAAAACGGTCCGTGATGGTATGCACGCGGCGTGGCTGCTGTGCCAGCGGCTGTAATGGCTGTTTGCTTTCAATGGCGGTGTCCAAGATGCTCCTCCTGTCACAATAGCCTCACATATCCTACCATTTTGGCAAAGAGGGCTTCAAGGTAAAAAATTGGCCATACAGGTTATGTTATTTTGAGAAAGTATATGGTACAATGGACTCGTGGTTAAGTAAAAGGTAGGAAATACTGAGTCCCTGGTTTCGCTCCGTCACCTGGAATCTAGGTAAAACTGCCTGGCAGGAGAAGTCCAAGACTTCCTTGACCACCCTGAGATAGAATGCTTGCGCGCTGTTAAGTGCATCCAATATCTCCTGATACATAACGCGTTACCATATAGCCATTTGTTGAGGCGGAGCGAAAACACAAGAAGGGAACACCTACCCATGATGTCCAATGAGGGATACTCAGACCGTATCCTCACCTGCCGCGACTGCGGACAGGAATTCACATTCACCTCTGGCGAGCAAGAATTTTATGCGAGCCGCAATTTGACCAATGACCCCAGCCGTTGCCCGTCTTGTCGCGCCGCTCGTCGTACCAGCGGTGGTGGCCAGTCTTCATCTCGCCCGCGCCAGAACACCGGCGAGTACTACGAGACCACCTGCGCCGACTGCGGGCGAGCTACCTCTGTCCCCTTCATCCCACGCGAAGACCGCCCGGTCTATTGCAGTGACTGCTTCCAGACGCATCGCGCGCCCCGCACAGCACGCAGCGACTCACGCGGCGGTTACGGCGGCGGCAGCGGTAGCGGCGGCAGCAGCTACGGCGGTGGTCGCAGTGGCGGCGGACGTGACTCACGCGGCGGTGGTCGCGATTCACGCGGTGGCGGGCGTGATCGCTGGTAGCAACTAGCGCGATCAATCGTAACACGAAAAGAGAGCGACCCGCGCGGGTCGCTCTCTTTTCTGTTTTGGCGATTATATACTTGACAAACCCGATAGATGTGAGGGCTGCTGATGGCTTGCTCTCCTGGCATTGGTGGCGCATGCTGCTCCTGTTTCAGCACTACATGTTTCTCAGAGCATGAATGGGGGGTATGGTCATAAGAAGCGCGATACATGTAAACCGCGCCCCTTCAAATACATCTCTGGTTGCTTCTAGAGCTTCATGAGTTGGATAACTGCACGGCTAAGACTCTCAGAACGTATGAGCAAAGATTGCGTTACTTTTCTACTTTTAGCTGTATTCTCTATTTAGGTAGCAGGGCGACGAGGTGGAGAGATATTTTATTCCGGCTCGCGTCGTAGGAGTAGGCCTATATTGTGTTGTGGAATGCCATGCTTAATCTCAATATTCTTTTTGCCATAGTCACGTATTAATTCATCACGTATGCGCTGGTTTGTGCTTGGTGCATGGCTGTGTAAACAAATGCAAATTCTCCATCTCAAACTTTGAGCCTCACCGCTACGAAAATTTGCGCTTAATAACACATTTAGATATCTGTGCGTTTCTGTGACTTGTTTCTTAGCATCTTCTAGGTTTGTGCCTTTTAGCTCTAACAAGCAGGCAATTTCATTTTGTTTGTCTTCTTTTGAATAATAAATAAGATAGTCGCAAACTTTGTAGCCTGGATTTGTTATTCTTAGGCACTCGCGTCCCTCATTGCAATCTGTATGAAAGAAGATAATGGTTTCTCCTTCAAGTGTCGTTGTAGTGACTTTTAATCCGTGCTCTCTGTTTGTGCTTGTGCCATGCTTGCGACAACTTTGGAAGTTGGTATCGAGAAAAGCATGAAGAGGCTTTGAGGGCATTTACTCACTCCTAACCACATTACTATAAAGTAAAATAGATCTCTGAAATACGATCAGCGACTTGACCAAAGGTGTTCAAATCTATTACGCCTTCGTCGTCTATAGCATTTCGAGCTTGTCCATGATCGAACAGATACACTGAAACCTGATCTCTAGAAATAAAGGCATCTGTTCGCTTCAGATAAAATTCTTCTTTGATAATCTCTTTATTTTCGCTGTCATTTGCCTTTATAAGGTTAGCGAGATGGTCTATTAAATAAGGACTATGGGTAGTGATGAGTACGTTTATATTGGCATTGACAAGTATCGAAAGAAACTCTATTAATTTTACTTGTGCTTCTGGGTGTAAGTTCATCTCCGGCTCATCTATGATGATTAACTCTCTCGGTCTAGCCAGGTAACGCAAATAAAAAAGAAGCGAAGATAGTTCTTTCACCATTGAAGAGGCGACAGAAACTTCAATCTGTCTGCCTGTTGGTAGTTGAAATAGAACTTCCGTGTCTTGATACTGTGTTGAATGTAGTTGAGAGTATTTTAATTTTCCTCCTAAAATCTGGTTTTCTAGTAGTTCCGCTAATTGACGGTATTTTTTAATCTGATCGTTCTTTGTAGCTCTTTGCTTTTTTCCTGATAACTCGCTAATGGTCTTCATCATAGATAAAAAATAACCCACGCTACCAGGAGCCAGTTTCACTTTTTCCTGCGAACTTGTATCTTGATTTAAGTTTTCGTCTTCTTCGACTGGTCGGTATCCAGATGGATGGGCTATAAAAGTGGTTCGCTCCGTGGGTAGGATACGTACAAATGGGTAGATTTCTCTGTGAATAACCTCCAATATTGCTTTAACTAGGAAATCTCTAATTAGTATTGGAGGTATTCCTTCTACATTTGTGTCTTCGGGAAAGGTGCTTGGGGAAGAGTAAATAACTACCCGCCTATCTCCAGAAGCCTTGCGAATAGAGAGTATTGGGCTTTCTTCAGTGCCGATAACTTCTCTGCTAAGTTCTAGATGAAGTATTCGTTCTAATACCCTGGCTTTGGTTTCTCCCAATTCTATTGATACATGAAAGTTCTTAAATGTTGCCAGCTCTGTACTCAAAAAATCGGCGATTGAGTCTTGGAGATAATGAGCAAGTTCATTGAAATAAGTCCCTTCATAATCATCCGCAAATTGAACTAGATCAAAAGTGGTGGCTCCCTGTTTTATGGTCTGTTCAATTGCGTTTTCTAGGGCTTCATAGATGTTTGGAACACTTCTTTGTATATAAGCGTCTGCATAAGATAAAAGCGCAGAGGGGCCAAAAATACTTGCTAATGCATATGCCGTCCAGGTCTTTCCCGCATTATTTGGCCCAACGAAAATTGTTAAGGGTCTGATTTCAATTTCTGCTTTTTCGATAGGACCAAAGTTATCAAAATTTATTTTCATGAAGTAAAGTCCACCTACAACTAAATAGCTTGCAACGCTTCTAAAGGCTAGTATATCATAACGTAGTGGTCAAGAGAATTGATATGTTCTCATTGTTACAATGGTTTTGTAATGGTATCCGATTTCTTTGGGTAGTCAGAGCATGGTCTTTAACCTACCGAACTAGAGATTAGAGATACTTTTAGAACTGCTAACTCTATAAAATAGACAGCAGTTCCAATAGATGCGAAGTAGCTCTACAGGCTGATCGAGTGGATGTTCGACAATGGCTCATTTACACGCAGTGAGTCTAAGGTTCGAGTCCTTTGTCACCCATTTCCTGCTTCTTCTGCAACGGCTTCAGTAGTCTATCTGTACTTAGAGCGAGATACTTAAAACAATCTCGAAACACATAACTACAGGAGGACCAAACAATGTGGAACCACAAATGAATTTAAGAGGAAAGTGGTAAGATGTAGATAGATTTTGCTGATAAGATTTTTGGAAGGAGCATATTGGTAGCAATGGCTGAGACTGTGATAGGGGTCTTTGAAGATCATAACCATGCTGAACAGGCTATACATGATTTGAAACAGGCTGGATTTAGAGATGACCAGGTGGGGTTTGTGGTGCGCCACAGGGGAGAAGAGAAGACGGAAACCAGGGAGGGTAGGGGTGTAGTGGCAGGCGGTATTATTTCCGGCTTGCTTGGCGCGGCCAGTGCGCTGCTACTACCTATTATTGGCCCGACGGATGCGAGCAATGTGGTGACAAGCGGGGTACCGGTGGCGGAAATGGCTATAGATAGGATTAGGGGCGAGGGAGAGAAGAAAACTGAAGAGGAAGAAAGTAAAGCCGCAGTCACTGTGGAGCCTGTTACAGCAGCTGATGAAGAGGCCGAAATGGCTGAGGAAAAGAGGAGGAGGGAGATTGATGAAGGCGCTGATGCTGTGAGCGGGGCTGTCCTTGGAGGTTTCCTTGGGGCGGCTGCTGCACTCTTGATCCCCGGAATCGGTCCCGTGGTTGCAGGCGGAATCCTGGTAACAGCCCTGGCGGGTGCGGCAATAGGAGCCACGGCTGGCGGGGTTATCGGCGCTTTCGTCAGTATGGGTCTGCCGGAACACGATGCGCACCATTATGCGCGGGAGTTCGAGGCCGGACGAACGATAGTGACGGTTAAAACTGATGGCCGCCAGCAGGAGGCGTTTGATATTCTGCGCCGCGACAAAGCGCGTGAAGTTCAAGCGCACTAGGTCAAATCTTTATAACAGCACAAGTTCAGAAGAACGAGCTTCTCTGTCTAAACTGATCGCTCTGGGTAAGGCATCGGCGCTAGTTCAATTCTCACGATCTGCTCTAAAAGCACATACTCACAACAACCTTCATAACCCGGTTCCAGGCTCTCGACCCACACTCCGTTGAGAGTTCCAGGTTTACCGATATCAACCCGTATGATTTTGCCCGGCCATTGATAAAACGGGTTGACCGGGCGTTGCTCGTCTCGCATTATGTAATAGACGACATTGCCGGGTTG
>DATLSI010000266.1:0-9739 GCA_035534255.1 Ktedonobacteraceae bacterium | reverse complement strand
TAAATGTTGGTCACTGGCTCTGTGTTGCATCGAATTATCCTTGTCCCATTCCCACCCTTGCAAACGATGTCCTGTTTGCAATAAGCAGAGACTCGAGTATATCATATTCCCCTCCACAAAATAGCGACATAGTACCTGGGGTAGGCATCATTACTTTGCAGGGGAAAGAACCAGGTCTGAGGGCTTACCCCCATAGGCGCGAATGTGAGGGTTAGGGCGACCCTTGCGGTCGCGCTGGAAACCGGCTTGCGGTCGCGCTTACCCCCGCCATGGTTTCGCCACCAGGAAATGAGGGCAAAAGAAAAAGGGCCAGGCTGCCACACTCCGGGGGGATGGAGTGTGGCAAGCTCAATTCACAGGGGTACGATCCATCGAACCCGACCATGAAGAGCATTACCTGGCCCACCGGCGGTTTAAACCGCCAGTAAGAGAGAGGATATCTTAGCAGCGGTAAATTGGCGCGCGAAATACAGGGACAGCAGCAATCTGCTCTTCTGTGTCGCGCATGGCTCGTTCTAACCAGTAGGTACCACAGACACGGCACATGCCATGAGTGGCCTCGTACAACTTTGGCACAGGATGCAGCGATGTTCGCTCTCCGTTATTGTCCATCAGCCGTAAACACCAGGCGCATTGTCTTTGCATCGTTTATAGCTCCCTTCCTCACCAGTCCTTTTTCGGTTCTTCTTGCCTGTGAATGCGCTTCCTGAGTAGCAGGTCCGCTAGCCCTTTATCATTACCTACTATGATCAGCAGCATGGTTAGACGGTGGTCCTGTCTGCTGACAACCTGCCAGGGTAATATCCGTTAACCCAATCGAGTCTATATTTTGCTTACCCGACGTATCCTCGGCATAAATGAGTGTCGGTAGAAATTTACAAGAAGGGACAGTCAAGATAGCTTCGAATCTGCCTTTCGCATCGACCTTCCATGGCCCCAACTTTTTCGGTTGTTTGTAAGGTGACGCATTTACGATCAGCCAAACCCTGTCACCTGCTTTGAACCCAACTCCGCAGATCATCAGGTTATGGTGCCCCTGGCCAGTTTTCTTTGAGCATTCCTGAATGACCGGCAGTGACTCAAGTGTGGCACGTGTGTTCGAGCCTGTCGATGTTGGCGTAGCACGCGCCGGAACTGTTACAACTTCCAGCCTACTGTTATAGTATCTGGCAGTTGAATGACCGGACGAGGAAAACGGATTCGTCGCGATACCCAGCGTATATGCCAGCACGACAGCAACCATCGTGAAAAGCAACCCCAATCCGAAAGCAGTCGGCAAGCTGAGCAGGCGAAAACTCATCCGGCGAGCAGGGCTACCGGCTGCCGCGTATCTGCGCCGACCTGTCCACAGGCTTCGTAGCGCCGTCCCGCGCTGAGCGTGGGCCAGTACCAGTTCTGGCTTTAGCTCTGCATAGCGTAAATAACGTGCCATGTATTTGAGCTGGCTCAGCGCCTTGCTACTTTGTGACAGCCCGACGAAGGCCTGATTACACGCGGGACATTGGGAAAGATGCTCCTGGATGCGTTTTTCATGTTCAGGGCATTCTCTGCGTATGAATGCGAGTAAGAGACTCTGTTCTGGATGTTCCAAACCGCGCATATCCCTTTCCCGCAATGGATCACTGGCCATACGCTATCTTCCATTTCTCCTGATCCCGATGAACTGGGATGCTACATTTCGCGCTGGCGTCACGGGCGTCTCTTCATACACCACGCGAAACTTCTCCATACCCCGAGCCACCCTTTTTCGCACGGCCTCCGAACTCATCTTGAATATGTGGCCAATTTCCTCGTAACTGAAACTATTGCCGAAATGGAGTTGCAAAATGGCTGCATCTTTCGGGTTTATCCTGGCCAGCGCCTGCTGCACCAGAACGCGTGTCTCTGTTTGATCTTCAGGGCCAGCCGTTGCCAGGCTGACGTCAATATCTTCAGGGCCATCAAAGCGGATGATCTGCCGCAGGCGTTTCCTGTTCAGGTAGCGCAAGCCAAAGTTTGTGGCAATACGATACACCCAGGCATCCAGCTTGAGTTCGCCAGATGTCTTTCCTATTTCTTTATACACCTGCAAAAAAGTATCTTGCGCGAGATCCAGGGCCACTTCTCTATCCCCGACGAGGCGATGCAAGTAACCTGTGAGAGGTTGTTGTAATCGTTCGATCAAAGAACAAAAAGCCTGCGCATCCCCCGCGCGTAGCAGTTCTACCACCCGAACATCCATCACCATTTTGGCCTTACCCCAACGGCCCTGTCGATAGGCTTTCCCATAAAATATGTGTTCTGCCTTCACCTAATATAATCATTGAGGAAGGGGAAAACGGACACTTTTATCGAGCAATATTTATGCACTTCGTAGAATGCAAATATGCCCACATGTGAATAGTGTCCGTTTATGAAACGAAGGTGGAGATGCTATGGTACCCCGATGACCCGTTTGGCAGTGGGGGTGCCTCTGTGGGGTCCTGCACGTTGCCTTCCAGGTCGATGGCACGTACCGTGATAATGGCGTTTTCTTGCGTGGTTGGTTTCCAGGCGTACTCCCAGACCACCCAGCTTAGATCCGACTGTGGTTTTTTGAGGACAGCGCGCTGCCAGGTCTGACCGGAGTCGAGGCTGACATCTACTTCGCTGATGCCTTTGTTACCCGAAAAAGCCACCCCCGCGATGTAACTTGTGCGATTGACGGGGACGCTGCCGCCGTCCAGGGGCGTATCGATGCGCGAGGTGAGGCGTACCGTGGCAAGATCGTTCCAGCCGCGCTGTTGCCAGTAGCCCTGGAAGTCGTAGTTCACGACTTCGATGCGGTTGAGCCATTTGCAATGCTTCATACCATAGATGCCCGGCACCAGCATGCGTACTGGGAAGCCATGCCCGTCCGGTAGTGTGACGCCGTTCATACGCACTGCCAGCAGCGTCGTCGGCTCCAAAGCTTTGCTGAGATGAATGCTATCGCTATAGTCATCAACGGCATAAAAGACGACTTTGGTCGCGCCAGTTTTGACGCCCGCGCGCTGCAACAGGCTGGCCAGAGAAATGCCTTCCCACTGCGCGTTGCTCATATAGGGTCCACCCACGTCGTTACTGATACACATAAGCGACTCGTACTGTTCTTGCATGGGCAGGGCCATCAATTGCTGGTAGTTAAGAGTGAAAGGATGCTCGACCAGGCCATTGACGCTCAAACTCCAGGTAGCGCCATCGACGGTGGGATCGGCAGAGAGGTTCTTCGAGACCACGTAGAACTGATCGTTCGAGGTAATCTCAGGTGAGAGATAGGGCGCTGGCTGTGTCTCGCCATAATTGGGCGTTGGCGGCGGCGTGATCTTGCTCTTATAGTGCTGCAATAATTGGGCCACCGGCACTTTCGCCGCGCTGACGCCGCCCGTGATAAAATGCCAGACACCCACGCTCGCTACCACTATGCCTGCTGTTACGAGGCCGCGCGTCAGCAAAACGCGGCGCGAGAGCGTGCTATCCTGCCAATAACTAGAGGCTTGATTTTGCGTGCCTTCGTCTACGACAGGCGGGGAAGCAGACAGCCAGTCAGCGATGTAGACGAACAACATGCCAAAAACGACGCCCACTATACCCAGGCTGAGCGCGCTCGCGCCAATACCGGCGTCCAGGTTCGAGCCGAAAAAACCGCCGTTCGTCAGTGGCAGCAATAGGATGCCAACCAGCAGCCACAGGATCACGGCCAGTATCAACCCGCGATACCAGCGTATATGTTCAACTCGCCTTTTGAGAATGCGATAGTAGATCGCGCCGCTCAGAGCAAACACGAGACACTGCCCAACCAGGATACCGTAGAAGAGAATAGTCTTGGCATCAGTGCCGATTAACTGGTGCAAAGACTCGAATAAAGCAGGCGGCATTAGCGCCGTCAGTTCAGAGCCAAACACGTCCGGCAGCGATACGCCATTCCATGTCACGCTGATAAAAAGCATCACGCCGGACGCGATAGCGCCAGCCAGCAGACCAGCCAGAAAGCCAATTCTAAAAGGGCTTTTTTGGCGCAAGATTGCAGTTTTCATAAGACTTTCCCGCATATATCTCTGTATTTGAGCAGCTTCCATCGCTTCATACTATAGCACGTTCATTTCAGCCTCAATTTACCCGATTTTTTGCGCAGTAGGGAAACAAAGACACTTGTACCCATTACTTAAATGCAGTATCATCTACAACAGATTACGTAGGAGTATTAAGAAGGAGAGCGTATTGCCACATGCATGACGCGATTCTGGCCAATCAAGAGTCACTGCCTCTTGTCCTGGGTGTAGATATCGGCGGCACGCAGTTGCGAGCCTCGGTGCTTCGGGGCGCGCACCTGCTCTCGCGTGTCAGCGTGCTGATGGGAGAGAACCCCGTGCTTGAGCGCACGATCCCGCGTATCTTTCAGATCATCCAGCAGGCGCTCGACGAGGCGCAAGTGACGCTCGCATCGGTAACGGGTATAGGAGTTGCGACACCTGGCCCCCTGGATAACCGCACCGGCATTTTACACTCGCCGCCCAATCTACCGGGTTGGGAGCGCGTGCCTTTGCGCGCTATCTTTCAGCAACAATTTGCGCAATACCAGTTCCCTATTTATATTGAGAACGACGCAAACACGGCGGCGCTGGGTGAGTATATGTTTGGGGCGGGTCGCGGCTGTAGCGATATGGTTTATATGACCATCAGCACAGGTATTGGCGGCGGTGTCATCATTGGTGGCAGGCTATTGGAGGGTGCCAGTGGGACGGCGGCAGAACTGGGGCATATGTCGATTGACCGCAATGGCGGGCGTTGCAACTGCGGCAATCTGGGCTGTCTGGAATATTACGCGTCAGGCACTGCCATTGCTCGCGTAGCCAACGAAGCCATCGCAGCCGACCAGGGAATCGAGTTGCTGTCATTCGTCGATACGATGCTGGAACATCTCACCACTATTCCAGATCAGGGAGCATTACCCGGCGCGCAGGATATGCATACGCAGCCACTCGCCGAATCTGACGAGATGGACGGTGTTGTAAAGACTCGACTCGTCAATGCGCGTACTGTTGCAAGAGCGGCGGAGGCAGGTATTCCCCTGGCGCGTGATCTTATTACAAAAGCGGGTGAGGCGCTCGGCATGGGCCTGGTCAATATTATTCATATCTTCAACCCGGAGCGCATCATTCTGGGCGGCGGCGTTACCATGATGGGCGACATGCTGATGGAACCGGCCCTGCGCATCACGCGAGAATACACGATGAAGGCTCCCTACAAGGCGGTGCGTATCAGCCTGGCGGAACTGGGCATTAATGTCGGACTCGTAGGCGCGGGCGGCCTGGTTTATTATAATGCTCATTCGTAGGGATAGACGCCCACAAGGGGCGTCCATCGTCCCCGAAAGATGATCGAATATGGCGGCAAATAAAGAACGTCTTGACGTGGCGCTGGTGAGGCGCGGCCTGGCACCCAGCCGCGAACGCGCGCGCGCGCTCATCATGGCGGGCCAGGTCTATCTGGGCGACCGGCTGGCCGATAAACCGGGCATGCTGGCTCCGCTCGATGCCGAATACCGCATCGCGGGGAACAGTGACGAGTTAAAATTCGTCAGCCGCGGTGGCCTCAAGCTGGAAAAGGCGCTGCAAACCTTCGCGCTTGACCCCACCGGGCTGACCGCGCTCGACATCGGAGCCTCTACCGGTGGCTTTACCGATTGCCTGTTGCAGCACGGAGCGCGGCGCGTCTACGCCATCGATGTCGGGCGCGGGCAACTGGCCTGGACGCTGCGCAACGACCCGCGCGTCGTGGTGATGGAGCATACCAACATGCGCCACGTAACAGCGCTGCCCGAACCGATACAGTGTGCCGTAATCGATGTCTCCTTCATATCGCTGCGCCTCATCCTGCCCCCACTGGTTCCTCTGCTGACGCCAGATGCCTGGGTCGTGGCCCTGGTCAAGCCGCAATTCGAGGCTGGCAAGGCCGAAGTCGACCGCGGCGCGGGTGTTATCAGCGATCCGGCGGTGCATACACGCGTTGTCGAAGAGTTGCAGGCGTGGATAACCAGGCATACAGCACTGCAAGTACGCGGAGTGACCGACTCGCCCATCTACGGACGCGAAGGCAACCGTGAGTTTCTCTTTTACTTGAGTTTGAGGTAAAATACCAGGGAACGGGAAATGGGCGCATTGACGCGGACGTACCCGCTCCCCAACAGAAAAGAGGTATGCCTTATGTCATCCATTCCAACGGTAATCCTACCGGATCAGTTCAATGCCGCAACCGCTTTTTTAGATCGCAACCTCGCGGAAGGACGCGGCGCTAAAACTGCTATTTATTACGAAGGACAGACGTACACCTACGCGCAGGTGGCTGAACTGGCTAATCGTATCGGCAATGGTCTGCTTGAGCTGGGGCTTGACATGGAGCAGCGCGTGGCCTTGCTCATGCTTGACTCACCGCAGTTGGTCGCTGCTTTCTTCGGCGCGATCAAAATTGGCGCGGTACCCATTCCTCTCAATACCATGCTGCGTCCCAACGACTACATCTACATGCTCAACGATAGCCGGGCGCGCATCTTACTCGTTCACGCAGCGTTATGGAAGCCGCTAGCGCAAATCCTGCCCGAACTCAAATACCTGCGCCACGTGATCGTGGTCGGGCTGGAAGAGAGCAGCGAGCGAGAGAGCGCTACGCTGCACGATTTCGAGAAGTGGACGCAGAAGGCATTGCCCGCGCTGGAAACGGCCAGTACCTCGAAAGATGATAGCGCCTTCTGGCTGTATAGCTCCGGCAGCACGGGTTTTCCGAAGGGATGCGTTCACCTGCAACATGATATGACCTATTGTACCGAATATTACGCCAAACCCATCCTGGGCATTAAAGAGGACGATATCACCTTCTCTGCCGCCAAGCTTTTCTTTGCCTATGGTCTGGGCAATGGCCTGTATTTCCCCTTTGGCATGGGAGCCAGAACTGTGCTGTACCCTGGCCGCCCGCTGGCCGAGGATATGTTCAAGGTAGTGCAGCAGTATCGCCCGACCATATTCTTTGGCGTTCCCACGCTCTATGCCAGCATGCTGGCCCTGCCGGATGCCGAGAAACGCTTCGATTTCTCCTCCGTGCGCGTCTGTGTCTCGGCAGGCGAATCGCTGCCCGCCGATATCCTGCGCCGCTGGCAGGAGAAATTTCACGTCGAGATCCTCGATGGCATCGGCAGCACAGAGATATTGCACATCTTCATCAGCAATCGCGCGGGAGAGATTCGACCGGGCAGCACTGGCAAGCTGGTGCCGGGCTACGAAGCATTGATTACGGATGAGGGCGGGCACGCTGTTCCGCAAGGCGAGGTCGGCAACCTGCTCATTCGCGGTGACAGCACCACTGCCTATTACTGGAATAAGCACGAGAAGACCAAAGATACCATCAACGGTCACTGGATACACACCGGCGACAAGTATTATCAGGACGCGGACGGCTATTTCTGGTACTGCGGTCGCTCCGACGATATGCTCAAGGTGAGCGGTCAGTGGGTTTCGCCCGTCGAGGTCGAAGGTGCGCTGATCTCCCATCCTGCCGTGCTGGAATGCGCGGTAGTTGGCGACACTGACGCCGATGAACTGGTCAAGCCGCGCGCGTTTATCGTGCTCAATCAGGGCTACGAAGAGTCACCCGCGCTGGTGGAGGAACTAAAAGCTTACGTCAAAGCGCGCCTGGCTGCCCATAAATATCCGCGCTGGATCGACTTCGTGGCGGAACTGCCCAAGACAGCCACAGGCAAAATTCAGCGTTTCAAGTTGCGAGAGCACTGAGTTTATAATAATGCAGCAAGCTTATCAAGCCATTCGCATCGTCTCGGAAGCGCAAACCATCAGGGTCGGATTGTCAACAGACCCTGACGAGTTAATGTTGCGCGAGCTTTGCACCGCCTGTTCTTCTCTCGCCAGCGAGGCCAGCAGCGGCATTAAAGCCCTTGTGCTCGATTTCAAGAGCGGGTCGCAGACCAACCATGCCAGCGCGCCATCTAGCGTCGCTGTCGAAATGGCCTGCGAGGCCGTGCGTGTCGTCACTCAGCCCGTGCTGGCAGTAGCGCGTGACACGCTCTCGCCCGCTGCCTGCAAGCTGCTGCCAGCAGCCGATCTGACACTTGTATCTGAATATGCCAGGCTCATCATAGAGGATTCAGGTAAAGCGATGCAAGAGGACGCGATGAATCGCGTCCCTACAACCGGCGCGCATGCTGCGCGCCTGGGCTATGTCACATGGTCGGTACCGGCTGGCGATATCAGTAAAGAGATGGAGCGCATCTTGAACATGCTGCGCGAGAAAAGCGCGGTGGCCTTGCGCTACGCGAAGGCAGCCACGCGCCTGGGACAGACCGGGCAAGCAACGCCTCTGGAGGCCTTACAGCGCATCAACTCGCTCTATCTCGACGCGGTCATGCAAACGGAGGATGCACACGAGGGTCTGCGCGCCTTCCTGGAGAAGCGCAAGCCGCAATGGAAGAATAAATAGAAATTCAGAAGCTGAGAGCAAGGAAATACAATGGCTGAAAATCATCCCTGGAAAATTCTTTCGTTCAAACAGATTATTGATACGCCTTATCTCAAAGTGCGCAGCGAGGAGGTCGCCATTCCCAATGGACCGGTGGTCTCCGACTACTTCATCATCGAGAATCGCGGCTGGGTCGGCATCGTGCCGCTTACCGGCGATGGGCGCTTCCTCATCAACAGGCAATACAAACACGGCATCGGGCGCGAGGTGCTGGAATTTCCGGCAGGGGCAATCGATGCTGACGAGCCTGAACCAGAGATGACCGCCCATCGCGAACTCATGGAAGAGACGGGCTATAGCGTTGTGGAGGGTCAGCTTGAACCTCTGGCCCACTTCTACGCCAACCCGACGGGGGCGCGCACAGAGGTCTGGTGGTACCTGGCGCGCCAGGTGCGCAAAACCGGCACGCCCAAAGTCGACCCGATGGAAGTCATCGAAAACCTGCTGGTGACACCAGCCGAACTGCTGGACATGATGTACAGCGGGGATTTCAATGTGCTGGGGCAGATCGGCGCGGCCTACATGGCGCTGGAACGCCTGGGGTATATCAAGATAGCGTTATAGTTCTATTATTGTCCTTCCATAACTTCCTCGAACATTATCTATTTTGTAACTCAAAGTCTGTAGACTTATCGGCGACAAACTGTTAACTTCTCCTCCATGAACGACCTGCCAACAAGAGATATTCGGGCACGCTTTGGCGAAGCTGTTAGAAAACGTCGGAAAGAGCTTAATCTTTCGCAGGAAGACTTTGCCGAGCGCGCAGAACTCCATCGCACCTATATCAGCGATATTGAGAGAGGCACACGTAACATATCTCTGGAGAATATTGAAAAATTGGCAACAGCCCTCGACTTAACTCTTTCTCAACTTATACAGCGGGTGGATCATCAATGAAACCTGTTATCACCTTTCAAAAACTGCCCCGGCACTTCTGGGCGCATGTCAGGTTATTGTCCGAAGGACTTGGATACTCGTCAGGGGGCAAGCTCAAACGTTATACACTTACTGATCTAGAGAAGTTCCTGACCTCTTACGGATTGTCCACAGACCATTTGAATGAATACATCGATGGTAATAACACCTATGGAAGTGTTGTCATCGATTACATCACTTATAGGGCAGATGTTATCGAAACATCTATAGAATCGAGCTTGATGAATCGAGAGCAAGCAAAGGCAGAGTTTGAAAGTTTACGAGCTACCTATAATGGAAC
>DATLSI010000265.1:0-5458 GCA_035534255.1 Ktedonobacteraceae bacterium | reverse complement strand
GCGGACGCGATCAATCGCGTCCCTACAATTGGACGGAGACCCATCCCTATTGCAACGTGATCGCTCCTGTCGAGCTATTAACGTTGATCGGCACGCTGGTCAGAGGAGCAGGGGCGGGACCGCCGACAACCGCCGCGTTATTGGCCGGGTCGAACTCGGCACCGTGACACGGGCAAATCAGGTAGGTACTGCCGGGATCAAACGATACCGGGCAGCCAGCATGGGTGCAGGTCGCGTCAAAACAGACGAATTTGCCGTTATTCAAGTGAACGAGCACACCGGGGTCGCCATTGGACGGGATGGTAAAGGTGACGGCGCTGTTCTCAGGGACCGCGCTCACCTGGGCAATCGCGCCCGAACTGCTGGGAGTGCCAGACCCCGCAGCAGGCGTAGATTGCGTGCTATTGCTGCCTCCCGTATTCGTAGCGGGTTGAACAGAAGCGCCACTGTCATCGCCGCCGAGATGCACGACTTTAGCCGCAAGTGTAATGCCCAGCATACCGAGACCGCCCGCAACAAGGCCCCACAGGAAGTTGCGCCGGTTTTCTAGCGAGCGCCGCTGCGCCGCGATTTGCGCTTTATAACTGGGCTGTCTCTGCTGTTGTGATACACCCTGCCTGTTCATCACCTGGTATGGCACATCCTGCGGGTAGCCGTTCACCCTGCTGTTATAGGCGGGAGCCTGGGTCATTCCGCCCGACCCTGCCATGGCCATTTCAGGTTGACCGCTGGCGCGCTCGTTGCCCACTCCCAGTAACACCCACAGGACGCGCCCGACCCTGGCCTGCTCCTGCGGTTCGAGCGTACTCAGGTAGCGCGGTACCCATAATCCATCGAGCGAAGGCAGCACATTGTGCAGCGGCCCCGCCAGCAAAAGTGTGAGCCAGGCAAAAACAAACACGATATCAGCGCCGTAGAAGTACGGGTAGACATGCCAGCTAGCCGAAAGAAAGAACGTCAGGCTTAGCAACAGACCGAAGAACGAGGCCGGGCGTAAGAGTAAACCGAGCAGCGTACCCAGGCCAATGGCAATTTCACCTGCGATGATCAGCACTCCAAAGAGGTGAGCATGCGGGACCAGTTTAATCAGCAAATCATGCATGGGCGATCCATGCGCGAAGGAGATAATTTGCTTGCCAATATAGCCTATCGCTTTCGGATTGAAGAACTGTGTGTCCGTCACTTTCTGAATACCCGCGTAGACGAAGGTGAAACCGAGAAAGAGACGCAGAGGCAAAAGCGCCCAATCCAGTGGGTATACTTTTGTCCACCAGTGCGCTGGAGTTGCAGGCGTTGGCGCGTTATATGGATCGTCTAGTGGCTGCTTATATGGCGGCGATTGGGTAGCTCTGCCTTTATTAATTCTATTATCTGTTTGCTTCATAGTGTGAAAATCCTCAGCTTATTACTAATTAAGACCAGGCAGGGTACCCCTGCGCGGTATGCCCTGAGTATACCAATCATTCATGAGAAACCGATGAAGATCACGCGTTATTTGTAAGAAAACTGTAAAATCTACAATCCGGGTGTCAATTTTCCTCAATTGACTGCGGCGCGAGCGGTAATTGCACGGTGAAGGTCGTTCCTTGCCCAACCCGGCTTGTTACCGAAATCTCCCCATCATGAGCATGCACAACCCAATCCACAATGGCCAGCCCCAGGCCGGTGCTGCCGGCAGCGCGCGAGCGAGCAGGATCAACGCGGTAGAAGCGTTCAAAGATATGCTCGAGATGATCGGGAGCAATGCCGATGCCTGTATCACTCACACTAAGATAGACGTTTTCATCTTTTGTTTGGACACGTAAAGTAACCGTGCCACCGGCATTGGTATAGTTGATGGCGTTATCGATAAGATTCATGATAACCTGGATCAACCGCGCCTCATCGCCCAGCACCGTAGCGGGTTCAGCAGCCTCAATCACCAGGGTGATGTCTTTTTCCGTCGCCAGCAACTCGGTCGTCGCGGCTACGTCAGCCACCAGCAGATCCAGCCGCACAGTTTCGCGCTCGAACAGCACCTGTTGCTCGTCACTGCGTGCCAGGGCCAGCAGGTCGCTGATGAGGTGTCCCAGCCGCTCAGACTCGGCATTTACATCCCGCAAAACGGTAATATACTCCTCTTCCGGCACTGGTTGGTTACGCGCCAGCGTTACGTCGGTCATGCTGCGAATGGCTGCTACCGGCGTGCGCAGTTCGTGCGACGCATCGGCCACAAAGCGCCGCTGGCGCGCAAAGGATTTCTCCAACCGTTCGATCATGTCGTTAAACGTCAGGGCCAGCGTTTGTAGCTCGTCCTGCGTGCGCGGCACAGGCACCCGTTCGTGCAAATCGCCGGCCTCGATGCGCCGCGCGATGCTGGTCATTTTTTCAACCGGGGCGAAGGTATGCGCGGCCAGCCAGTAGCTGCCGATGAGACTGAGTAAGAGCACAACCAGCCCGATAATGAGCAGTTCGATCACCGCGCTGCGCAGCGTCGAAAACACCGAAGACAGGGACTCACCCACCTGCAAAACGGCATAAACCTTGCCATTATCTTGCAAAGGTAAACTATAGACGCGCACAGTAAGCCCGGTTTTTGTGGTTTCTGTGCCTTCCCATTCGCTATTTGCCAGTGGTTGGGTAATGCTCTCAGAGGGCAAGGCGAGCGTGCCATACGCCGGCGAAAGATAGATGGCCGCGCCATGACTATTGAAGATACGCACAAGAGGAGTGATCGTATCATCAGGCTCTACCGCGCTTGTGGCATGGGAGGGGGGAGGAGTCGAATCGGACCCCGACGAATCCCGCGACGCGTCCGGGTCAGCCAGTCCAGGGAGTGTGCCTGTCACGTCCTCCACGTCAAGTACCCCGTTTTCCATGTGGATACCAGAGGCTATATCGCGCGCGTGCAATCTGAGTTCCGCGTCGACATTGGTTTCCAGCGAGGTGCGCAGGTTGAAATAGAAGACCGCGCCAAACAGGAAGATGAGGATGGCGAAAATCAAGAAATACCAGAGCATCATCTGTGCCCGAATATTCAAAGGCCAGACACGATGCCATAGCTTGCCCATATCACGGCTCCTTGAGCTGATAGCCAAAGCCCCGGATCGTGTGAATGACATCCGGCTCCCCGCCATCGCACAACTTGCGCCGCAGGTAGCGGATATACACATCGATCACATTTGAAAGATGGTCGGCGTCGATGTTCCACATGTGTTCGGCAATCATACCCCTGCTCATTACCTGTCCGGGATGGCGCAGTAAGAGTTCCAACAACACATATTCCTTGCTGGTCAGGACGATCTCGCGCTCGCCGCGCCGCACTTCATGCGAGAGCGTATCCATGGTGATATCCAGAAAACTAAGCGCGCTCGTTTTCGATGGACCCTCGCGCCGCAGCAGGGCGCGCACGCGCGCTTCCAGCTCGCGAAAAGCAAACGGCTTGGTCAGATAATCATCAGCCCCGATATCCAGCCCTGAGACACGATGATCCAGCCCGCTCAAGGCCGACAGAAAGAGAATCGGCGTCATGCGTTTCTGATTACGCAGCTGCTTGCATACCTCGAGACCATCCATCTGCGGCAGCATAATATCCAGGATAATCAGATTATAAGGAACGGCCAGGCCAACCGACAATGCCTCTTCTCCATTGGCCACAAGGTCAACTGCGTAGTGACTTTCCTCGAGGCCCTTTTTCAAACTTGGGCCAAGGCGCGGATCGTCTTCAGCGATAAGTATGCGCATAGTATACTCCATAACATAAGTTGATGACCATTGCACCACTGCCCTTAACTTGAAGACGGGCAACGGCGCTTCGTATTCCCTAGAGTATAGCGGAGAATTATGAGAGAATGATGAATTTCCTTCATTATTTCTGATATTAAACTACTCTTGTAATCTCTTATGCTACAAAGTACACTAGGGTTAGATTGACTTTCACGCAACGCCAGAAAGGACAGCTAGCAGAGATGGACTTTGAACTCCCCGAAGAGCATCAGCTTGCCTATGAAAGCGCCTATGCCTTCGCGCAGGATGAAATTAGACCGCATAATGCTGAGATCGAGCGCAACGACGAATTTCCCCCCTGGATATGGAAACGTTTGGCCGAGCAGGGCTATACAGGGATCGCGGTTCCTGAAGAGTATGGCGGCAGCGGCGGCGATTTTCTGATGGCGGCCCTTGTCGCGCGCGCCATCGGCAGGGCTAACAGCGGCATCTCCATGTCTTTCGGGGCGCATCTGAAGAGGTGTGCAAAAGAATATCAGCTAAATGGGGGATTGTAAGGCGGATCTCGTACTTATTAGGGTGGTCTGGATCTTTATCTCTGAAAACATAAACCCCAATTCCTAGCATCCTCAAAGCTCTACGTTTTTCTTCGAAACTTGCCGCCTCGTAGGTCTCTCTGGCATTAAGACACCATGCAACGAATATGTCAACTTCTTTCTGCACTTCTTCCCATTGAAACTGCCCTTGAAGGATCTTCTGTTTCTCGCCTTCAAGCTCACTCAGGTAATCGTCAACCTGCCCAAGCTCTTCTTTGACAAGATCTCTGGATCTTCCTTTGAGCTTATATTGGCCTTTTTCATCCTTTTCCCTCAAATCCTCCATAAGCTGATCCTGATTGGCCTTCGCAGACTCAATGCTTTGCTCTATGCCCTCTAAATCAGGCAGAAAGCCGCCTTTCTCTTTGGCAAGGGCAATTGCCTTCTCAACTAAGGTAAAATCCTTAATAAGATCCCCGACATACTCCCAGACAATTGCATCAATCTTTTTGCAGGAAATTGAGGGGCCGTACATACATCTGCGGTTAGATCTGTACTTGTAAAAGCACATATAGTAGCGGGTGGGAATGCCGGATATTTTTCGTGATCCGGTTTTTGTCTCTGTGCTTGTCATAACCCTTTTGCAGTATCCGCACCTAATAAATCCGCATCGAAGTAAATCATCTTTGGACTTGGGGTTGTTGCGGTCTGACTCAAACTTATTAAGCTTCAGGATCTCCTGAGCAAGTTTAAAAGTCTCCTCATCAATGATAGGAGGAACCAGACCGTCAGGAAGGTTTATGATCTCTGAGTCAGGTCTTCTCTTTCGCTGTATGCGTCCTCCGACCCGCTTCACTTCGTCCTTCTTGGCAAGTGCCTTACCGGTATAAATGGGATCTGTAAGTATTCTAAAAACCGTTGACTTATCCCAGTACCTTAGCCCCTTTGGGGATGGGATCTCACGTTCAGAAAGAATTTTGGCTATTCTTTCAACTGGCCTTCTTTCCTCTACAAGTAGCCTAAAGATCTCAATGACAGTGCTCGTTTCTTCATCTTTGACAACAAGAGCCTCTTTTTTCTCGCTTGCAAACGCATACCCGTATCTTGCCTTATATCCAGGAAGAAGCTTCCCGCTATTTACTCTCCTCATAATCCCGTCCTGTGTGCGCTGAATAATCTTTTCTCTTTCAATTTCAGCGACAAACCCAAGGGCGTTT
>DATLSI010000264.1:0-22820 GCA_035534255.1 Ktedonobacteraceae bacterium | reverse complement strand
ATTCGGATTCTCAGGGCTCATCGCTCGCATGCAGCTCCCCCTGAACGTTTCGCCGGTCTCCGCGTCCTTCATCGGCCTTCAGCGCCTAGGCATCCACCTCGTACTCTCTCTCGCTTGTCTCACCTTCCGCTCCGCTCCACTCCACTCCGCTCCTCTTCACTTCACGCTACAGCACAGCGCGGCGACAAGCTCCTCTCTGTCTCTCTTTTCCCTCTTCTGCCCTCGGCAAAATTGAAGTATCTTTTCTCTATTCGGTTGTCAATGTGCGTCCATTGCTTGATGCCCGTGTATGATGCCATACTTTCCGATACTTGTCAACAGTTTCTGGCGGGAAAAATTGCCCGGACGGAGGAATTAGCCCGAATGTACTAAAGAAGAGAAGAGCATTGACGAATATTAGTGGAGTTCAGTATGCTTCAAGTGTTACTGAATCTTCAGGGGTGTTTATAATTGTGGAGGGATGGACCCCAATCATGAAATATTTCTTCTGGATAGCCTTTGCTGTGTTTCTCGCGGCCTCAATCCCGCATGTAGCTTATTTCTTTGCATCATTTGAACCATCCCAGGGGCCTGAGAGCGTCTGGTGGTGGACGGTCAGTTACGCTATCGCCATCAGTATCGATGTGACGATTTATCTCCTCTCATGGACTGCATTCCAGCGGTACCGCCGCTATCGCACGCCCAAGGCAGTCTGGCAACACTGGCTGTTGATAGTGATGTGTACGGTGTTCTCCTGGATCGTCAACTGGGCCTACGCGAAGCAGTTCCACAGCCCGACGATGCTAAGCTCCGCTGAGTCGGCAGCGCCCTGGTTGACCAGCGTATTCCCCTTTATGGCAAGCGCTTTTCCACTGCTGGGCATTGTGTATACCATGATGGCCGAAACGATTTCAGAGACGTCCACCGAAGAGAAGCAGGAGAAAGCTCAGCAACTTTCCGCGCTGACGGAGCTTGCGCGGCAGACGAGCTTGCCCATCGCGACCTTGCGCCGCGCACTGACGAGCGGAAGTCGCTTCAATGCTGCCAGCCTGCTGTCGATCACCAATAGGGCAAGCGCCAGCACAGAGCCAGGCATGGAGAGCACGCTAAACCAGGCACCTACGGCTGCCACACAGGAAACGCAGGCCGACAATGCCAACCGGCCCATCACCGGACATATTGTAGCTATTGAGCGAGACGAAGTGAACGCAATGACGGGTCAAAGCATGGGGACACCAGCAGCCAGTGTGCAGGGCGAAGGAAACCCGGATAAGCTCCAGATGACAATTGAGGCGCTCAGGAATAATCCTCATATAACTGACGAGGAACTTGCCGAGTACCTCACCTTGAAACGACCGGCCAGCGCGCGCTTCTGGCGGCTCAAGGCCATCGAAATTCTCAATGCGCCTGGACGGGGACAGACCGGGCCAACGCCAGCCCTGCAATCGAGTGGTCCCTGGACAACATCGGCGGGAATGGCCAATGGGAAGCATTGACCTTGACGTTCAGGTAAACGATATGGTAAACTGTGAATGTGTGATTTACACATTTTCTTTTGCCGTGTTGTAATTTTAGCGACAGTGCGGTCTCACAATAGTACAATGGTTGTCTATCTCCACGCCTTATGGGAGGGAACAATGCGGGCCACGTTCAGTTATGCAAGCATCCTGCACGCCGTTGGTCAGGTGCTCGATCAAGTTGGAGTGAAAAGCATCGCGATTCACGAAGAAGACGACGGCCTCTTTATCGAAGGCTTCAATAGCGAAGGCCACCTTCAGGTGCAGATGCACTACGATATTGCCGGTCTATATGATCTGGTAAGTCGTTCTGAAGGTCAGGTAGAAGAGCGTCATGTGACCGTAGAGAACGAAGGAACTCTCCATCGTTTCCTGGCTGAGCACAGACGCGAACTGGTTGGCGCGAATTACTAGCCTGGCATCCGATAATTACGCGAACAAACAGAAGGACCGGGGAATATCCCCGGTTTTTGTTTATACCTGGCGGTGGAGGATTTTCTGTTCGTGTCAGTAGTTATTTACGTCGGTGGACGCGATCAATCGCGTCCCTACAGATCGGGGGCATCGCATAACCATTGTTTGCCATAGCATCGCATGCATTCGACCATCTCAATCAGATCACAACCCTTGTCGGTGAGGGTGTATTCGACGCGAGGAGGGACTTCGGCAAAGGTCTGGCGGAGGATGATTCCCTCTTCTTCCAGAGTACGCAGGCGCTCCGAAAGTGTTTTGGGACTGATACCATGCAGGGATCGTTCGAGTTGATTAAAGCGTTTGACACCAGAGGCCAAATCACGGATAATAAGTAATGTCCACTTTCCGCTAATAATCCTGGCTGTGCGGGCAACGGGACAAACCGTATTATCTATCTTGTTATCGAGGGTGGATGATGTTGTTGTTAACTCCATTGTATCAAACTCTTTTGCAGAGAACCGTGGCTTACAGACGTACTACGCCCTTTATGCATTCATTTACCTAGACTATATCATAGCAGAAACATAATGTAAAGCGCAGACACTCGACTTTACGGGGAAAGTATGATATGCTCATAGCTAATAGGAAAGCAGGAGAAGCCAATTGGCTGAACAGTGCTTCGAATGATTTCATGTACCTGAACAAATCATACATCCTGGCTGCGCGGTTTCTCCCTATGAGAGGAGAAGAATATGCCTGAAGAAATTGCTCTATTCATCGATTTTGAGAACATCCGATACAGTATGCTGAATATCCAGCGGCGGGAACCAGACCCACAGGAATTGATCGCGGTGGCGCGTCGGTATGGAACGGTGATGGTGGCTCGCGCTTATGCGGACTGGTCTCGCCAACCCGAACCATTCAAAGGAAGCTTAACGGCGGCGATGATTGACAGGGTTGATTGCCCCGCGAAACAGCGGGACCGCATTCGAATGGGAACGGTCCATTACCCTCCTGTTAACTCACCTAATTCCCCTACAGGAACACCTGGTTCTCCTGGAATGGTAACAGAACAGGGAACAGGTGCCTATCCGCGTCAATGGCCGACCGGCCCTCTCAGTAATTCTGGCCCATTGCCTGCAATCCCTCCATCGGGGGCAGGAAATGATTGGTCAGGCTATCAGGATTCGCCTGAGCCCAGGCAGCCTGATCTGGACGAGAGCTTGCTAGAAGACAATGAAGCGCTGACCGAAGAAAGGTATGTGCAGGATTACCAGCAGCGGGAGGCTGTCCGGCAATTCCAGCCATTCACCGCTTATGGGCAAGCAAGTCCTGTCGGCTCGCTCAATCCCGGCAGCACCGGCCCTCTGGGATATCCTGCTTACCCGTCTACAAGCCCCTCGACCTCAGTGGTGCATTCGGGAAACACAGGTCATCTCCCTGCTGTTGGCGCTGGTGGGTCAAGCACTATCGTACAAAGCACGGTCGTGCAAAGTACCGTAGACCTCAATATGCTGATGGATATTATTGAAACTGTCTTTGATCGTCCCATTATCTCTACATTCGTCTTAATGACTGGTGACAAAGATTTCACCCGCATTAGTGCTCGTTTAAAGCTACGTCTAAACAAAACAGTGATTGTTGTTGGAATACCTGGAACCGTTAGCCGGGATCTTGTAAGCAGCGCGAATCAATTTGTACCCCTCGTACCAGGTGGAAATACCGCTATTAGTGGTCAACTGATCGACTCTGGCTATGCTCCTATGTCCATGTCCGGCAATACGGGCAGCATGTCCGCTATTAATCCAGGCATGTCGAGTATGTCTGCGTCTCAATACGCCAATTCTTCGTCTTATCCAATGGATGTGCTTGACCCCCAATTTTTGCAATTCCTGGATTACATTGACCGCAACTGGTCATGGCGCACGATTATTGGTGTGTCTAACTTTATCGGTGATCCCATAAACCCAAAAAATCGTTTCCGGGGCCGCCTGACACGAGAATCCGCGCGCGAGTTGCTCAATACCTGCATCCAGCAAAACATCCTGCTGGTGCAAACCGATCCGGGCGGAGCGGAAGACCTGCGCCTGAATCGGCAGCACCCCGGTGTCGATGAAGTATTGAAACAATTCGTGAGATAATTTACACGCATCCCCAGGGCGGGGACAAGCCCACGCCCGTACCCTGCTACGAAGCGGCTTGCGAAGCCGGACAGGGTACGGGCGTGGGCTTGTCCCCGCCCTGGTTTTTTCAGGAGGTATTATTTTTATGTATGAATCTCAACTCGCGCTTTTAGAGCGTCTGGTCGGCGCGCCCAGTCCCTCTGGCTTTGAACAAGAGGCACAGCAGGTCGTGCGCGAAGCATTGCAGCTATTTGCTGATGAGCTGCGCACCGATGTACACGGCAATGTGATCGCATCGCTCAATCCGACAGGCTATCCACGTGTGATGCTGACGGCGCACTGCGACGAAATTGGCTTCCTCATTCGTTATATCGACGAGCAGGGTTTCCTTTATTTTACGCCCATAGGGGGATTTGATCCGACAACCTTGCAGGGAGAACGGATCGCGGTACATACGCCCGGCGGACCTGTGCGCGGGGTCTTAGGCTGCCGGGCAGCTCACCTGGTGGAAGGCGAAGAGCGCGGCAAAGCGCCCAGTTTGCAGGACATGTGGATCGACATTGGTGTTTCGAGCCGCGAAGAGGCGCAGCAACTTGTGCCACTCGGCTGCGCGGCAACGCGCGCGGCGCAACTCGAATTGCTGCGGGGAGATTGCGTCGTCTCGCGCGCGCTGGACGACAAGTCTGGTCTGTGCGCGGTTATCGAGGCCATGCAGCGTTTGCGGGCGCGGCGCGAACAACTACACGCCGCCGTTTTTCTGGTGTCCGCCGTGCAAGAGGAGGTCGGGTCGCGCGGCTCGCAGACAGGCGCGTATAGTGTTGATCCGCAAATCGCCCTCACCGTGGATGTAACCTTCGCGTCTGATCACCCACAAACATCCAAAATCCGGCTGGGCGATGTGAAGCTCGGCGGCGGGCCGGGCATCACAATCGGCGGTTTTGTGAATCCGCGAGTCTACCAGCAACTCCAGAAAACAGCCGAGGAAGCTGCTATCGCTTACCAGTATGATATCCAGTCTGGATGCACGGGTACCGATAATGACGCCATTCAGGTAGCGCGAGGCGGCATTGCCACCGGTTTGTTAAACATCCCATGCCGGTACATGCATAGTGGGTCTGAAATCGTCTCGCTGAAAGATATCGACGATACCGCGGAATTGATAGCGCGCTTTGTGTTGTCGCTCAATGAAGAGACGAACCTGATTCCGTGAGTTCTGGCTGGTCTATGCGCGTTTTCGACGCGTACTGCTCGTCAAGCACCTGTAAGAAGGCGGCGACTACGCGCGGGTCGTACTGGTTGCCGGAGCAGCGCCGTAGCTCTTCGCGGGCTACGGAGATCAACATTGCCTTGCGATAAGGCCGGTCTGAAGTCATTGCATCAAAGGAATCGGCTACCGTGAGGATACGCGCACCCAGCGGAATAGATGCGCCACTCAATCCATAGGGATAGCCTTTACCATCCCAGCGTTCGTGATGCGCGACCACAATATGCGAGAGCAGTTCAAACTTTCCGCCTGCCTGCGACAGGATCTGCCGCCCGATGTTGGGGTGACGGCGCATCACCGACCATTCATCATCGGTCAGGGGGCCAGGCTTGTGCAGGATTTCGTGCGGGATACCAACTTTACCGATATCGTGCAGCAGCGCGGCCAGGCGCGCCAACTGCATCTCTTCCTCGGAACACCCTAAGACGCGCGCGACTCTTTCGGCCATATGCACCATGCGCATCGAGTGCGCGCTGGTATCTCCATCGTGAGCGCTGGCGACGGCAGTAAGCGCCTGCAACACGAGTGAGTCAGGAGTATACTCATTCGCAACTGCGCCCAGCGCCTCCTGCATGAATTTTTTCTCATCACCCGAAATGCATACCCGGTTGCGCCCGGTACGTTTCGCGTGATACATGGCCGAGTCCGCGGCTTCAATCAGCGTTTCGTATGTCTGTCCATGTTCGCGAAACACTGCAATGCCAATACTACCCGTGATTGAAAGAGAAGTTGTCAGCGATGAGTCTTCAGATTGCCAGGTAAATGGTTCATCGGCCAGCACGCGCTGCAAGCGGTCGGCAATCTGTTGGGCATCAGCAAGCGCGGAATCGGTTAAGACAATGGCAAACTCCTCGCCGCCATAGCGTCCGACAAAATCTTCCAGGCGTAAAGCTGTTCTTAACCTTTTACCAGTCTCGCAAAGCACGGCATCACCGGCGCGGTGTCCGTAGGTATCGTTGATCTGTTTGAAATGATCGAGGTCGATAAACAGCACGGCGCATGATTCTTGCGTCCGCTGACAGCGCGAAATTTCTTCTTCGAGACGGGTTATTACCGCGCCATGATTGGGCAAACAAGTGAGCGGGTCGGTTGTCGCCAGAGCAGCCAGGCGGGCATTGGCTTCGTTCAATGCCTCGTGTTTGCTCTGCAACTCCTGGTGCAGATGCTTAAGTTCTTCGGCATTCGCCAGTTCGTCGCGCTGGTGCCTGGTTTCTTCAAGCAGCCCTACAATGGTATCAAGCATATCGTTGATAGAACTGGAAACGCCGGAAATTTCGTCACGTCCTACAACTTCCAATCTGGCATCAACATCGCCGCCTTCGATTGACTTCACCACCTGGCGCAATCGTTGTAGCCTTTGCACAAGCGTAGCAAAGACGAGCCAGCCAACTATCACTATGCCAAGCAGGATACACAATGCCGCTATGATCGTTGTCACAAGCAACCCTCGTTGCTCGACATTGATAGCATCATGCACCGCGGGCACCAGTCTATCATTGAATTGGATGAGCCGCAGCAGCGCCCCCATGCTATCCGCATATTCTTGTCCAGCGAGGTTCTGCTGCGCGAAGTTCGCATCCGCCGCGTCTCCCCCATTGAGAGAGTTGAGCATCATTTGCAGCGTTAAGCGATACGAGTTCCAGGTAGATACTGCCTGGTCGCTGGACGCGCTCTGCTGCGCCAGGAGGGAGCCATGACCGGCTTGCACAAAAAGATTGATAAGCTCAGGATAGCGACTCAGAAGGTCATGCTGATGGTAGTCATTGATGGCGGTATCCACTTTCGTCATAGATAGGAGTATAGATCCGCTATCTCCGTACATTGTTTGCAGCGATGTCTCGGGTAAAACAGCATCATTGAGCATGCCAAGCATATTGCTCTGCAACTGCTCCAAACCGTCAACCGCGTTATGCAGTGTGGTATTTCCTTGCGCCAGTGATTCATAAACGGCTGTTTCATGAATTTGCAACTGCTGACTCTGCCAGACAACACTGCTCAAGGCGAACGCCGCCAGCAGGAGAGGGATGAGTAAACCGAACGCGAGCCGCGGGACAATCGGTATCTTCAGCAGGGGATGAAACCCGCCGCGCTTCCTCTGCTTCTCTGATTTCACATCCTGCGATGCCACGAAAGGTTGCGAGACATGCCGGGTAGAAACGCTCACAAATTTAGTCCTCACATTCATAGCATATACAGGGCAATCAGGTCTGCCCTTGCATAGAGGTATCGGCAGAAGCGAGGATTTCTACAATGCTTTGAAGCGGAGGCGCTTTGGCGGCAGGAAAACTACACTACCAGCACAAATCCTTCCATTGGGATGGGAAATTCGGATACCGTGTTCAGTGCGACCACCCGCTGATCGCCTGGATCAACCTGGTCATGATTGCGGCAATAATAGTAATATAGTCCAGGCGTATCAAAAAGGACGGTAGTAAATTCCCCACCAGGCACAGTATCTGTACCAGAGAGTCGATACAGGCCAATATCGACCGGATTGACCGGCGAGGACCATCCACCGACCAGCCCTATAAAATGCACTTCCTGGTCGAGGTTGCGCCACGTAACCGCTCCACCACGAGCGATAGCAAGAAATTCAGTGGCGAAAACGTCGTGGCCGTTCAGCATGAAATTGATATCAGCAGATGGGAGGTTGGCAATCGGCCCCTGCACCCAGATTACTCCTTCCATTGACAACGGGTAGTTAATTTTGTCGCGCCCCGCGACCACGCGAGAAAATGTGCTATTCCAGCTATCCAGGCGCGTTTCATAGTAATGGTACAGGCCAGGTTTAGTGAAAATAAAGCGCGCGTGTTGCCCACTCGAGACATCGAACGCGAAGCCCTGGGGATTCAAAAACGTGTTGTGATCTGGCGTAGTAGCAAACATGCGCGCGTGCGCGTTGTTATTTTGCCACGTGACGGTTGTACCTGGCTGAACCGGCAGGATAAAAGGCTCAAACAGATTCTTATCGACAGGAATGGTGACGGTAGCCGATAAGGAGGGAGTTTTCACAGTTTTGCCCTGTGTATTTATAGCTCGCTGAGCGAAAAGTAGATGACTGAACGAGGCGGCTGCAATGATACACGCCGCCAGTACAACCAATAAAAGACCCAATCGCCAACGTTTATTAACTCTAGCCACAAAAACTCCTTCTCTTTGATAGCTTCACTTTCAGTATAAGGAGCTTTTCCAAAAATGGGCTGAAAGCGGGAATTAGATCTGCCAGTTTCCATCTCGCAGGAGGATGGCATCTGTCAGGCGCTGCGAGCCGACGCACGCGGCGATCACCAGCAACAGGTGCGCGGGATTGGCCGGCAGCGTATCGCCTGGATGTTCAAACGTGAGGGGATCACAGGCGGTAGCATACTCTATCTTGATGAGGGGCGTGGCGGCTGTGACGGCGATCATAGCACGCTCGATGAGAGTGAGATGGCGCTCGCCCTGTTCAATCAAGGCTTTCGCGGCAAGCAATGCTTGATGAAGCTGCAATGCAGCCTGCCGTTCTGGAGGAGAGAGTAGATGGTTGTAGCTTCCCAGGGCCAGACCATCGACATCACGAACAGTCGGCAATACCTGTACCTTTACATCAATATTGAGATCACGCACGAGTTGATGAACGAGTGCCACGCGCTGGGCGTTTTTCTGCCCAAAATAGGCCACGTCTGGGCGCACCAGTTGAAATAATTTGGTAATAATGGTGGCATACCCGCGCATATTTTCGGGCCGAAACGCGCCTTCCAGTCGCTCGGCTATCGGGCCGGCAGGAGTGACGTAGGTAGAAAAATTGGGGGGATACATATCTTCAGCGCGGGGAATAAAAACAACATCAACCTGTTCATTCTCCAGAAGCTGCATATCGCGCGCGAGATCACGCGGATAGAGTGAAATGTCTTCATGCTGCCCAAACTGGAGCGGATTGACGAAAATACTGACAACACTATACTCACACTCCTGCCGCGCAGCCTGAATCAAAGCGGCATGACCTGCATGAAGGTAGCCCATGGTGGGAATGAATCCTACCGGGCCACCGGCGAGCCATCCCCTTGCCGTTTCTGTTATTTCATCTGGATCATGTATAATTCGCATATTTCTACCCTTAAAAGTTTGCATGTCTCTATATATATGACGTATGTAGTACACTAAACGATTAGCATGACTGCCGGTAACCATCCTATGCTATACTAAGAACGCGATAAAGCATGATTTCTGCATTCGGTTGTCAAAGATCATCTGATGAGGAGATACTTAGACTATGAAATATGTTACAAGAGCTGTACGGCTGCTTGTGCGGATAGTGGGATTGAGCGCGCTCGCTTCTTTTGTATTGGCCGGACTGATCGCGTTTCGTCACTTATTAGAAACGCCTCAGCCGTTAGAGAGTCCACTGCCCGGAGAAGCTCATTTATACAGGTGGAAATACGGCCATATCTTCTACAAATTGCTGGGTGAGCGGAATATGCCGCCTCTGGTGCTTCTCCATACGCCTGGACTGGCCACCTCGGCCTATGAAATGCGCTCAATCATGACTGCACTTGCAACGCGCTACCGAGTCTATGCCCCCGACTTGCTCGGCTTTGGCCTCTCAGATCGTCCAGATATCGACTATACCTCTGATATATATACACAGTTCATCCACGATTTTCTTACCCACGTCGTGGGAGAACCGGTTACGCTTGTGGCAAGCCGCCTATCTTGCAATTACGCCATAACCGTCGCCGCTAACGCGCCGGATCTTTGCACACGACTGGTGCTGCTCTCGCCAACAGCCTTATACGGCTTTCAGGCTGGAGCATTCAGGCTTGCTCCTGTGCTTCCCAACGTGTTACCAGCCAGAATCATCATAGTGAAACAGGCGCAAACGCTGCTGTATCCTCTGCTGGTTGCGGTAACGCGCCTGTACAGTCGTTTGAAGTATGGTCAACCTGAACGTCTGATTAGAAAAACGTTAGCAAGCGGTTCGAGTAACCCGCCACCAGATTATATGTATGCTACGACGCATCAATTTGGAGCGGAGCACGCGCCGATGGACTGGCTCGCCGGCAATCTTTCCAGCGATGTCTCTGCTGATATTCAAAAATTGCAACAGCCAACGTTACTTATCTGGGGAACCGGAGAATTGCAGAACGCCAGGCAAGAGCACGATACGTCAGGCCCCTACTGGGGATCAGAACATACGCAGGTAATATTATTACAGCAGACCGCCTCTGCCGTTCAAGAGGAACTACCCGAATCCGTAGTGAAAAGCATCCTGCAATGGAGCTTAGAGCCAGCTCTGAAGGCCGCCAAAACACCGGCATCGAGCAATGCTAGCGAAGCAAGCAGTTCACCAGAGGCACCAACCAATCAGACAAAAGAGACAGGCAATACGGTCAAGCCGCGAGTGGAGGCTTATTGCATAAAATGCAAAGAGAAAAGGCTTATACTGAACGCGCGCGAAGTAACAATGAAAAATGGACGCATCGCGGTCCAGGGTACCTGCTCAGTATGTGGCTCTCAACTGTTCCGTATGGGACATCTGACACCAGGCTATCCACAAACGCCGGTCTAGTGGGAAAGATAATGCCGGGTTGCGACGCGCTAAATCGCGCCCTCGCGGGAAATTTTCGGTTTGTGTAAAAAAGTGACTTCAGCCACTTGACGTCTGGTAATTCAGAACGTATAATCTGCTGCATGTCTAAATGAGGTTTTTTGCAGGGGTCGTGTTCCCCATTTCCCCTGACACCAGGGAGGAGTAGACTATGAGTATTGGTGGACAGAGTGATACATCCCAGGCGAAGTCAGAACAAAAGGTGTATCGTTTGACTCCCGAAGGCTTTGCGAAAAAGCAAGAGCGCCTGGAATACTTGCGCACCATCAAAAGAAAAGAGATCGCTGATTATATCCATGAAGCGAAAGAAGCCGGTGATATCAGCGAAAGCAGCGCCTACGAGGACGCTAAAAACGAACAGGCGAAAACAGAGGGTGAAATCCTGCAACTGGAGCGCCTGCTCGCGGTCACGGAAATTATGACTGGCGATATGCATGCTGACGTGCAAGGCCCACCCACCGTGCGTATCGGCATGCAGGTTGAGGTGCAGGCCGATTCCGGAGCAACTCGCACATTCAAGATTGTGGAGACCTTCGAGGCTGATCCCAAATCCGGCCTGATCTCCGATCAAGCGCCGGTCGGCAAAGCGTTGATGGGACACCAGGTAGGCGACCACGTGACGGTTTCAACGCCCGGCGGCGTGACCAACTATACTATTCACTCCATTCGCCCCATGCTTTAAAAATACGGGAAGGTAAAGATGGCGCTGCCATTTTTGCCTTCCCGTATTCAATTCATCTTAAATGACGAACTGGCCATCTTTGCTGAAAAGCTCGCCGTCCACACGCACCTCGCTACCGCTGCGCAAATCGCAGACCATGTCCCAGTGCAGCGCCGATTGATTCACGCCGCCTGTTTGTGGAATGCTCGCGCCCAGGGCGAGATGGACGGTGCCACCCATTTTCTCGTCGAAAAGGGTGTGTTTGATGCAGCGATCAACGTTTTTGTTATTGCCAAAGGCAAATTCGCCCAGGCGGCGCGCGCCTTCATCCAGCGACAGCATTTTATCCAGAAATGCCTGACCATGCGCGGCGCTCGCCTCGACCACCACACCATCTTCAAAGCGCAGGCGTATGTCATCAATGGAGCGGCTCTGGAACGTGGCCGGAAAGCTGTAGCGAATGAATCCATTGGCCGAATGCTCGACCGGGCCGGTAAAAAATTCGCCGCCCGGCATATTATAGTGGGCATCATCATTGATGAACGAACGTCCCTCTATAGAGAAGGTCAGGTCGGGTGCGCTTTAGTTGGGTAGCTACCAGTTCGCTGACCGCCTGTTGCATTACGGCTACGCGCTGAGGATCAGCCCCGCTGAGCGACCTGGTATTTTCCGGGGCCAGAATTGTTAAAGCAGCTTCATACTCTTCAGCAATCATACGCCGTGCCACGGGAATATAACGCAACTGTTCGTCGGACGCCTCCTGAAACAGAATTTCAGCCGCACCGGGAATTGTTAGAAAGTATTCGGGGTGCGCTCCCGCGCGCAATGCCTCGCGTAAGATTTCCAGCACATGAACAGTCCTTCTTTCTATTATCACCTTATTCCTCTGATTGTACCTTCTCCGCCCTGACCATTGCCACTCTATAGAATTGGGATGTTTCTGAGAATTGGGATGTTTCTGCTTGATATGATGCAACCAGAAATTCGTTGAGCGTAAGCCCATTTACAAGCGTGACACACTGTGTTACACTTCGAGTGAGGCTGGAAGAAGGGAAAGCGGGCAAGTTCTAGTCCAACATCTCTGTTATTTACAAGGAGGGTGTTCCATGGCTGGCTGGCAAGAAGAACTCGCCGAGCTGCTACGTGAGCTAGGGGTCACACAAGAAGCATCCAGTGCTCACCTCCGGTCCAAAAGCAAATTGACCCGTAATAATGCCAAACGTCAGACGCACGCGCAAGAGCCATCGGTAGATGCATATATCTTTGACAATATCGCCTCTGAAAGTTATACAGACCCCTGGTTGACCGATCTCAGCCAGATGCGCCTCGAAGTAGACTCTATAGTGCGCCAGGTTATTTCATTGATGCAGCGTGGCGACCTGGATAATTCCTCCAAAGAAGATGTAATGGTGGTTCTTCGCGCGCTCCGCAAGCGGGCCGCCGTCACACAGCAGACAACATCCAGCGACGAAGCCTATCTAGAATCTGCCACGTCCCTGCTGCACTTCTGCCGTCTCGTGCTGAACCTGAGCGAAAAAGCCATAGAGGGCGAACCGTAAGCAAACCCCGTCCAGGGCGACCGCGAGGGTCGCCCTGTTTTCTCCTTGACATACAGCCGCACAAGCTGACATACTACTACTTGTACGCATACAGCAAGATAAATCTGCATGGGGAATATTTTTGGATGTTTCCCCCGACAAGCAAGTTGAGCCTACCTAATTAGCAGGGGATAGAAGGATTAGAAGGAGTACTTCGGATGAACACAGAGAATCAGGCAAATAACGGGCAAAGAGGTCAGGGACGCTGGCTGCGGACCGCGCTACTTACCTATACGCTGGCCGGTCCGGTCATCAACGCGTGGTTCAAGCGCGCGCGCCAGGGTTCGCAAGCATTAGTTGCTTCCGCGCAGTCCATTCCTGAGGTTGCGCAGAGCCGCCAGACCGACTTTCGCGAGCGGCTGGAGGAACTGACACGAGAAAGCCGCCAGCGGGCCATCGAGCAGGCGCAGAATTTGCGCGCCCAGGCCGGTCAGTTGCAGGCGCAATCACGCCAACTGCGCAAAGCGGTGCGCGAGGAAGCCAGACAGCGCCGTAAACTGCTGGCACAACTGCGCGATAGTGGTTTCGAGTGGGGTCAGGATGTACTCAAACGCGGCGAAAATCTGACCGGAGAACTGGTTGAACGCGGTGGAGAAGTGACGCATGACCTGGCGAAGCGCGGGCGCAAGGCCACACGCGACCTGGCGAAGCGCAGCGAAGAATTGCTCGAACCGGTGCGCGAGCAGAACCCCGTGCTTTGGACCGTTATCGGATTCGGAGTTGGCCTCGTCATCGCAGGCGGTATCACCTATCGCCTGGTGCGAGGTCGCGCCATCAAGCAGGCCGAGGAGGAGGATCAGTCTATCGAGCTGCCGCAGAATGGCGTATGGAATGGCAAAGTGGCTCACCCAGCGGGCGAAATTCGCCACTATGACCAGAGCGGCGCTACCGTTGCTACCTTAGAAGCGGTGGGAGTGGAAGGCACGCAACGCCCTGAGAATGCCGTCTTCGTGGGAGTGCTCAGCACAAAATGCTATTACCCCGTCGATACAGAACTCGATACAAGCGACCTGGTCTACTTCGTCTCAGAGGATGAAGCCAGAGCGCAGGGATTTAAGGCTGCGGAATAACGAATAACGAATAGCGGCCTGCGCGTGGACAAGCCCACGCGCAGGCCGCTATTCGTTATTCCTACTTTTCCTCGAAGCCTTCGTTGACAATTCCGCGTTTGACAAGATACTGCAAAAATTCCAGCCGTTGTTGTGGCGTAGGTGTAGACGGGACAGAGGAAGCGGCGTCATGCTTGCCTGCTTCGCCAGGCTCAGTTGAAATATCTAGTAGAGGCCTTAAAGACGGTGGCAGAGGCGTTTCAGCAAAATCGCCTGTCGCGGGTATTTGCGCTTGAATAATGCGCTCAGGGCGTTCATCAATGGTGGAGAGGCGCGGAATCATGCTCGACTGGGGCGTCGTTCCATCTACAGCGGAGAGTGAAATCCCTTCCTGAGGCGTCCCCTTGCTAAATATACCACCGACATGCCTGTATTCAAGCGGGGGCATCTGTCTCCAGGGCCACCACGAGAACATGGTGTGCAGCCAACGCTTAACTTGCGTGATCATTATGTCCTTGCTTTCAGTATTCCAGCAATCACGCGCTACAATGTAGAAACCCATTAAACAGGGAAAAGCCTAAAATGTTAACAGACGCATGCCTGACGCACTAACAACGGTGAAGAAGCATGAACGCTATAGAAACATAGTAGCACGTTTTTACCACGATGACAAGGTGAAATACTTGCATTTTTGCATCCCACGTGCCATAATCAATAGGGGTTCTGAGCGAATCCCGGCACGAAAGCCATAAATTGAAAATTGAAAGCATGCACATACAACCCCGGGGGAGAATCACTGTTCACAGGTGGCTACCCCTGGTTAATTACGTGTTCGTGACTATTGAAACAGAAAAGAAAGGCAGGTAGCGGCCATGCAGGAAGACGTTCTTGGAACTCGTCGTACCGCCATCTCCGACCCGCTTGTCACCTGTGCGCGCTGCAACAAGGTCACTCGTTTGCGCGATGCTCGTATTATCCAGAGCGATGTGCTTTCAGACAGTCATTCCGAGTACGAGTATCTGTGCCCGGAGTGCCAGCAGGCACTGGCGAACGGCGAAAAGGATCTCGCGCTCTGATTTTCTTCCACAACTTATTGACTTGCAAACTGGTATGGCAAAAGAGGGGGAGTCACGCGTAGTTGCCCCTGTTCCTTTTGCCATATTTCGCGATTTTTGGGATTCTCTGTGGGGTGAGAAGTTTATGCGTATGCGTTATCGATATGTGACCTACCGCTATATTGACGGGTCACAGCAACAAATCGAACGTCATTACAGGCAAATTATGCAGGACGTTCTTGGACAAAACCAACCATCCATTCTCCAGCACTCCGTCACATGGCGACCGCTCGCCGATATCCACGAGTCGGCAGAGATGGTGACGGTAAAAATTGAACTGGCGGGCATGCGAGAAGAGGATATCGAGGTGACGCTGTATGAAGATGCCCTGGTGGTCAGTGGTGAACGCTACGATGACCACGAACACGGGGCGAATCTACACTATCACGAAGCACAGATACGTTATGGCCCGTTCCGCGTGGAAGTGTTCATTCCCATGCTGGTTGATAGTGAGGCGGTTGAGGCGCGTTATGAAAATGGCTTCCTGTGGGTTATGTTGCCCAGGCAAAAGGAAAAACACATCCTGTTGAATGACAGTGGGATGGATGTATAGAGGTTTAGTGAAGTAGGCGCATATGAATAACGATCAAAAAAACGAAGATATGGAACACAAACAAGCAAACATGAAGGAAATGGACGAGGACACGCCAAACGCGGTCCCTTCAGATGTTCCTTCGCGCAAACGCAAGAAACGGACGAAAGTTAGCGAGCAGGCTGCCGATCTCGCGACAACTGAGACGGTCGAAGATATATCGGATACTGAAGAAGCGGAGAAGGACAACGCGAACGAATCCGCGTCGCCCAAACGGTTAGATGGTCGCCGCCGGGGTGAGGATGACGAAGAAGAGTTGAGCATCCCCGACGTGTTACCAGTATTGCCACTCAAAGATACCGTCGTCTACCCATTTTCGGTGCAACCGCTCGGCGTAGGGCAGGAACGCTCGATTCGCCTGATCGATGAGGTCATGCGCGGCAATCGCCTGGTGACGCTGGTAGCGCAGAAATCCGCCGAAACCGAACAGGCTGGTCCCGATGACATTTTCAAAGTCGGCACAGTTTCACGCATCGCGCGCATGATCCGCATGCCCGATGGCACCATCCAGATCATCGTACAGGGCCTGGAACGGGTCGATATCGGCGAATTTACGCAGGACAAGCCCTACCTCGTCGCGCATGTAACCGCCAGACCGGAAATCCAGGAAAATGACGACGAGACAGAGGCCATTAAGCGCAATGTTGTGAGCTACTTCCAACGGCTGGTGACGCTGGTGCAGAACGCGCGCGAAGACGTAGCCGCGGCCACACTCAACATGGAAGAGGCACGCCAGGTAGTCTATGTCATCGCCACCTACGTGCAGATGGAACTGGAACTGCGGCAGAAGATTCTCGAACTCGATTCCGTGCGCGCCAAGCTAGAAAACCTGAGCACATACCTGGCGCACGAACTGGAAATCTTCGAACTGGGCCGCAAGATTCAGACCAGCGCCCAGGAAGAGATGGGCAAGGTGCAGCGCGAGTACCTGCTGCGCGAACAACTCAAGGCCATCCAGCGCGAACTGGGTGAGGAGAGCGAAGAGCAGGCCACCATCAACGAGCTGCGCCGCAAGATCGACGAAGCAAAGATGCCCGAAGAAGCCCTGAAAGAAGCTAATCGCGAGCTATCCCGCATCGAAAAGATGCCAACCGCTTCGCCCGAATACAGCATGATACGCACCTACCTTGAACTGCTGACCAGCCTGCCCTGGAGCAAGGGCACGGGTGAAAAGATCGACGTGCCATACGCGCGCCAGGTGCTCGACCACGACCATTATGACCTGGAGAAGATCAAGGATCGCATCCTGGAATACCTGGCGGTGCGCCGCCTGAAAGAGGAGCGGCTGGCGGAGCAGATCAAACACGACCGCGAGATGGACGAGGCAGAGCAGCAGGGCAAAGACGCGGAAAACAAACGGCCAACGCAGCCGCTGGCCTCGCTGGAAGCGACACGCCAGATCAACCGCGAGCCGATCCTGTGCTTTGTTGGCCCTCCGGGCGTTGGCAAGACCTCGCTCGGTCAATCGATCGCGCGCGCCCTGGGCCGAAAATTCGCGCGCATGTCGCTGGGCGGCATTCGCGATGAGGCCGAGATTCGCGGCCATCGCCGCACCTATATCGGGGCTATGCCGGGGCGCATTATTCAAACACTGCGGCGCGTGGAAGCCAACGACCCGGTCATCATGCTGGACGAGGTGGACAAGGTTGGAGCAGACTGGCGCGGCGACCCCTCGTCGGCGCTGCTGGAAGTGCTCGACCCGGAGCAGAATTACAATTTCCGCGATAACTACCTCGACCTGGCCTTTGACCTGTCGAAGGTGATGTTTATCGCGACCGCCAACTCGCTTGAGCCGATCCCGCCCGCGCTGCGTGACCGTATGGAGATACTGCAACTCTCCGGCTATACGGAAGAGCAGAAGCTGCACATCGCGCGCAAATACCTGCTACCCAAACAGCTAGAGGCCAATGGTCTGAAAGCCGACGAACTGCTCGTGGATGACGACACGCTGCGGCGTATCGCGCGCGACTATACGCGCGAGGCGGGCGTTCGCAACCTGGAACGCGAGATCGGCTCGCTCTGCCGCAAAGTCGCCAAACAGGTCACAGAAGGCAAGGCAACGCCCATTCACGTGACAGCCGAGCAACTCGCGGATTACATGGGACGACAGCGTTTCTTCGAGGAAGCAGCCGAGCGCATCGACCGCCCCGGCATAGCGACCGGATTGAGCGTGACGCCCGTGGGGGGTGAAATTCTCTTCATCGAGGCGGCGGCCATGCCAGGCAAAGACGGCCAGCTTACCCTGACCGGCCAACTTGGTGATGTGATGAAGGAATCGGCCATGACGGCGCTGAGCTACGTGCGCTCCAATGCTGCCTCGCTGGGCCTGCCTGCCAATGTCTTTGAAAATCAGCAGTTGCACATCCATGTACCTGCCGGGTCTATCCCTAAAGATGGGCCATCGGCAGGCGTCACGATGACAACGGTGCTGGTCTCGCTGGCAAGCGGTCATAATGTGCGCTCCGACGTGGCGATGACGGGTGAAATCACCCTGCGCGGCAAGGTCATGCCGATTGGCGGTGTCAAGGAGAAAGTGCTGGCCGCCTATCGCTCAGGCATTCGCACCGTCATTCTGCCTAAAAAGAACGAGCTTGACCTGATGGAAGACCTGCCCAAAGAGCTGCGCGATCAAATGAAGTTCGTCTTCGCGACCGATATCCCCCAGGTGCTGGAAACAGCCATCGAGGGCTTCGGCGCGAAGAGCAGAGCGTCAAGAGCTACGCCGGGAGAAAACGGGCATGAACGCCCGCGCCGGCGTAGAGGCGAGAAAGCTGCTGCGAAGGCGTAGCCTTATGCTCCGCGTTTCCGCGCGGCATTATTCAGTGCAAAGGGCCAGCGCCATATCTCCAGCAAGGCGATATTGAACAACAGCGCGATGACCATAAAGGCGGGTGCTGGAACGCCGTGATCGAAGAAGATGCCGCGCAAGATCATGGCGATGACCCAGGCCGGTATCCAGGCCAGGGCGGTGCGAATAGCCATAGCGCGCGGCTGTGTGAAAATTTCGCGCTTGAACATGCCCATGAACGGCGAGACGATAAACCAGCCGGCGATGAATGGAAGCGCGACCAGGATAATATGGAGGGTGGAAGCAAACCCGCTCAGTTTTCCATGCGATGTGTCACCGAGAATCACGAAGATGAGAAAGACCAGCACGTCGCCAATCGCCAGCGAAATCACCGCCTGGCGATAGGACATTTCTCTGGATGGTGCATATTTTTTCCTGGTGGCAGGTTTTTTCGTCTCTTCTGTCGCTGGCATAGCTTTATTTACTCCTTGTTTTGTTTCTCGTTTTGTTCGCGCACCAGTTCTTCAACGGCGGCCAGTTCGGTGCGCACGCCGCGAATACGCAGCATCACTACCGCCAAATAGGCGAACAGCCCGACCCAGGCGATGATGTAGGCCGCGACAAGATAGTTGGTTCCTTGCATGGTATTATATCCTTTTTTGTAAATTGACGATGTAGGGACGCGATTTATCGCGTCCAGACGTTGCGCCTCATTGTAATCCTTTTTTGTAAATTGACGATGTAGGGACGCGATAAATCGCGTCCAGACGCTGCGCCTCTACGTGTGGTTATGGACGCGTATAGTTATGGACGCGATAAATCGCGTCCCTACATGTTTCATTCCAAACCGACACGCAGGCGCTGTGCCAGCGTTTGCATGCGCTGCAACTGGTAAAGTTGAATCATCAGGAAGCTAAACAAGAGTGTGAATGATGTGAGCGAGATCATCAGGGTCAGCACTACCGAGTTTGGCAGCGCGCCTGCTACGCCCACTTCCTGTCCGGGGTGCAGCGTGCGCCACCAGTTGACCGACTCGTAGATGATGGGAACATCAATGACGCCCACGATGGCAAGCACGGCTCCGGCGCGCGCGCTGCTGTGCGTGCGGCCCATGTAGCTGCGCATCATCAGGTAGCCGATGTAAATGAACCACAGGAGCAGCGTGGTAGTCAAGCGCGCATCCCACGTCCACCATGTGCCCCAGATGGTCTTGCCCCAGATGGAGCCTGTAATGAGCGCCAGCGAGATGAATACGGCTCCCAATTCAGCCGCGGCACGCGCAGCCCAGTCCCAGCGCTCGTTTTTTGTGATGAGATAGCCGATACCACCGACGGCCACCACGCCAAATCCGAGCATGCCCAGCCACGCCATCGGCACGTGGAAATAGAAGATGCGCTGCGGTTCTCCCTGCACGGCATCCATTGGCGCGTACAGGAAAATCATCCAGATGGAGACCAGCATGCCGGCGAATGAAAGCGCGCCCAGGATGACAGAGGCGATAGGCAAGCGCGGCGCAGGCTTTATTGCCTGTGCTGTTGCATTGCTGACATCCGTCGTCTGTTTTACTACTGCCATATGATTGCTCCTAAATATTCGATATGTAGGGACGCGATTTATCGCGTCCGCTAACGAGACGAGACCACACGCCCTATACGGACGCGATTTATCGCGTCCCTACATTTCAGGATTATTCCTTGATGACAAATTCAAAGGTGAGCATCGAGACGCTCAGAAATATCACGTCGAAAGCGGTCATTAAGCCGAGCCAGGGTGGTTGATTGGGCGCTGAGACCATCAGGTCGCTGGTAGCGCGCACCGCGCTGATGACTACAGGTACGATCAAAGGAAATACCAGGATTGGTAGCAATAATTCTCTGGCCTGGGTCGCGGCAGCCATCGCTGAAAAAAGCGTGCCAATGGTAGCGACCCCCAGCGTGCCGAGCAGCACAATGGGCAGCAGCGCGCCGAACAATGGCACATCGAACAGCGCCGCGAATACCGGCAGCGCGACCACTTCTACCACGCCTATAAAGAGCAGGTTGCCCAGCAGCTTCGCCAGGAAAATGGCTTTGCGATCCACCGGGCAGAGCATTAAGCGATCCATCAAGCCCTTTTCACGTTCGGATGCGATGGTGCGCCCCAGACCCAGCAGGCTGGCGAATACGAAGGCTACCCATAACGCGCCAGGTGCGATAGCGGCCTTGTTGTCCACGCGCAGGTCAAAGGCGAAATTGAAGATCACCAGCACGAGCAGCGCGAACATGCCCATACCCATCCAGGTCTGCTTGCTGCGCAGCTCGCAGCGAATATCCTTCCAGAGAATAGCCAGCGCCTGATCGAGAAACATCATCGCAGCGCCTCCTGGTATGCCTGGCGCACACTGCCCGCTTCTACCTCACGCGTTTCACGCTGATAGGCCATGCGCCCGCCATTTAATAATCCGATGCGATCGCTCCATTGCATGGCATGCTCAAGCTGGTGGGTCGTAAACAGGACCGCGCCGCCGTCTCGCGCATGTTCATTGAGCAGCGTTTCCAGCAAAGTGATACCATCTTCGTCAAGCCCTGTATCCGGCTCATCGAGAAGGAGCAGACGCGGAGCATGCAACAGGGCGCGTGCCAGGGCCAATCGCTGCGACTGCCCGCGCGATAACGAACTGGCGCGTTCGCTGGCACGTTTCGCCAGCCCGACCCGTTCTAACAAGATGCTGGCACGTTCTTTACGCTGCTTTACAGCGTACATGCGCCCGAAGAAATGCAGGTTCTCTACAACCGTCAAATCGTCGTAGAGATAGGGCTGGTGGGAGACAAAGCCAATCAGCCGCCGCGCCTGCAGCCCATCGCGGGTGATATCCAGTCCACCAATGCATACCTTTCCCGCGTCAGGCTCGGTCAACCCTGCCAACACGCGCAGCAGCGTCGTCTTGCCAGCGCCATTAGCTCCCAGCAAGGCCACGCGCTGACCTCGCTCGACCGCCAGGTCGACGCCACGCAACACAGGTTTTAGCCCGTAGTTCTTTTTCAGGCCAGTAATTTCAAGATACGGATGGCTCACGATTTTGCCTTGCCGCCGCTGCCGGCAGTTTTCTTAGCGCCTGACACAGCCGCCTTCTTCTCGCCGGCTTGCACGCTCATTACAACGCGCAGGCGCGCCTTCATTTGCGCTCGACGTTCCTGGTACTCTGCTTTCTTTATTGTACCAGCTTCGTAGGCTTTATCCAGCTCCAGTAGTTCATGAAGAAGCTCTTCTTGCTCGCCCCGCGTTTCTTCTCGCGCCTTCTCGCGTGCTGGACGCTGCGAGGTAGCTTTGCGCGTGGAAGCGCCTTTCGCCGCCTGTTTGCGACGGGCAGAGGCTCTGGCCTTACGCTGCATGCGTATGTACAACACCCATGTCGCGGCCACAATCGCGAGCATCAGGATCACGATAGCTATAAACCAGGGAAGATTCTGGTTGGTCTGAGACGCGCTGGTTGTGCCGGCGGCTACTGGTAAACCATCAAGTTCCACGTGTACCTGCGCTCCGACCAGTAGTTGTTTGGCGACCAGTTGCTGGTAGGACTGCTGGCTGACGTTGACCGTTCCCTGGGATGTGAGCGTTGCTGAACTGGCATGGTAATCCAGCGGAGTCAGCACTGAGAGATCAACGGTCGGATAGACTATAGTATAGCCGAAATCGTAGTGCGACGTGCTGTATGGCACTTGAAACGAGAAGGCAAATTGTGATGTACCAGGCGGTATGGCGGCATCGCTGGCGAAGCCGGGATCGACCTGAACGATGTTATAGCCGTCAAAACCCACCTTGAGCGACAACTGGCGCGCCGCCTGTGGCAGCGAGAAGCGCAGTGCATTGGGCTTCTGCCCGTTAGCCTGCAGCGAACCGACGTAGGTGGTCAGGCCCAGGTTCTCGAAAACGAAACTTTCGGTAATGTTTAACAACCCGTTCTGCGTATCAGCAGTGCCGATCAAAACATTGTCCTGCACAATAGCGATATTGCTCGTACTGCTGGTGGCGTCGAACACCTGCAAATTGACCTGCTGCGCTGGTTTGCTATCCAGGCTAATCAGATTGGTGACATATTGCGCCTTCTGGTAGAGCGTGTAAACCGCGTAGCTGATGGTTTTATCGGTGTTCAG
>DATLSI010000263.1:0-2906 GCA_035534255.1 Ktedonobacteraceae bacterium | reverse complement strand
GCATCCCAGCCTGACGACGGTACGCCAGCCCCTCGAGGAAATGGGACGAAGCGCCGCCCGCCTCCTCCTGAAATACATCGCTCAACCCAGCGCCGAAGTCGAACGCATCGAACTGCCCACCGAACTGATCATCCGCGAGTCGTGCCAGGCACCGCGCACCGACTCTACCAAATAAGTATGAATTTACGAACCTTTTACCAAAGCCTTCACTGCTCGTTTCCTGCGAGACTCCTCCGGCTAAATCTCATCAAAGAACTCAGGCACGACAGAAACCTGTTCGATCTTTTTGACACTTACACCCAGGTGCAATTCCTTGAGCTTATCCACCAACTGCTCACCATCTACTAAATCGATAGGAGGAGCGCCATCCCTGGTCGCTTCTGCTTTTGCCTCGCGGCTGAACTTCCCTGTAGTGATGATCAGTCCACGGTCGGAACGCCCTATCATCGCTCCACGAAAGTCGCGAACTATACCCGGGCCTACATTCCCTTGATAACGCTTGCATTGAAATAAGACTGGAAAGCCCAACAAACCACCTAGCCGTACAATCCCTACACCATCAATGCCTCCATCTCCAGATCGACCAGTTACTCTGACTTCAACAAAACCTGACACGCGCAGCAAAAGCTGCGATAGTCGCTCAAAGGCAGCAGGTGATAATTTTAATAATCTTTCCAAAAGTTCTTCTTGCCATTTGTACTCTAGTACTGTTTCGGCCATTTCTATTGTTTCAGTATCAAAAACAGCCTCAAATTCTTTATCTATCGCTTGATTATTTTTGCCTTTTTTGTTCTTCTTACGGCCATATGCATCTTGCATAACTTGATGAGGATCTACACTTTCAATATCTCTACCTTTAGGTGTTAGCACCCAAACCCCACGTGCAGAGTTATTAAGGAGACCAAACTTCTTGAGATGGGTTCTAGCCCATGCTAACCGGTATTGTAATTCTGATATGCGATAATCATGGGGCTGAGCAATTTCCTCATCAGTCAGATTAAGATTCTTAATTACCTCTTCATCTAATTCAGCAATAGATGCTGAGCCACCTAACCGCTTGATTGCCGCCAATAAAGGGTTAAACAAAGCGTCATACTTAGGAAGAGACATTTTACTTCTCCTAACAAGTTCAGGGCTTCTATAGAAGGATTCGTTAATTCTAGAATAAGCATATTAAATCACATCCTATGCCCTGTATACAACTACAACGCCAGTGCAGCTTCAGAATCACACCGACAATCCGCTCTCGCCCTCTCTGACGCCTCATCCAAAGTAAACGTATATACCCGTATCTCTTCACCATCCTCCATATCTAGCGGTTTCCATTCCACATCGCACATTGCAAATTTGGCAAAAGTCGCTCACAACCCGGCATTCGTCAGTTCTTCCTTCAACGCTCGCAGGGCGCGGTTTTGCTCGCGCAGGGCTGTGATGCAGGTTGTCCATGCCTCGTGTTCGCCGAGTTTGTCGTATAGGGTGCGCATGGTGGCGAGATATGTGCAGGCGGATTGGTAGTTCTGGCGGCCTCGCAGGGCGATCAGGCGTTCGGCGTACTGGCGGTAGAGTTCTATGGCTTCGCGAGGGTGCGTCTCTTCGGCTGCACGGGCGACTTCGAGGGCGATGTCGCCGTATCCATAATAACCGTAACCATCATTATAAGTATAGCCGTTACGGTCCTTTTTCGCGATTCCCTTGAGCAGATGCAAGGCTTTGTCGATTTCGCCTTCGTCCAGGGCGATCTGGATCAGGAGCGTGGTTTTTCTGGCTTGTTCCAGGAACGCGAGCAACTCCAGCCGTAGAGTCTCCCAAAGGCCAGGTTTAGTGGAGAGTGCGCGTAGTTCCTGGTAGCGTTTGAGAAAGGGCTGCGCGTGGAACAACGTTTCGACGATCTCCAATTCGGCAACATAGTTGCTCCTGGTCTGATAGTATTTTTGCAGCCAGTCCAGAACATGCAGGCCATGCAGGTCTGGTTTCTTCTCAGCGCGTGTTTTCACCAATCGCTCCGCCACGGCATCCTGTCCATGCTGAATAAAGAGGTCGGCCAGCGCGAGGAGCGCGTAATCGTCAAACCGTTGTGTTTCACTCGCGGCTTCTTCAACGCGCCCAAGCGTCAAAAGCCGATCAACCAGATCAGAGGTACGACCGGTCTCGCGGCAGATGCGCAGGTAGGTTTCGTCGTCGAGGGTGTCTTTTCCCAGAGCCAGTAAGAACGCGCCATATGCTTTGCGCTGGGAGCCACCAATCTTTTCCTCTTCATCGGCCAGAAAATCGCGAATCCTCTTTGCGATAGTCTGTCGTTCCAGCGGCGTTGTGTGTTGCGCGAGCTGATCCGCGGCGCTGGCAACGAAGCCGAGGCCGCTCTCGGCATGCAGGTCATGCTGGTAAATGTCAAAAAGCGCGTTGATGATTTTCTCACGCGCTGTGCGATCAGCCTGAGCATCCTCCAGACAGCTGCCCAGCGCCTCAATACACTTGCCGACAAGCTCATCTAATCCTTCCTCTTCTGGATAGTACGCTTCTTCCTCATAGTAGTCGTCGTATCTGGCCTCATCATCAAAGTAGAGATGGGATTGCTCAAATATTTCCGTCACCAGGGTTTCATAGATCGTCGCCGCGCCGAGATAGTCTAGCTGTTGTACTAGCGCATCAGCCGTCTCTTTCACGGCGAGCAATTCCTGGGCAATGCGCGGCGTATGATGTTGAAAAGCATCGGCTACCTGGCGGCGATACGCAGCCGGATTCACCGAGAGCAGCCGCTGTGCCGGGCGGATCAAGTAGCCGTCGGGGTGGCGGAGCCAGAACTGGCGCATGTGCCAGGGGTAATTGGCGATGGGGCGGGCGATATCGGCTTGCGCTTGTTGGGCCTGCTGATAGACGGCGTCTATGTTGTCTACGAGCAGAACGAT
>DATLSI010000262.1:0-6982 GCA_035534255.1 Ktedonobacteraceae bacterium | reverse complement strand
CTCCACGCGGTGTTCATGAGGGTCTTTCTCCTTTGCAAAGGACTGGCATGCCCCAACCTGAAACCGATTGGTTGCTTGCTTTAGGGTATTCTCGTCAAGCCGCCTAATCGTTCAAGTGTCACATTGATTTGAACCATGCCTTAGATAACATTGACTCAAACCAGTAACTTAAATCTGGGATAGCCTCAAAGCTTGTTTAGCGCATATGATCACTACCATATAATTGGGTGTAGCGAATACTGTGCTTCATGTACTATACAAATCTATGTGACCAGAGCAAGGACAAGCCCTGGTCACATTACACTCCACTGTCTCTAATGCGTCCCCTCCTGTCCCATCGTCCACCTCAAATTCGGCTTGCGTGCCGCCAGCGCCTGGTCGAGCCTCCCGACCGGCGTGGTATGCGGCGCGGTCTTCACGATTTCGGGGTTGGTGCGCGCCTCCTCGGCGATCTGGCGCATCACGCTTACGAAGTAGTCGAGCGTCTCGCGCGTCTCCGTCTCGGTCGGCTCGATCATCATGGCCTCGTGGACGATCAAGGGGAAGTAGACGGTGGGCGCGTACATGCCGAAGTCGAGCAAACGTTTGGCGATATCGAGCGCGGTCACATCGTGCTCTTCCTTCTGGCGTTCCGCCGTTGCCACAAATTCGTGCTGGCAGGTCTGCGGATAGGCGATTTCGTAGTCGGACTCCAGTGCGTGCTTCAGATAGTTGGCGTTCAGAATCGCGCTCTGCGAGACGTGCAGCAGGCCGTCGGGGCCGTAGGTGCGAATGTAGGTGTAGGCGCGTACCAGCACGCCGAAATTGCCCTTGTTGGCGCGCATCTTGCCGATGGAAAGTGGCCCCACATCTTCCCAGGAATAGCCCTGCTCGTTCCTGGCGGGCATTGGTCCCGGTAGAAACGGCACGAGGTGCTCTTTCACGCCGATAGGACCCGCGCCGGGACCGCCGCCGCCGTGCGGAGTGCTGCACGTTTTGTGCAGGTTGAAATGCACCACGTCGAAGCCCATATCGCCGGGTCGCGTGATGCCAAGCACCGCGTTAGCGTTCGCTCCATCGTAGTAGAGTTGGCCGCCGACCTCGTGTACCAGCGTGGCGATCTCCGCGATTTTGCTATCAAAAAGGCCCAGCGTATTGGGGTTAGTCATCATGATAGCGGCAATGTTGGCGGCGTTCGCGTCGAGCAGCGCCTTGAGGTGCTCCATGTCGATGCCGCCCGTTTGCGCATCGGACTTCACCTCGACCGAGCGGTAATCGGCCAGCGTGGCGCTGGCAGGATTGGTGCCGTGCGCGTTGTCGGGTATCAGCACGAGGTTGCGATGTCCCTGGCCGTTATGCTCATGATAGGCTTTGATGAGCATCAGGCCGGTCAACTCGCCGTGCGCGCCTGCCGATGGTTGCAGAGTGACACGCGCCATGCCGGAGATTTCCGCCAGGTATTGTTCCAGTTCGTAGATCAACTGGATCGCGCCCTGCACCGTGCTGTCCGGCTGCAAGGGGTGAATGTGCGCGAAGCCGGGCAGCACCGCCATGTCTTCGTTGAGCTTGGGGTTGTACTTCATGGTGCAGGAGCCGAGCGGGTAGAAACCCGTGTCCACGCCGAAATTGCGCTGCGAGAGGTGCGTATAATGGCGCACGATCTCGATTTCGCTCACCTCCGGCAGTGGCGCGGGTTCTTTGCGCAGCATGCTGGCGGGAACCATACTTTCAAGCGCTTCGGTTGGCACGTCCATTGCGGTCATCGTGGCGGCACGTCGGCCTGGCGCGCCCTTCTCAAAGATCAGTGACTCGACGCTTCTCATGCCTGCACCTCCTTCAACACGGATACAAGGGTATCGATGTCTTCTTTCGCGCGCGTCTCGGTCACGCAGAACAGTATATCGTTTTCCATATCGGGATAGCTGCCATGCAGCGCGTAGCCGCCAATGATACCGGCCTGATCGAGATGCCGCTGCAGTTTGTGCGATGAAACGGGAGCCGTGATGACAAATTCGTCAAAGAAGAGGCTGCCGAATTTCGCCGAGTAGCCGGGGATAGCGGTGATCTGGCGGAAGGCGTAATGGGCTTTCTGTAGACACAACTCGCCCAGTTCGCGGAAGCCCTGTTTGCCGATGGCCGCCATGTAAATGGTCGCGCCAACCGCCAGCAGCGATTGATTGGTGCAGATATTGGAGGTGGCGCGCTCGCGGCGAATGTGCTGCTCGCGGGTCTGCAAGGTCAGGACATAGCCGGTACGCTTATCGCCGCCCTCTTCGACGGTCTGCCCGACGAGACGACCCGGCAGCAAACGCATGTATTTGTTGCGCGCAGCCATAAAGCCCAGCGCGGGACCGCCGTAGCTCATGGTGTTGCCGAAACTCATTAGCTCGCCCACCGCGATGTCCGCGCCATAGTCACCGGGTGAGGCCAGCATACCCAGCGAAGCGGGTTCGGTGATGGTGGTCACGAAAACTGCCTTGCCCTTGTGCGCGATAGGCTCGATAGCGCGCATGTCTTCGATGCAGCCAAAGAAGTTGGGTTGTTGAATGACCACGGCGGCGGTGGTCGCGCTCACGGCGGCGTCAAGGTCTTCGACGGAGGTGACGCCGTCGCGCGTTGGTACTTCCTTGACGTTGAAGCCGCGCGCGTGAGCGTAGGTATGCAAGACACGCCGGTACTGCGGGTCAACGCCCATCGAAATAACTACTTCACCGCGCCCACCGGGTCCGATTGCCAGCAACACGGCTTCGATCAGCGCGGTCGCGCCGTCGTAGAGCGAGGCGTTAGCGATGTCCAGCCCTGTTATCTGGCAGACCATGGTCTGGAACTCGTAGATCGCCTGCAACATACCCTGGCTCACTTCGGGCTGATAGGGAGTGTACGAGGTGACGAATTCGGAACGGTGCTGCAAATGTGGCACGACACTTGGCACAGCGTGATCGTAGGTTCCCGCGCCCAAGAAAGAAATGGTAGTATCCAGGTTTTTGTTTCTGACTGCCATGGTACCGAGCAGGCGTTTCAGGTCCGGCTCCGCCAGCGCGGGTGGCAGATCAAGTGCGCGGCGCAGGCGCACATTTTCCGGCACCGGCGACAGCAGTTCTTCTAGTGAGGAAAGGCCCAGCGTGGCCAGCATAGCCTGCTGGTCTTCTGGTGTATTGGGTATGTAGCTCATAGATACGTGTCCCTCTTATGGGTGAAACAAGGTTTTCTAGCGGCCTTCGAGATATGCCTTGTACTCATCGGCGCTCATGAGACGGTCTAGCTCGGCAGGGTCACTTATTTTCATGACGAACATCCAGCCCGTTTCGTAAGGGCTATCGTTGATGAGTTCGGGTGTGTCTTTCAGGTTCTCGTTTACCTTCACTATTTCGCCGCTCAGGGGAGAAATAAGTTCCGAAGTTGCCTTGACGGATTCGATATCACCGAACTTGCCATCCTCTGAGACGCTTTGACTGCCATCCCAGGGTAACTCGATATAAACGATATCGCCTAGCTGATCCTGAGCATAGTCAGTAATGCCGATAGTGGCCTGGTCGCCATCGACGCGTACCCATTCGTCGGTCTTGCTATACTTGAGGTTCGCTGGATGCTGGAGCTTTGCCATAGGTTGGAATCTCCTTTCGGTTTGTGAATGAACAAAATACAATGAGGCGAGCGAGCCGTACTCGTGATGTTCGCGTTACATCATCAAAATCCATTAGCGCGCCCCTACTTCTGACGTTTATAAAATGGCAGCGCGACAATGCGCGCCGCGGTTTGTTTGCCACGGATATCGATAGAGACGGTGTTGCCAGGGATGGCACGCGCGGCCGCGACGTATCCCATGCCGATGTTCTTGTTAAGAGTGGGGGCGGGCGCGCCGCTAGTGAGAACGCCGATTTGCTCGCCGTCTTCGTAAATGGCATAGCCGCCGCGACACACGCCGCGATCTACCATTTCGATGCCAACCAGCTTGCGTTTCACGCCCTGCTCTTTGATTTTGACCAGCGCGTCGTGCGCGAGGAACTCGCCCTTGTTGAGTTTAATCGTCCAGCCCAGGCCGGCTTCCAGGGGATTGGTCGCTTCGTCCAGTTCGTGCCCATACAGGCAGTAGGCGGCTTCCAGGCGCAGCGTATCGCGCGCTCCCAATCCGGCAGGTAGTAACCCGCGTTCTTTCCCGGCAGCCAGCAGGTCGCGCCAGAGTTTGACGACATCAATAGAGGTACAGTAGAGTTCAAAGCCGTCCTCACCGGTGTAGCCTGTGCGCGAGATAAGGCAGTCGATGCCATCCACTTTGCCCGGCTCGAAGTGATAATAGCGGATGCTAGTCAGATCTACCCCGGTCAGGGGTTGTAGGATAGCCTGCGCTTCCGGCCCCTGCAAGGCGAGCAGCGCGGTAACATCCGACTGGTTCACCAGCGTGATATCGAAATTTCTGGACTGCTGCTCCGCCCAGGCGAAGTCTTTGTCGATGTTGCCCGCGTTGACCACCAGCATATACTGGTTCTCGCCCAGCCGATACACCAGCAGATCATCGATCGTGCCGGCATCGGGCAGGCATAGCTGCGTGTACAGCGCCTGGTGTATGGCGAGGCGCGACACGTCGTTGGGAACAAGGTATTGCAGGTACGCCAGCGCGTCCGGCCCCTCGACCTTAAACTCGCCCATATGGCTGACATCAAATAAACCTGCCCGCGTTCGCACAGCGCGGTGTTCTTCCAAAATACTGCTGTATTGAACGGGCATCTCCCAGCCGCTAAACTCGACCAGTCGCGCGCCCAGAGCGCGGTGTTCCTCGTAAAGTGGAGTGCGCTTGAACGAAGCTGCTGCGGTATCTTGTACTGTCATGGTGATTTGCTCCATTGCAGTTGTGAGGGTACGTTTGTCTGCTTCATTATATCATGCGCTATAATCTTTTTCTCGCCTACTGCTGACTCTTAACTAACGGTAATGGTTTCAGAATCGACCTTCCACGTGCCGTTCTCATTGATTAAGGTAATTGTAGCATGCGCCGTTTGACCACTGTTCAACGTGAAGGTGACTGTGGCAGTAGCCTTAGAACCCTGTTCTTGCACGTTATTGAGAGTCCAGGACTTGATGCCGCCCAGATTTTGCCAAAAGCTGGCAAACTGTGATTCGGTGAGATTTCTTTGAGCCGAGGTCGAAAGTTGATTGTAAGCAGTCTGGTAATCTCCACCTTTAAGCGCGTTACAATACGTCGTCAGGGTATTATTTGGCGTCGAGCGGTTCAAGTACGCATACGCACCACCTGCCACGATAACGATAAGCACAACCAGAACCAGCGCGATGATCAATCCCCGGCGGCTCTTTGGCCTTGCAGCGCTTGAAAGGGATTGTGGAACATCGGTGCTACCTGCCTGACCTGAGGGCATGTTAAACGGTGGAGGTGGGGGTGGAGTCGAAACTGGATCAGCTTCGCTATATGCCGCGCTTATAGGATAGTTGCTGTTATACACAGGAGGGACGGTAAGTATGGTAGACTCATCCTGGTCGGTAGTGGGAAGCTGCTTGCCACATTTCTGACAAAACGTGGCATCAGCCGGATTATTCGCTCCACAGTGAGTACAATACATGGTTGGTCTCCTCTACAGTAATTTCCCGTTGCTCTTTTAACGCACGATGAATGAGGTCTGAAAAATTATACTCTATACATACAATGAACGATAGTAGCATTCTTACTGAACGTTGCCGCATTCTCACCTGTTAACTTGCGGTAGCCCGGCTAATCCGCTATAATAGCTGCGCACCTGGCGCGAAATGCGACGCGTCGAGCTACCAATATACGGGATTTGAAAGCGACATGCAAATCAGTGAACCAGCCGAGTACGCCATCTTAGGATTGCTTGAGAGCCAGCCTATGCATGGCTACGAGATGTTCCAGCAGTTTCAGAGCGGCATCCTGAGCCAGATCGTGCGCCTGGAGATGAGCCAGATGTATGCATTTCTCAAAAAGTTGGAACGCCTGGAGTATATAGAAGCAGAATTAGAAGTTCAGGGGGTGCGCCCGCCGCGCAAAACCTTCCACCTGACCGAGCAGGGGCGCGCTACATTCCAGGCATGGCTCAGCATGCCTGTCGAACGACCGCGCGAAATTCGCCTGCTTTTCCTCATCAAACTCTATTTCGCGCAAGCGCTTATGCCCGACCAGTTGCCGCGCCTGATTGACCTGGAAGTTGCCGCCTGCGAGAAATTTCTGACCCATCTCGAGGCGCAGCGTCTGCCGGATGCGCAATCCAGCGACACCGCCTTCCTCGATCACGTCGTGCTGCGCAGTCGCATCCACCAGACACGCGCCCTGCTCGACTGGCTGCACGAATTGCAGGCCGAGTTCGCGGGGATGCGGTAGGAGATAGAAGATAAGGAATACAGAGACTATCTAACAACGCTCTACTATCTTCCAATTAGGAACGAATAGTCACGAGACCGAGATTTCAACTATCCCCCATTATCTTTTGCATCGTCTCTTGCCTCCACTTGACCTACCTCAATCGTTTTTGGCAATGGCGGGTCACTTTCAATCAGTAATGACGCATCCACATTCAGAGCAATCGCCAATTTATTCAGGGTTTCGGTCGTCACGATCTCTGTAGGATTGCGAAATATACGACGAAGCGTCTTCACGTCAATATCAGCTTTCCGGGACAATCCCCCCTGGGTCAAGCCTCTCGCAAGAGCGATTTCCCTTACTCGTAGTCGTATCAATTCGCCTTACCCCCTGTATTTGGAGGCAGTGTACTACTACTCTATCCGCTACAGAAGAGTGACTGTGCACAATCCCTTATGAGTGATAGAATATAAGGGATACTATATAATCCCTCTCTAATAGTTTTATCGGTAAACCCGGAACTGTAGTATGGGTTGAGAGCTTGGAGCCTGGTTATGAGGGCTGCTGTGAGTACGTGCTTTTAGATCAAATAATGAGGATTGAACCTGGCAACAAATAGCAGCTTATCACAGCCAAAAAAGGTTCTCCGTCCTTCCGGGTGATGTGTAGGGACGCGAT
>DATLSI010000261.1:0-10009 GCA_035534255.1 Ktedonobacteraceae bacterium | reverse complement strand
GGCGGCGAAATCGTCGAAGGCGTGCGTGGCTACATCGATCAGCATGCTGCGAATGAAGGCCGCGCCCTCGCGCGCACCCTGCACCGAGTCTTTGATACAACATTCCCATTCGAGTACCGCCCAGCCGTTAAAGCCGTTTTGTGTCAATTTGGAGAAGACGCGCTTGAAATCAACCTGTCCGTCGCCCGTGCTGCGGAAACGGCCAGGGCGATCAATCCACTCCTGGTAGCCGCCATATACGCCCGATCGAGGCGAGGGGTGATACTCGGCATCCTTGACGTGGAAGGCTTTGATATGGTCTTTGTAGACATCCAGGTAGCCGATGTAGTCCAGGCATTGCAGCACGAAATGCGACGGGTCGTACAGGATATGCACGCGCGGGTGATTGCCCGTTGCCGCCAGGAAACGTTCAAAAGTGACGCCGTCGTGCAGGTCTTCGCCAGGATGAATCTCATATGCCAGGTCGATGCCGTAGTCATCCGCCGCGTTCAGGATGGGCTGCCAGCGTTTTGCCAGTTCGCGAAAGCCCAGTTCTACCAGTCCAGGCGGGCGCTGCGGCCAGGGGTACATTGCCGGCCATAAGAAGGCCCCCGAAAAGGTCGGTACGACGCTCAGGCCCAGGTTGTGGGAAGCCTTGATGGCCTGGATCATCTTGTTGGTAGCCCACTCCGCGCGCTCCTCTGGACGCCCGCGCAGCTCTGGAGGAGCAAAACCATCAAATAACGTATCGTAGGCAGGGTGTACCGCGACAAGCTGTCCTAGCGTGTGCGTGGCGAGTTCGGTAATGGTCAGCCCATTGCACTGTCCTTTCAAGTCATCGCAATATTGCTTAGACTCAGCCGCCTTTTCGATGTCGATCATGCGGCTATCCGAGGCCGGAATCTGCACGCCGCTGAAGCCCAGTTCTTTAGCCCACGCGCTGATGTGTTCCAGCGTATCGTAGGGGGCAATGTCCTGCGCGAATTGCGCCAGAAAAAGGGCAGGTCCTTTGATTGGTGACACGCTTCTATCCTTTCATTCCTCTTGCCAGCTTTGCTCGCCCGCAGCAAATGGCTCTGGACGACTGCACGTGCTATGCAAGATAATGTGCCTGTCTTCTGTTGAAGACTGCAAGAAAGATTCTATAACATCGAGTACGTGAAATGCCATCTCGCCGTTAGCACGATACCTGTGTTCCGAGCGCGTGGCCCGCACCATATCGGCCAATCCCAAACCGCGCGCGTTTTTCGTATAGCCGTGCGATAAAGGCACTTCCTGCCACGCGTTATCCTTCGCGCGGCGCAGGTAAACCGGGCCGCCAAAGGTATTAGGATCGGGCGTACTGATGCTGCCTTCGGTGCCATGTATTTCTATGTAGGGCAGGTGGTGATGCCAGACATCAAAACTCGTGATGATTGTGCCAACCACGCCGCTCGCAAAATCCATGATGCCCGTGATATGCGTCGGGGTGTTGACGGGAATTTTCGCGCCAGCGTCAGGCGCGCTTGTCACAGTACGCTCAGGGAAGGTGATGCGCGTCGAGGCGCTGACGCGGGTGATGGGTCCCAGCATAGCGATAAGCGCGGTGAGATAATAGGGGCCTACGTCGAACATGGGGCCTGCTCCGGGCTGGTAGAAAAAGTAGGGGTCAGGATGCCAGTGTTCCATGCCATGATTCATCACAAAGGCGGTAGCCGCGACCGGCGTACCGATCTGCCCGTCGTTGATCAGCTTGATGCATGTTTGCAATCCGCCTCCGAGGAAGGTATCAGGCGCGCAACCGATGATACCTAACGTGGCTTTTGTTTTCATGAACGCGTTAATCTTTCTCTTCTCTCATTGTAATGTGCAGATGGGAAATCACGACTGGATACTCTATTGTACAGCATTCACAGTATCTGCGCGTGTGTGTTATAGTACGGGTAAGGGAGTGTGTATGAAATATGACCGGGTTGCGCTGCAACTTTATACCGCGCGCGACGAAACGAAAAAAGACTTCGCTGGAACACTGCGCCGGGTGGCGCAATTGGGCTACGCGGGGGTAGAATTTGCCGGCTATGGCAACCTGTCCGCGCAGGCGATGCTGGCCCTGCTGGCCGAAACAGGACTAAAAGCGGTCAGCACGCATGCCGGCCTTGACGGATTGAGCGAGGAACAACTCGACGCGTCAATTCACTATTGCCGCGCCACCGGTTGTCCGGTTATTATTTTGCCCTGGCTGGCGAGCGAGTGGCGCGCACTCGCAGGCATACGCGCTCTGGGGCCGCGACTGAACGCTATCGGCCAGCGCTGCCGCGAGGCGGGCCTCGTCTTTGGCTATCACAACCATGACTTTGAATTTGCCAGCGTCGATGGTCGCACGCTGCTCGATCACCTGTTGGAAGTCACCGATGCGGCGCTGGTCAAGATTGAACTGGATATCTACTGGGCCGCCTTCGCGGGTTATGACCCACTTGCACTGCTGAACAGGTTGGGCGAGCGCGTTTCTCTCATCCATTTCAAAGATATGGCTCTCGACCGTTCGATGATCGAGGTAGGTAAGGGTGTGCTGGATATGCAAGGCATCACCGCCTTCGCGCAGCAGCATGGCATATGGGCCATCGTCGAACACGATAACCCTGCTATGCCATCGTTGGAAAGCGCGAGGCTATCATTGGAGTATTTCCGTTCATCATGATCTCCGCCTATCCAGGTTTGGAAAAAGAAGCACAACTGATGCAGATGCAGCATGGCCTGTTTCGGTTAGAGAAGGAGTTACATCACATGTCAATCAAGAATAGCGTGGGCATCTGGGCATTTGGCCCCAATGCTACTCGTTTTGTGCCAGTTGGCTACCATCCAGAGACCATCAACGAAGATATGGTGACGCGCACAAAGCGCGTGGTTGACGGTCTGGCCGACCTCGTAGATGGGCTTGAGTATCACTATCCGGGCGAGATCAACGAGGATAGCGTCGCTGCGATCAAGGCCGCGCTGGGACCGATGGATATTTATTGCGTCGCGGCAGGCTTGCACCCCGACCCGACCTACAAGCTGGGAGTCTTCATCAACCCCGACGCGCAATTGCGGCGGCAGGGCATCGATATTTTGAAACGCGGTGTCGATCTGGCGGCAGCGCTGGGAGCGCATTTCATCATCTGGCCCGGCGCGGAAGGCTACAACTACAATTTCCAGCGTGACTATGCCCTGGCCTGGGAGTGGTTCATCAACGGCGTCGGCGAGGTAGTAGCGCACGCGGCGGAGAAGGGCGTAACTCTCTTCCTGGAACACAAGAACAGCGAACCGGCCATGAACATTTTGATGCGCAACATCGCAGCCTGTCTCTACACCATCGATCGCGTGCGCCGTCTGGGCGTGGATGTCTCGCGCCTCAAGGTCAACATGGACTGGCAGCACCTCATTATGAACGGTGAAAATCTGGCAGAGTACGCCGCGCTGCTGCACGCCGAGGACAAGCTGGGACACCAGCACGCCAACTCCGGCTGGGGAACCTTCGACGACGACAACATGGTGGGCGCGGCCTTCTTCATGCAGACCCTCGAACTGGCTATGACGCTGCAAGATGTAAACTACGGCGCGCATGGCGAGCGCATTGGCTACGACCTCTATCCGTATACCGAAGACCAGGTTGCCGCCGTGCGCCGCTCGGTCATACAGTGGGCTTTCATCGATGACATGGCGCGCAAACTTGACCGCGGCGCGCTGGCACAGTCACGCGCCAACTCAGACGCCGTCGAAGGGTATCGTATCGTCTACGAAGCCATGGGCCTCGATAAAGCCTATACGGATCGCCTGATCGCGCAACGCAAAAAGTAGGGGCAGCCTTTATGGCCGCCCGCCCGTATGAGGCGAGGTGGCCGCAGCTCCAGGAAGGGTCTCCGTCCTTCCGGGTGAATTGTAGGGACGCGATAACTCGCGTCTGCGTGGGCGAGTGTCGGCGTGAGCGGACGCGATAAATCGCGTCCCTACAATTCACCGTATCTTTCACTCGGAAGGATATAGACCCCTGGGAATCGACGACAGGAGGTACAGATATGCACGCGCTACTCGGAATAGACCTTGGCACGACAGGCGTTAAAGCCGCGCTTTTCGCTGCTGATGATGGACAGGTAATCGCTTCGGCTTTTTTCGACTATCCCCTCTATCATCCACAGCCGGGGTGGGCCGAACAGAATCCAGATGACTGGTGGAAAGCCACGCTGGCGGCCATCCGCGCCTGTCTTGAAGAGGCGGCGCGTCATGGCGTAATGCCTGCCGATGTGCGCGGCGTGGGTCTCTCTGGTCAAATGCATGGCGTGGTTTTGCTTGACGAGCAATCGATGGTTTTGCGACCATGCATCATCTGGGCCGACCAGCGCAGCGAGGCGCAGTGTCGCTGGATGACTGAGCGTGTTGGTGCGGCGCGTTTGATCGACCTTGTCAGCAATCCAGCGCTGCCTGGCTTCTCTGCTCCCAAGGCGTTGTGGGTGCGCGACAACGAACCCGCTATTTTCGCGCGCGCCCGTACACTGCTTTTGCCCAAGGATTATGTGCGTTTCCTGCTGACGGGCGTCAAAGCCATGGAGATTTCGGACGCGGCGGGTACCTGCCTGCTGGACGTGAAGCGCGCTGAGTGGTCACGCGAGGTATTGCATGCTATCGGCTTCGATGCCGCGCTTCTGCCCCCGGTGGTGCCATCCGACGCGGTAGTTGGCTCGATCACGGATGAGGTCGCGCAATTGACGGGTCTGCTGGCCGGTACGCCTGTGGCGGGCGGCGGCGCTGATAACGCCTGCGGCGCGGTGGGCAATGGCGTTGTAAAGCCAGGGCTGGCGCTTGTCTCGATTGGCACCAGCGGCGTCGTGCTGGCGCATACCGGTGCTCCGCAGGTCGATCGTTCGGGGCCGGTGCCGCGCGTGCATACCTTCAACCATGCTGTGCCACACGCCTGGTATTTGATGGGCGTGACGCAGGGCGCGGGTCTGTCGCTGCGCTGGGTGCGTGATAACATCGGGCTGCCGGAAATGGCCATGGAACGCTGGACCGGAGAGGACGCCTACTCTATCCTGAGCAAAGAGGCGCAGGGTGTCCCGGCGGGCAGTGACGGCCTGCTCTTCCTGCCCTATTTGCAGGGCGAACGCACACCCCACCTGGATGCCTACGCGCGCGGCGGCTGGATGGGCCTGACCGCCAGCCACAATCGCCGTCACCTGGTGCGTGCCGTACTGGAGGGCGTGGCCTTCAGCCTGAAGGATTGTTTCGCTATCATCCAGGAGCAGGGTCTGACGCTTGCCCAGGTACGCGCTACCGGCGGCGGCGCGAAAAGTCCCCTCTGGCGACAAATCATCGCCGATGTGCTGGGCGTCGAACTGGTCACAACCAACGCGCAGGAAGGCCCGGCCTTCGGCGCGGCTCTGCTGGCCGGCGTAGCGAGCGGCGTCTATCCCTCGGTGCAGCAGGCGTGTGATGCGACCGTGCGCGTTGTCGAGCGCACCGCACCGCAGCGTGAAACGGCCTCCATCTATGCCCAAATGTACGAGCAGTATCGCGCTCTCTACCCTGCATTGAAGCCGATTCTCAGTCATCCTTCATCGGGTGCGCGCTAATTTTTGACGCCGATGGGAGGGCTTCCAGGGCGTCCCTGTCCCTACAAGACCACCTCAGATTGTAGGATTTCTTTTGCTGCGTGATTAATCGGCAATCATAACGTTATCTTTAATAGATAGATATTCATCTATTCAGCTATTATTTACGTTAATGCCGGAAGTGGGAAGCACGCATGACAACAGGTACTAATGAATCCCTGGAACTGGCGATTGAGCTACAACCCACGCAGCCTGTTGAAGCACAGCCAGAGGCGCAGGCTGAGCAGCCAACGCAGCCGCTTGAGCAGCCAGGCGAGACATCGCAAGAGCAGCCAACCCTGCTTTTGCCTCGCTATGAGCAACTTACGGAGCAATCTTTTTCGCAGCCGATCTCTATTCCGCGCCGCCCCAGATCAAAGTTGCGCTGGCTGGTCCTTTTACCATTATATTTACTTTTGATTGGTGGAACTCTCGTGGGGCGCGCCGCCATAGAAAGCCGCTTAACAGGCAAGCCTGCTGTTACTCCACAAAGCACCCCGGTACTCATTCATTCTCAGCACACGAGCGTCCATGTATCGATTCTTGATACCACAATCCGGGGCTTTATGCATGCAATGATGCGTAAAGACTGGGCAACCATGTGGTCGATGCTTTCGCCTGATACGCGGCAATTGTTCAAGGGGGAGCAGGACTTCGAGCATTTTGAGCAGGCCAAATTTGGCGCTATAGCCTTTGTAAGCTTCCAGCCGGGTAAAACGCAATTGCTGCAGCCCTGGCTCGATCCAGATACAACGCGTGTCTATTCCATCGCGGCGGTGTTGCAGGTATCACTAGCTGCAACCGCTCCGGCGGGTGTACTGACCGCGCCTTCGAGAAATGCACTGGTTAATGGCCTGTTTCACAATACCTTGATGTCGCTGGTTTTGCATAACGGGAAATGGCAGGTTGTGCTCGCCGGGCCAGCCGACCTGGATGCGCCTGTACTTGTGCCTGCTTCTCCGCCCCACGTTCGCTTGCTGGTACCTGTATTTATGTATCATCACGTATCGAACAAGCCGACGGAGAACATTCTGGATTATAGTCTGACCGTGACTACCACCGATTTCAACGCGCAGCTTGACTGGCTGCAGGCGCAGGGCTACCACAGCATCAACATGACCGAATTGTTTGACGCGCTCTACTACGGGAAAACCTTGCCGCCCCATCCCATGATTCTCAGCTTTGACGATGGGTACGAAGATATGTATACAGATGCCTTACCCGCGCTATTGGCTCACCATGATCGCGGTGTCTTCTATATCATCACCGGCATGATCGGCGGGCGTTACCTGACCTGGAACCAGGTGCGCGCACTCGCTGAGAATGGTATGCAGATAGCCTCGCATACCATCCATCACGTCAATATAGGCCAACCGCCGGCCTATACCACCACTCAGGACGAGTTGCAACAATCACTGGCAACATTGCAGGCATTGCTGGGCCAACCGATCCAATTTTTCTGCTATCCAACGGGTGAGCCGTTCCATCATGATAGCTACTATGAACAGCAGGTGGTGTTGGCCGACCTGCTCAACGATGGCTACGTGGGAGCCACGCTCGACCCATTCTCGTTCGACGCGGCCATCCAGAATGCCCAGACGCCTTATCAACTACCACGCGTCCGTGTGAGTGGCGGCGAAGGTCTGCTGTCGTTCACCGGTATCCTAAATTACGTGCTGAGGTACGATGCAAGTGTAATGGCTTCAACGAATGCATAGAAATGGCTCTTACGCACCGGGAGAAAGAGTTAAAGAAAAGAATAAATTGCACTCCCGTTACTCCAGATGCTACCACACTACTCCCCACTCCAGACCAGAACGCTAATCCAACAGGATTTGCCAATCCGAAAACAATACCTGTTGCAAAATCTCCGCGAGCGATAGGGGTGGTGGCTGAAGCAGAATGGAGACGAAAGAAGGCTTCATAAAGAGCAACCCAGGCTAGACACAGGAGAAAACATCCACCGGCGATTCCCAAAATAATCTGGATAGCAAGAGCGTGAATAAAAAACGTTACTCCTGTTAATGCAAGGAGTGCCCAAAGCGAATCGGCGAGCGCGGCGATTGCGAGCAAGAAAGTCTCACAATTCAGGCGCGATTGTCAAGGTCGGCAATCGTTGATCCGGCATATCGCGTATAATAACAGCAGAAGGAGAAATCACCCTATGAGCGAGAAACGACCCTGGCTGCTGGTAGCCGTCTGGTTTGGCACGATAGCCCTGCTCGGCTGGCTCAAGCGCGGCATCGACAGGGCGCAGGGGCGCAGGCCATTTAATTGACAAAAGAGGATAGACGCGCTATAGTACAACCGAAGGTAAATAACACTGTCTTACCTCGTTAGGTGAGGCGGCTGTATGAACACAGGCCACTGGTCGGAAACGTCGAGAGACGCCAACGATCAGGCCAGGTCTCGTCGGCATAAGGCGGGACCCAAAGTGGCTGGATAGCCCTGAGCTGTCTTACGTCATACAGTGCCAAAGCTCAACTAGAGGGGGAACAGAGCAGCTTATAGTGTGCTTTTTGTACCCCCTCATGCCAGGGGGCATTTTTATAGAATGTCCCTGTCAGGGAGGTGTTCTATGAACAAGACGCTTATCACGCGTCAGAAGAGGGTGCGCCGTGTCTGGGTGCGCCAGTTGCTCTTACTGCTCTCCGTCATTGGCCCTGGTTTGATTACAGCGAATGTAGACAATGACGCGACCGGCATCACCGGTTACTCGCTGGCCGGGGCGCAATTCGGCTTTGGTTTACTGTGGGCCGTTGTGCTCGTCACCATCAGCCTGGCTGTTGTGCAAGAAATGGTCGCGCGTATGGGCGTCGTGACAGGCAAAGGACTGGCAGACCTCATTCGCGAGAAGTTTGGCGTGCGCATCACCTTCTGGAGCATGCTGCTCCTGCTCATCGCCAATTCCGCCACGACGGTAGCCGAATTTGCTGGCGTGGCCGGCGCTATGGATATCTTCGGCGTCAGCCCCTATATTGCTGTGCCGACTGCTGCCATCGTCGTCTGGGTGCTGGTTGTTCGCGGCAGCTACCGCTATGTCGAGCGTATCCTGCTCGCGCTATGTATCATCTATGCAACCTATGTCGTCAGCGGTTTTCTGGTACACCCTCCCTGGGGCCAGGTCTTGCATCAGACCTTCGTGCCACCAATCCAGTTGAGCCAGGGCTACTTGCTGACTCTGGTAGCCGTCATCGGCACTACCATCGCACCCTGGATGCAGTTCTACCAGCAATCTGCCATCGCGGATAAGCATATCAAGATCGCGCATTTGAACTACGAGCGCGTTGATACGTACATAGGCGCTTTCCTCACCGACTTCGTGGCATTCTTTATCGTCGTTTGCACGGGCGCGACCCTCTTTGTGCATCATATCCAGATTACCGAGGCCAAAGATGCAGCCCTGGCGCTGGCTCCGCTGGTGGGCGGCAACGGGCAGATCGCGGCGATCCTCTTCGGCATTGGCCTGCTCAATGCCTCGTTGATGGCTGCCAGCGTGCTGCCGCTCTCCACCGCGTATTCGATCTCTGAAGCATTCGGTTGGGAGCGCGGCGTTGGGCGCACCTTCAAAGAAGCGCCACAATTTCTGGTGCTCTATACATTTATCATCGTTGTCGGCGCGGGCATTACGCTGTTCGTGCCAAAAAAGGACCTCGTGTTTGTGTTGAACCTGCCCAATGTGGTGGGCGGTATGCTGCTGCCTCTCATCCTTGTGCTCATGATATTGCTCTGCAACGATCGCCGCCTGCTAGGGCGTTATGTGAATGGCCCGATTTTCAACACAGTGGCCTGGCTTACCACCGTGGTGATGACTGTCCTGACGGCCATGATTGTGCTGACCACCATTTTTCCGCATATATTCGGAGGATAAACCATTTCGGGAACATTCGGCTTACTCCTGTCGTCTTCACAGTAGCAGAGTTACCACCTTTCTCAAACCGAAAGTATGTATCAAGGAGTAAACCGATGTTCTCTTTCACGCGCAATCGCAAATGGCTGCTTCTGTCTTGCACCGCTCTCATTCTCCTGGCAATGTTTGTCGCAGCCTGCGCGGGAGCTGCAAGCTCAAGTTCTAACGCAAGCGCTGGCATGCCAGTAGCAGCACCCGCGCAGTTTTCAAAAACCACTAACGGCTCTACTACGTCCTCGACTTCGAGTAGCGCTACGCAACAATACCTTATCAAATCTTTCAACATCAACATGCAGGTCAAAAACACGCGCCAGGTCGCCGCCGATCTGCAGGCATGGATCAGTGCCACCGATCCGCTCTCACTGGTCACTGGCGCCAATTATCAGCAAGTCGGGCAAAATCTCTATGCAGTAGCGTTAACTTTTTCAGTTCAGGCTACCCTCTTTCCGGGTATCGAAAGCTATCTGAACAGCTATGCGGGCCTGCATAATGGAAAACTACTCAATGTCACGATGAA
>DATLSI010000260.1:0-22875 GCA_035534255.1 Ktedonobacteraceae bacterium | reverse complement strand
ACTCTTTCAACCTGGCAATGTCTGCATCGATGGCTTTCTTCGAATAGCTGTAAGGAGATACCAGGTAGTGACCATACTCTGTAGGCGCTTCCGCTACTCTGAGCAGGGTAATCGATCCGCCGTAGGCGCGCGCGATGCGGGTCGCGACGGGAAGAGCGCTTTCGGCGCGTGTCGATCCATCCAATGGGACAAGAATACGCTTAAACATCATTTTCCTCTTCTTTCCTGGCCGGGCTAACGGTAGCCTCGACCTGCTCTTTGCTCTCTTGCGTTTGTTTGCTTTGCCTCGCTGAGTGAACAACTAGCATGGGCAGTCTGGTGGCGTGTAGTACTCGTTCTGTCACGCTGCCCATCGTCCAGCGTTGTAGACCGCCGCGTCCATGCGTCGCCATCGCGATCAGGTCAAAGCGTCCGCCGGTGTGCAATTCCTGATCCGCCATCTGTATCAGAGCCTCGGCCACGTCGGGATTGACAGTGATCGATGTCGTAATAGTGAGATCAGGGACTGTGTCCTCACCCTCTGTGAGCTGATGCGCAATGGTGGCCAGGTACTTGTGCGCCTCGCGTTTGGTGTCTTCTCTCATCTGGTCGAAATGAGCGTTTAATGGGGATTTGCCATAGGTCACAGGCAGATCAACCACGCGCACGAGATGCAGCGTTTTGTCCGCTGAGGGGGCAAGCGCGGCGAGCAGTTGGGTGACAGGGGCAAGCACGCTTTCGGCTAGAGGTGAGCCATCCAGGGACACTAGCGCATATACCGATTTTGCGCTAAGTGAGGGACCGCTGTCGCGTAACACGAGGACGGGTACCGTGCTATGTGAGATGATCTTCTGCGCTATGCTGCCCAAAGCCCAGCGTTTGAAGCCGCTGTAGCCATGGCTGCGCATGACGATCAAATCGATGCCAAGTTGCTCAATCGCCGCGAGAATAGATGGTGCTACACCGCCAAACTCTATTTGGGTCTCGGTTTTCACGCCGACCAGTTCCGCCATCCTGCTGACGGTGTCCAGGTAATTGGCTGCCAGCGCCTTGCCTTCCTCAATCGCATTGTCGGAGTAAATCTCCGCGAGTTTCTTTTGCTCTGCTTGAAAATTAAAAGGGATCGGGGAAACTTGCACCAGAACCACAGTACTATTAGAAGCTCGCGCTATACGGGCAGCGACCGGGATGGCTTCTTCTGCTCTGTCCGACCCATCCAGCGGAACGAGAATACGTGTAAACATAATTTTCCTTCTTCACGAACGCAATCAACCGAGCGACCGCGTCCCTGGCCGATGGCAGGCTCATGTCTTTTTCATATACATAGGATAGTGTAGGACCATCACATGTGTATCACGGTCAGAAGCAGTGCAATCACGAAAGGCTCACAGAAGCGATCAGTAGCTCTTCATCACCTGGCTAAAATTGACTGTGATCTATCTGTGACAAAAACGAGAGGCATTGTGATGAGAAAGATCACAGGTATCAACTACAATTTGTATGATCTCTGCCCGACCTGGGCAGTGCGTGTGGTGGATCAAAAGGGGCGAGAGCGGAGAATTGGGTGGGCATGATCCTGTCATTGGACAAGAACGAAAGAAGGAGAAAGCTATGCATGAAACATTTGCAATGCAAGGCATAGTGCATACCGTCCTCGAATGTATGCGGAAGGCTGGCGGATTGCGTGTAACAAACGTGCAACTGGTGTTGGGCGCATCGGGTCACTTGACAGCCGATGTTGTCTATCAACACTTTAAGGCACTGACTAAAGATACGCCAGCCGAAAACGCCTCGCTCACCATCCAGTGGTTGCCCGCGACATACAAGTGTTTTTCCTGTCTGTATCGTTTCGAGAGCTGCGAACCATGCGAACAGGTGGCATGTCCCAAATGTGGCGATGTTGCACTGGAGATCAGCCACCATGATGTCTGTTATGTGAGCGCCATTGATATCACTGGTGGTGAAGAGCATGAGAAGGTCAATGAGCTGGTATTACCAGCGGAGGAGAGCGAGGCCGGATCGCACGTGCTTTCCAGCCTGTATGCCGTACCCTCATCACGAGAGGGTTCGTTCTGCTAAATCTGGTGCCTTAGTTTCGCTTTTGCAATATCTCCTCAATGGCATCGATCACAATCGCATTCTCTTCGATTGTGTTGTAGAAGTACGGCGAGACACGCAGCAGACCGGGCCGATAGTCGGTGATGATATTGCGGGCCACGAGGGCCTTGACGATTTCGTCGGGACGCTCAAGTTCCAGCATGACGATTGAATTGCGGCGTTCCGGCTCCTGTGGCGCGTGTACTGACCATCCTTTTTCGCGCGCGCGCGCAATCAGATCGTTCGTCAGGTAGCGCGTGCGCTCGCAGATGCGCTCCACGCTGACCTCCTTGATGATATCCAGTCCGCCGTTGGCTGTGTAAATGGTGGGAACAGCAGGCGTGCCCATCTCAACCCTGGCGGCATCATCGCGGAACTCAAATTCGCGCGTCTTGAACTGAAACTGCTCGCGATGTCCGAACCAGCCGGTAGTGGTAGGCAGTAATTGCGGGATCAGTCCTTCGCGTATGTAGACTAGCGCAAGTCCAGGACCGCCCATCAGCCATTTGAGCGTTCCCGTCACCAGGAAATCGATGTCCATGGCTACTACGTCGAGCGGAATCTGGCCCGTCCCCTGGTAATCATCGATCAGCAAGTAGGCTCCATGTTTGTGCGCGATATCGGCTACTGCCCGCACGTCTTGAATATAGCCGCTGGTGAAGAAGACACGCGATGTAGCCACAAGCGCCGTCTTTTCATCCACTTTTTCCTCGAAAAGTTCGGGTGGAGTATAGATGCGATCCCGACTGCTGACAAACTGGCATTCGATTCCCAGGCGTTCTTTTACCAGCCATTGATAGGCCAGCGTGGGAAAGTCCATATCAGACAGGATCACTTTGTTGCGCTTGCTGTAATCAAGGGCTGTCGCAATGGAACTCAGAGCTGCTGAAACGCTGGGAGCAATGGCCACCTCGTGCAGTTGCGCGCCGATGATCGAGGCGAACTTCTCGCGTACTTTGGCGATCTCTCCCAGCCAGATTTCGTACCAGGCGTGCGCGCCCCATTCGTTCCACGTTTCCATGAATGTTGCCAGTCCCTGCATCGAGCGAGTGGAGAGCGGGCCTAATGAGCAACTATTCAAATAGGTTTTGCGCTGCAAGATTGGAAATTCGGCCCGGTAGGCGACAAGGTCAGGGTGCTCGATAGCGTTGAGAGCCGGGAAGTCTTTGCGGGAATCACTGGTGGTCATGGCAACTATGCTCCTTTGTAAGAGAATCTATACTTCTGAGCAGCAATCTCGCGACATGCTCAACTTCGTCTTCAGTTGACCAGCGACCGAGCGTCAGCCGCAGCGCGCCCAGCGCGCGCGCGCGCGATTGGCCCATAGCCATCAAGACCGGTGACGGGTCCGTGCTGCCCTCGTGGCAGGCCGAGCCGGTGGAACTGGCGATCTCAGGTGTAGCCGCCAGCACGTCTTCGCCAATGATGCCTTCGACACTGACGTTGAGTGTGTTGGGAAGGCGCTCGATGGCGTGCCCGTTCAGGTGTATGCTACCGGGTAAGTCCTGTTCCAGGTGGTGTTGCAACTGGTCGCGCATTTTGCGCAGGCGTGCCTGGTTGCTCGCGAGTTGCTCCTGTGCCAGCGCGCAAGCAGTACCTAATGCGACCATGTAGGCCACGTTCTCGGTACCTGCCCGGCGGCCTGACTCCTGGCCACCGCCATAGATAAGCGGCTCAAGTTGCAATCCGTGCCGAATGTACAACGCTCCGACGCCCTTGGGCGCGTACAATTTGTGTCCCGCGATGGTCAGCAGGTCAACGCCCAGTTCGTTGACGTTGGTGGAAATCTTGCCAACCGATTGTGCCGCGTCAGTATGCATCAATACGCCATGGCTGTGCGAGATCGTCGCGATTTCTTGAAGCGGCTGCAAGGTCCCCGTTTCATTGTTGGCATGCATTATCGTAATTAGCACGGTCGAACCATCGATAGCTGCTTCAACATCAGCAGGATTGACTCGCCCATATGCATCGACGGGCAGATAGGTTACGCGAAACCCGTGCAGTCGCTCAAGCGCGCGGCATGTATTCAGCACGGCGGGATGTTCTGTCACCTGCGTGATGATGTGATTGCCCTGCTCTTTGCGCGCCAGAGCAACACCGCGAATGGCGAGATTGTCGCTTTCCGATCCACCTCCCGTGAAGGTGATCTCGTCAGCAGCGCTGCCTAACAGGCGGGCTACCTGTGATCTGGCCATGTCCACTGCTTCACGCGCTGTATGCCCGTATGCGTGGGCGCTGGAAGGATTGCCGAAATGCAGCGCGAGATATGGCAGCATGGCCTCGACTACAGCCGGATCAACCGGTGTAGTAGCATTGTAGTCAAGGTAGATGGGGCCATTTTCCAGGCCGAGATGTGTTGTCATAGCCGTACCTCACTTACTATTGTGCGGTTCGCTGGCGAGCGTATCTTGTAAGATATTCCACAACTCGCTGATATGCTGCTCGTTGGTACGCAGATTGCCAACTGCTACGCGCATAGTAAATTGACCATGCAGTTTTGTATGTGACAGGAAGTAGCGGCCAGCAGCGTTAATGTTGCTCATGATGCGCTCATTCAGGCCTTCTAGCTGCGTCTCGTCGTCTATGCCCTGTGGATGAGCGCGAAAACAGACGGTGCTGAATGGCGTAGGAGCCGTGCGTTCAAAGTCGGGCGATTCATCAACCCACTGCGCGAAAAGTTGGCCCAGACGGATATGCTCGTGAATACGCGCCGCCAGTCCTTCCTGCCCGAAATAACGCAGGATCATCCACAGTTTGAGCGAGCGAAAGCGGCGGCCCAGCGACGTTCCATAATCCATCAGATTTGGCACTTCATCCCCGGCGCTTTCAGAATTGCGCAGGTATTCAGGTACCAGGCTGAAAGCGGCTTTCACAACGTCCGGCTTGCGCGTGTAGAAGACGCTGCAATCGATGGGGGTGAAGAGCCATTTGTGCGGGTTGACGATCAGCGTATCGGCGCGTTCGCAGCCCGCCAGTACCCACTGCATGGCCGGGTCAACGGCAGCGGAACCGCCATACGCGCCATCCACGTGCAGCCACAACCCATACCGTTCGCAGATGTCAGCTATTGCAGGTACGGGATCAATGCTAGTGGTCGAGGTCGTGCCAATGGTGGCGACGACGGCGAAGGGCTGCCAGCCTTCCGCGATATCCTCACGGATAGCCTGCTCAAGTAGCGCGACATCCATGCGGAACTGGTCATCAACGCCGATCTTGCGTATACCCGTTTGCCCGATACCCAGCACAATGCCGGCTTTCTCAACCGAGGAATGCGCCTCCTGCGAGGCGTAGTAACGCAGGCGTGGCACATCAGAGCGTCCGCCCATGCCCTCCTGCCGGATGTGCAGGGGCAAGGCTTCACGCGCCGCCGCCAGCGCGTAGAGCACGCCGGACGAAGCGGTATCGTTAATCACGCCAAAAAGCGGGTGTGGCAAACCGAGCAACTGACGCAGCCAGTCGAGCGTGACCTGTTCCAGTTCTGTGGCTGCCGGCGAGGTGCGCCAGAGCATGGCATTGACGTTGAGCGCACCAGATAGCATTTCGCCCAGGATACCAGGTCCCGAACCAGTAATGCCGAAATAGGCCATAAAGCCCGGTGAGTTCCAGTGTGTAATGCCCGGCATGATGACCTGCTCAAAATCTTCGAGGATGCTTCCCATCGATTCAGGTTGCGCGGGTGGGTGAGCGGGCAAAGCGCGGCGAATATCGCCCGGTGCCGTTCGCGCTAGCACGGGATAGGACTCCACGTTGGCTAAATAGTCGGCCATCCAGTCTACTACCTGGTGCGCGTAGGCGCGAAATGCTTCCGGGTCCATGTCGCCCGTGGATGTCGATTGTTGGGCTATGTCGAGATAGTGGCGTTCTGCTTCAGGCATGCTACGGTCCTTTGCTCGGTAGGTGTTACATCAGGTACTATGGACAGTATCGCATAGAATAGTGGGGTGTACAAGAAAAGTAGACTTTGTACAACTCAGTCAAATTTAAATCTCTTCCTTTTTCGCTACAATCAAGAAACGGTGCGAATGAAAATCGATATGCCCCTGTCGCTCGATCTGGTTGTGTATCTGCTCCAGCTTATCAAAATAGCCCTCGACTGAGAAATCTGGTATTTGCCAGGGAACGGCTTTCAGGTAGTAAACGATAGCGCCGACATCGAAGAAACGTGTGATCGGGTGATCTTCTTTTTGCTCGACTATGTTCCATCCCGCATCTTGCAGTTGCTTGACGGCATATTCCAGAGACCAGGTGATATACTCATATTCCTTTGCTCCCATCAGCGCGTTTAGATCGTCTTCATTCTGCCCACCCACCTGCTGTGTAATGAACCAACCGCCGGGTTTGAGAACGCGTAGTACCTCTTTGGGATCGTAATATTCATGTCTGTTGATAACCATGTCGAAGCGATCATCCTCAAAAGGAAGTTGTCCACTCTCTCCAACTTCATATACCTGTACACCCTGGGGTTCAAGACGCTGGCGAGCAACGGGAACATTCGGGGCATATCCTTCGGTGGCGCAGGTATATGGCGGTAATGGTTGCAGGTAGGAGAGGAATTCGCCGCCGCCTGTTCCCATGTCCAGCAAGGATTGCGCTTTGCGCAGGTGAATCAGAAGCTTACTGGTGTAGCTCCACGAAAGTGGAGCGTCGGCCATGCGACCCGTTGCAGTTATATGCGAGAAGCCCCATCCCTCGAATGGATGGTTGGTTTCAGAGATGAGTAAATCGAAGAGTGCTTGATTTTGCATTCAGCGGCTCCTTACTGGTCAAATTGAGTATAAAAAAGAGGCAACCAACCTGATTGCCTCACATTATACCCGAAATTTATGCCGAGAACTTGGCGGCTAACTCGCGCGGAGATGGCTCAACCAGCACGGAACCATCAGGAAAAACAATGGTCGGCACTGCCCGCATGCCGCGATTGACCTGCATGACATAGGCCGCGGCTGCGTCATCCTCTTCGATGTTGATATAGTCATAAGAAATTCCACGCGCGTCGAACCAACGTTTTGCCATACGGCAATCGCCGCACCAGGCAGTGGCGTACATTTTTATCTGCTGCTCTTGACTGATCTGCTCGTTAGCCGGTGACATGGATGAATTATTGGACATGCATAACTCCTCGTGAAAAATTAGTATGGAAACTGAAGCAGAGTTGCTTATCAATACTAACAATTATTTAGTGCGTGATATTCCCGGCAGGCTTGTTGATGCGCTCTAGCATCAGGTCGAGGAATTTTTTGCCGCCAGTTGCGACAAGGCCTGGATTGCGTGCCAGCACGCCCAGCACCAGCCCGGCGGTGAAGTCGCCACGCAGCGCCTGTGCCATCTGCGTGGGAGTGAGGCGTCGCATCAGGTCGAGTGCGTTGTCCCACTGCTCGTCGCTATAGTTGGTGATATGCTTATTAATCATGTAGGAGATATCCATGTCGCGTCCGAAACGGGCGCGCCACTGTTTATCAAAGCGTCCCAGGAATGCGGCTGAGCTATCACCTGCCCTGACAGCTTCGGCGGCAACTGCGCCTGCCATTTGTCCTGAATAGATGGCAAAGCGAATGCCCTCGCCCACCAGCGTTGAACCGTGGCCGCCCGCATCACCAGCCAGTAATAATCCATCACGAGAGAAGGATTCGACTGGTCCCTCGGATGGAAATAGACCGGTGTGGTACTCAATCGGGCTGGCATCCTTGAATTTGCCGTCGAACTGAGGCAGATCGCGCATAATACTATCAAGATAGGTGCGCGCATCATCGTCGCTATCTGGATGCAACACGCCGACACCCAGGCGTACGCGCCCATTGCCGCGTGGAAAGGCCCAGGCGTAACCTCGTGGCGCGAATTGACTGCCCATAATCAAATACAGTTCATCCTGGGGATAGTGCGGCGCGTACAGGTCGTACTCCGCTCCATAGCCGTAGCGATGGAAGGCGTTGCCCATCTCTGTGCGTACTCCAATATGGCGCGAGAAGCCGCTGGCGTCGATTGTCACAGCGGCACGCACGCTAAGTCGCTCGCTGACATGATTTTTAGCGGTAACACCCAGCACGCGCCCACCTTCTACCAGTGTTTGCTCGACAGTATGGCGCACGCGAAGCGACGCGCCGGACGCTACTGCGCGCCCCGCGAGATGCTGGTAAACGCCGCGCACATCCATGACGCAGGCCACGGCTGGCTTATAGTTGAGAGGCACTTCACGATGGGGCGAAACAAAGTATATCTTTGTTACCGGGTGATACAGGTGTTCGGGAATGCCCAGTGCCTGCATATCGCTAACCCAACTCCCGCCGCTTGTATGAACCGGGTAACCAATTTCGTTCTGCCGTTCCAGAACCAGCACGCGCACCCCCTGGCTGGCGACGGCTTCGGCGGCCGCCAATCCGGCGGGTCCTCCGCCCACAATCAACACATCTATATCAATCTCGTCTGACATGGAGAACCTTCTTTGAATAACCAACTTTTATTCCTGGAATAGTATAGCGCAGGGCATTTAGTGCTGTCCAATATGCGCCTTCTTCACAATGCGCTGGAGCTTCCTGAAAACAGCAATGCGTACAAAAGGTAACAGCCATGTCAGTTAGAGAGTCTGTTGGGGTACAATGTTCTTTCAGGCAGAAAAGAACGATGTGAACGATGGCATACTTTGGGAGGAGAACATATACATGGCACGTATCAAACTGGCGTATATTGGAGGAGGCAGTACGCGCGCGGCTGGCACGATGGCCTCTTTGATCCATCAGGGAGAAAATTTCGATGGTTCCGAGGTAGTACTGATCGACCTTGACGAGGAACGCCTGGGGATTGTGCAGACCATCGCGCGCAAGATGGCACGCGCCAGAGGGCTGGATATCACCTTTACCACTACGACCAACAGGCGAGAGGGGCTGCGTGATTGCGATGCCGTGTTGACGAGTTTTCGCGTGGGCGGCTTCGAGGCCCGTTACCTGGACGAAAGCATCCCGCTCAAACACGGCGTGATCGGACAGGAGACACAGGGGCCTGGCGGTTTCTTCATGGCATTACGCTCTATCTACGTGACGAAGAGTATCATCGAAGATATGGAAGCCATCTGCCCCGGCGCGCGGCTCTTTAACTATACCAACCCCATCAATATTGTCTCCGAGGCGGTCACGCATCATACCTCTATTCCGACTGTCTCGTTATGTGAGGGGCCAATCATGGTCAATCGCGAATTTGTCGAATTGGCCGGACTCGATCCCGACAAGCTAGACGCAGTTTCTATCGGACTGAACCACGGATCGTGGACCATACGCCACCTGTACGATGGGCAGGACTTCATGCCGATGCTGCGCGATGCCTACGAACGCGTACCTCGCACATTCGAAAATCGCGCGCAACTGCGCATGGTCGAACTGGCCCTGATGATGGATGCCTTGCCCAGTCATTATTTCCAATACTATTACTTCAAGGATGAGATGCTGGCAGAATTGCAGGCCAAACCGACTACCAGGTCGCAGGACATCATGGCGAGCGTGCCGGATTACTGGGCGCATTATCGCGAGCAGGCGGCGCGAGACGTGCCTGAGCTTGACCCCAAACGTTCACGCGGCGGTATTCACGAGCTTGAGTTGGCCTTAGATGTGATGGATGCCATCTACAACGACCGCCATGAGGTCTGGTATGTCAATGTGCCTAATCGCGGTTCGCTGGCCGATTTCCCTGACGACCTGGTGGTTGAGACACAGGCATTTGTGGATTGCAACGGCGTCATGCCTCTGGCGTTTGGACAGATGCCGCGTCACGTGCTGGGCCTGGTCAAGATGCTGGGAGAATACCAGGCACTGACCGCCGAGGCCGCGTGGTCGGGCAATCGCCGCGATGCCGTTCGTGCCCTCGCCAGTCATCCACTCGTATACTCGCTACCCAAAGCAGAAGCCATCTACGATGAGATGGCGGCGGCGCACCGCCAGTATCTGCCCGAACGCTTGCTGCGCTAGATATCGAAGCTTAATATAGGAGGAAGGGTATGTCCTACGTTCTGGGTGTCGATGGAGGTAATACCAAAACAATCGCGCTGGTGGCCACGCTGGATGGGGAGATCGTGGGAGCAGGACGATCTGGCTGTGGCGATATTTATAATGCCCCTGTTACTGGTACGCGGTGGCCTGACCCTGCTGCTGCCGCACTCGCCAATATTGAATTTGCCGTGGAGACCGCATTAGAGGCGGCGCGCGTCGCTCCTGCCGATCTGCTGGCCGGGGTCTTCAGCATGGCAGGGGCGGACTGGCCTGAAGACTTTGCGCTGCTCAACGCTGCCATGCGCGCGCGTGGTTATGGACATTCCATCATTGTGCAGAACGACGCTCTGGGTGTGCTGCATGCTGGAGTAGCTTCTAACGTTGGTGTCTCGGTCGTGTGTGGCACGGGCGGCGCAACGGGCGCGCGCGGTTATGATGGGCGTAGCTGGCATTCCAGCTTCTGGCAGGACCAGGCGCAGGGTGGCGCTCAGATGTGTTACGCGGCGCTGGATGCGGTTGTGCGCGCGGAACTGGAAATCGATCCACCCACGAGCCTCAAGCAGCGTTTTCTGGAGTATTTCGCAATGGAGAGCGTGGAGAAGGTATTACATCTCTTCAAGGGACGCACTCAACGCTTTAGCAGGCGGATTGACGGCGTGACTCCTTTCTTGCTGGATGAAGCAGATGCGGGTGATATGGCCGCGCGCAAGGTGGTGCTGGATCAGGGACGCGCAATGGGTGAGTACGCCAGGGTCGCGGCACGTATAGTTGGATTGGAGGGTACATCTTTTTCGCTGGTGCTGGCTGGCGGTGTGCTGCGCCATCCCACGACCTTGCTGTCTGACGCCATCATTGAGCGCGTTCAGATTTCCTCGCCAGGTGTGCGCCCCACCCGTTGCCGCTTCGAGCCGGTCATCGGGGCGCTCTTCACAGCCTTAGAGTCCGCGGGCAGAATTATCGATGAAGCGCTGATCGAACGATTAACCCCGACCATTCCGCCTCAAGAATTGTTCGCCACGAATCTAGAGTATGTACTGGAGTAATGCAGCGCTCTGTGTTATACACCAGGCTCTTCTACAACAGTCTCTGGCTCCTCGATTATCTCTTCCTCTGTCTCTTCAATCACGGGCCCACCCGGAGTGGGCCTTACGGTGCGCACCCGCCTAATGCGTTTGAGTCGTCCATAACCCAGTTCCCAGGCACCTTGCGTATACAGACGCACGCTCGTGAAAACACCTGCAACGATGAGCAGTCCAACGATCAATATGAAAAGCACTACTCCCATAATGACTTACTCCTTATAACATAACGCGGAATATGTGTGAAAATCTTATACTGTACACGTATGACTGATGTGTTTCGCTTCATTCCTGCGGTTGAGGGCAAGAATGTAGTAAAATGAATCGCTATGGAGTCTGACAACTCACGTATGGATTATCATCACAACTGTATTGGAGTAAGTATAACATGCGTATCCGGCGTTATCGCCCTGGAGATATACCAACCCTGGCGCATATTCAGCAACGCGCGGCTGAGGCTGATGGCGTTTCGCCGTTGAGCGAGGCAGACTTTGAGCAATGGTTCTCACAGCCTGAATTGCAGGCAGAATCGAATGTGTTCCTGATTACCGATGACGATGACGATTTGAATGAGTGGGGGAATGAATGGGGGCAGGCTGGCACCCTGGATGGGCTGGAAGGTGAGGCCGTAGGCTATACCGTGCTGCAATTGCGCCGCAGCCACCACGCCTATCACTTTCTCTGTGAAGGAACTGTGCTGCCAGAACATAGAAGGCGCGGAGCAGGCTATTCTCTGCTGATAAGCGCTCTCAATAATGTTCGTATGCGCATCTTCGAGTTTGAATTTGAAGCCCGGCAGCAGGAACATGCCATCTACTTTGAAGCTCTGCTGCCAGCAAATGACCCGGCCTCACCCAACCTGGCTGCCCTGTGCGAGTTGGCGCCTGTGGATGGGCAGACCTTGCCGGGCATGCGCTTGTATCGCTGTGAGTTGTGAAAAGCCGGTCTATACCTTCTCAAATTCCGTCTTCACCGCGTATGTCCCATCTGCCAGATGTTCCAGCCGGTAATCGCTGAAAAGCAGCGGGTCAGTCCTGTACAGACATAGGAAGACACGCGTGGCAAGTTCGCGTATTTCGATCTCAGCATGCGCGCTGGCACGCATCTCGATGAAATGCCGCCACGCGCGGGCGTTGCCGGTCATGACCATCGGAGCCTCAGTTTCATTGGGCAGTACAGAGCGCGCGCACTGCTGCACTTTTTTCCGCAGGTCGGTTTTGGCCTCGGCGCTGAGAATCTGCGTGCCGGCCTGCTGCATTTCCAACAGGCGATTGCTAAGGGCGGCATATTCGCGGGAAGCGCGTTCAATACGCTCTAAGAACTGGCTGTGGAAGAGCTTATCGCCAACATATTCTGGGCGTTCGACAAAGCGCAGCATGCGCCCCGAGACGAAACGCTGGCTAAGCTGTGAGTACCCGAATCCGGCTCGATGTCGAACGATTTCGTGCGTGACGCTGCGCGAAATACCGTAGAGCAGAAAACTGAAACTGGCATGCTCGAAAACCGAACCATGCCCGGAGGATTTGAGATTGTCAAAATAACGATCTGCCTGTGCGTTGAAGGTACGTTTAGGCCCGAAACTCATATAGCAGACCTGCCCGGCAATTTTGCTGAGTTGCGCGCCATCGGGTAGCGGCGTTGGATCGTTCAGGTACTCTGAAAATTGCAGTGATTCGTCGAATTCATCCAGAAAACCGGACAAACCGTTTAGATTGACCGTCGGGCGCGCAAGCAAAATAACCCCTGGACTGCTGAGAAAGCTCGCACCTGCGGGAGAAGCATAAACCGGGGAATGTATAACCGCGAATCCAGAACTATCATCTCCGCGCAGTTCATGGAACAATCTTTCGGGTGTGATTGTAGACATACTTGCCTCCTGACTACTAACTGTCTTCACTACGAATAGTCTAGCAGGTTAGAAGCCATTTGGCTACGGTCACTATTTCGAATTGGCGGCCTGTTCGGATGGAGTCAGCAAGGCATTAAGCGTCGCGCGCCGAATGCGGTAAGCCTGGCGCGCACCACGATGGGGAAGCGTGATGGCCTCTAAGACTCCATTTTTGATCCAGCGCCTCACCGTCGTATCATCCACCCGTAATTGTTGGGCAACTTCGCGGACTGTTAGCAGGTCCGCATCTTGATTTGCCACAGTGGCCTCTTTCTGCTTTTATGCTACAATAACGGGCAGTCCTTAAACAGACGTTGGACTGCACCGATTATCTATTTGACTATAACGACGAACAATCAGCTTATTTGTAACTGAGTTCGGTAAAGCCGTTCATAGTGCTAATGCATGTAGTGCATGTGCAAAATGCATGCAAAATACTTGTGGAAAATTGCAGTATTGTAGCCAGAGCTTAATTAGCCGCCAATCATTGACATGCTGCGATTAGCGCGTTTGAAGCGTTTATCCCCGATGTGGTGTTTGAGTTCTTTGTTCCAAACGGCCTGTCGAATTGTCTGTTCGATCACCTCATCAGTTGCGCCGGAGCGGATGATGGCGCGCAGGTCTGTTTCTTCGGTGGCAAAGAGGCAGGTGCGTAGTTGCCCATCCGCGGTCAGGCGAATGCGATCGCACGACGCGCAGAATGGCTCGCTGACTGGATTAATGAAGCCAATTTCACCGATGCCGTCGCTGAAGGTATAGCGGCGTGCAGTTTCGGAGGGGTCGCCAGTGGTGATCTTGACCAGGGGGCCATATTCGGCCTCGATGATGGCCTGAAGTTCCGCGCCGGTCAGGATGTCTTCTTTACGCCAGATCTGATCGGCATCCAGCGGCATAAATTCAATCCAGCGCATGACGTAGGCCTTACGTCGCGCCAGCCGCACAAAATCCAGCGCCTCTTCTTCACTGAAGCCTTTAATGGCGACAGCGTTTACCTTGATCGGATGGATGGACGGATATTTTTCAAGTTCCTCCAATCCTTCCAGCACGCGTTGTAACTGGTCCCTGCGCGCCAATTGCGCGAACTTCTCGCGAACAAGCGAGTCCAGGCTGACGTTAATACGGGTCAACCCGGCCTCGGCGAGCGGACCTGCCAGTTGTTTTAGCATGATGCCATTGGTGGTCAGGCTGAGGCTGCGCAGTCCCTCTATTTTACGTAACATGCGCACCAGTTCTGGCACGTCACGCCGCACCAGCGGCTCGCCGCCCGTCAGACGAATTTGCTCGACGCCAATCCCTACGGCAATGCGCGAGATGCGTTCAATTTCCTCGTAAGAAAGGATTTCCGCCTTTTTGAGCCAGGGCAGCCCCTCGGCTGGCATACAGTAGGTGCAACGGAAGTTGCATTTGTCGGTAATCGAAATACGCATGCTTTTGATGCGGCGTCCGTAGCTGTCAACGAGCAGTTCCATTGGTCAATCTCCAGTTCGGTACATCTTTGTTTGTAAATGCTTTATGATAACTATAACACATTGCGCGATATAACTGGAAGATTGCTATAAAATTGCTCGTTATGTTACTGCCGCCCGGCGGTATTGATGCTATCAGCCAGTGCTTTCGCCATCTCTTTCTCGCGCAGACTGGTCGCGTAATCCATCTCGACCTGCCAGTGGCTGGCTGCGCGGCGTGAAGCATGCAGGGTCAATTCAAGTTGCGCGAGACTCAGAGAGTGGTAATAGCCTTTTCCTTCGACCACATTTTTGGCTTCGGTTTTCATATGATGGATATGCATCTGGCAATAGTGAATGTAGTGATCGACCAATTCAAGGCGTTCGACAGGGTGTAGGAAATCGAAGAAACATACTTTGAGCCAGAAGAATTTTGAATATTCGCCGGGATGCGTGGTCATATCCATCATCAACTGGTGAAAGCGCGCGCGCCCTTCTTCCGAGATGGTGTAAGCACGTGCCTGTCTTTCATGATGAGTTGTCTCATCTAATACTGGCGAGTCTGTGATGATCCCCACTTTTTCCAGGGCTTTTAATTTTGGATAGAGTGAGCCGTGACTTACCTTTGTTTCTGGCCCGATCATGTCATTCATGATTTTCGCGATCAGATACCCATGCATGCTATCGCGCATCAACAGTGCCAGGATAAGTAATTCGTACATAAAATATCCCCAATTCATCGAGTCAGCAGGTATTCGCGTTTATAAAGAGATCGGAATACAGACCTGTCTAAAAGCGATTTCTGGCAAACAGGTTTAATAGACATAGTATGATCTATGAAATAGAAATTGTCAATCATCGATGAATAACACAGGTAATCTGTTTCGGTGAAGTGGTCATGAAATGTCAGAATGTGAGTAATAGAAATCAAAAAGGAAACCTGGCTCTATGGCTAGCCAGGTTTCCGGTTCAAGGAGGCCCGAATGGGTTATGCGTCGTAGTACAGGGCGAACTCCATGGGTGTGGGGCGCAGGCGCACCTCGTCCGATTGGGCGCGTTTCAATTCCACAAAATGTTCAAGCAGGTCGGTTGTAAAGACACCGCCTTCCAGCAGGAAGGCATGGTCGTCTTCAAGAGCATCCAGTGCTGCATCAAGCGAGGCGGGAACTGAACGAATTTCTCTTAATTCTTCCGGTGACATGTGGAACAGGTCTTGATCGACCGGACCAAAACCATGCTCGCTCGGCTCAATGCCCCTGCGAATTCCATCCATGCCTGCCATGAGAAGAGCCGCGAAAGCCAGGTAGGGGTTGGCTGTCGGGTCGGGCGAGCGGAACTCGATGCGTTTCGCCTTGGAGCTATTAGTCAAGGGTATACGCACGGCTGCGCTGCGGTTGCCCTGCGAGAAGACAAGGTTCACTGGAGCTTCGTAGCCAGGAACCAGGCGCTTGTAGCTGTTGGTAGTAGAAGCCACAATGCCCAGCAGAGCCGGGGCATGCGTTAGCAACCCACCGATGTAGTAGCGAGCGAGTTGCGAGATGCCGGCATATCCATCTTCATCAAAGAACAGAGGTTTTTCGCCTTTCCACAGGCTTTGATGCACGTGCATACCGGAACCGTTATCGCCGAACACCGGCTTCGGCATGAAAGTAGCCGTTTTGCCATATTTACGCGCGGTATTCTTCACGATATATTTGTAGAGCAGCAGGTTGTCTGCTGTTTTCAGCAGCGTGTTGAAGCGGATATCGATTTCTGCCTGACCGGGTGCGCCCACCTCGTGATGCTGCGCCTCGACCGCGACTCCGTTGGCTTCGAGCATCATTACCATTTCGGTGCGCAGGTCCTGTAGCGTGTCGTTTGGCGCTACCGGGAAGTAGCCTTCTTTCACGCGCATGCGATGGCCGAGATTAGGTGTGCCGCCATTGCGTGCGGTGTTCCAATGCGCTTCGTCGGAATCGACCTCTGCATACTGGATATTAGCGCTGGAGTTGTAGCGTACATTATCAAAGATGAAGAACTCGGCTTCCGGGCCGAAATAGCTGGTGTCTGCGATACCGCTTGAACACAGGTAATGTTCAGCTTTCTTCGCGACATAGCGCGGGTCGCGGCTATAAGGCCTCTTCGTTCCAGCAGGGCCAGGATGGGCAATGTCACAAACCAGGCTCAGTGTTGGTGTAGCAGTGAAAGGATCCATAATCGCGGTTTCGGGATCGGGGATAATAAGCATATCGCTTTCATTGATCGTCTGGAATCCGCGCACGCTGGAGCCGTCGAATGCTTTCCCTTCCACAAACGTCTCGAGTTCAAGCTCGTGTAGTGGCGCACTAAAGTGCTGCCATGTACCTGGCACATCAACGAATTTGAAATCGACCATCTTCGCGCCTTGATCCTGGGCAAATTGCAGTACCTCTTCGGGGGTCATGTCCTCTCGTCTCCTTCTGCTTTTATCCCGGCTCCTTTGCTGGAATATTGGGCATCCTTTCCATATCGGTTTTGTTATGTACTTTACACAAAGATGATCAATGGCAAGCCATAATCTCTACTGATCAATCTTTGTTACTATCATAGAATGTTGTTACCTGGGATGCTACAGGTAGATTAACTGAAAGTAACCGCATGCTATTTGTGCACATTACACAAATTGCTGCTCGACTCTGATCAATGTGCTTGCTTTTCACTGCATTTTTAGCGCAATGTCTACCGGGGGCGAAATGAATTGAAGTTCACCGGCAAAATAAAGAACAGGAACAGCCGCAATGATGGGCGACTCTAGTTCCTGTTCCCTGGGGCAGTTGCTATTTATCCAGCAGCGTTTTCAGGTTGCTGGTCATCTGCGCCGGAGTAAAATTTTGGTCCATCAACACGCGCTCGTGACCTTGCTGGTCGATAACGTAGAGAACGGCGGTATGCATACTGTTGGTGGCCGTGGCTGTCTGGGCACCGATCGCGTAGGCTGACCAGACGGGAGCGAGTTCATTTTGCGTTCCGACCAGGAAATGCCAGTAATTGGTCATATGATGTTCCTGCGAGAAGGCAAGGGCGGCAGCAGTCGTATCGTGAATCGGATCGACACTGATGGCAACCACCGCGACGCGCTGCGCATCGGAGCCAAGATCGAGCATTCCCAGGTCGGTCCCTTGCAATCCAGAGGAATTTGTTCCAGGCGTTCCTAACTGGTTGGAGTGAGTCGCACCGTTGGCATTACGCAAGCTCACAACTGCAATGACCAGCACGACCAATAAGGCCAGGGTCACGACTGATAGACGAGAAGCCAGACGCCAGCTTATCTTCATAACTCATCCTCTAAGTGTCGAAATAGTCCAGGGAACAGATAAAAAAGATACTCTATCTTCTTTTGTCATCCCGGAAAGCCCGTAAAAATAGAAAAGTATACCATCCAGGAATATAAGCTAGATTAAGGGTATTGGCTATCGGGTGAAATCCCTATTTTTTATGAGGAATTTCTATGAGGGTTATAGCAAGCTGATGACAGCCCCCGCCAGCGCAGCCAGCAGCACAACAAGCCAGGGTGGAACTTTCCAGAGTACGAGCAGGCCAAATGCGGCCAGCGCGAGTAGAAAATCGTTGGCATTTTTTATGGAACTGGTCCAGATGGGTTGGTAAAGTGCGGCCAGTAATAGGCCGACAACAGCAGCGTTGATGCCCCGTAGCGCGGCCTGGAAAGCGGTCAGGTTGCGTAGCGAGTTCCAGAATGGTAGCACACCAACGAGCAACAGAAATGAGGGAAGATAAATTCCCAGCAGCGCGATGGTTGCCCCTAACCATCCGTTGGGCGCTGGTTTTTCGATTGCGCCCAGGTAAGCAGCGAAGGTGAACAGTGGACCTGGGACGGCCTGCGCCGCGCCGTAACCCGCTAGAAATTGCCCGTTATTCACCCATCCCGGCGCGACCACTGCCGCCTGTAACAGTGGCAGGACGACGTGACCGCCGCCAAAGACCAGCGCGCCGCTGCGATAAAAGCTTCCAAAGAGGGCCAGAGCGTGCAGTTGGAGAAAAATGCCTGGCAGGAGAAACAGTACCAGCAGCACCGCAAAGAGTGTAAGGCAAGCTATTGCCAACGCGCGTGGAATTGAGACATGAAGCGTCAATGGCTTAGGCGCGGATGTCGTTCCCATGTTCTTGAACATTAGCCAGCCGAAAAGCCCTGCCACGAAGATAATCGCGACTTGCACAATACCAGCGGGTAACAGCAACGTAATGATGGCAGCAAGTATGGCCATGGTGGCGCGCGGGCGGTCGGGACACAGCGTGCGCGCCATTCCCCACACGGCCTGGGCCACAACCGCAACCGCTACCACCATCAACCCGTGCAGCGCGCCTGCCGCAATTGCTGAGTGCAACATGCCGGTCGAGTAAGCAAAGAGCGTCATAAGTACAGCGGATGGAAGAGTAAAACCCAGCCACGCGGCCAGTCCACCAGCAAGACCTGCGCGCATAATACCCAGCGAAATACCCGTCTGACTGCTGGCCGGCCCCGGTAAAAATTGGCAAAGTCCAAGCAGGTCGCCGTAGGTGCGTTCATCAACCCATTTGCGGCGTATGACGATTTCATCGCGAAAATAGCCGAGATGAGCGACCGGGCCGCCAAACGAAGTCAGTCCCAGGCGAGTGAAAACGCCCAGCACTTCCAGAAAATGCCCATGTTTTCTGATTTCCTCCAAAGCTTCGAGTGTATCACTTCCCTGTCCTTGCATGGGTGGTTTGTTCTCCATAGTGCGCTTGCTATTGAGCAGGCTGGATGGTCTATGAACTATCGATCAATGAGCCGGATCAAACTGATCCGCAACTGGCTCCGCTCAGCAGAACCACGTTTCGGTCAGGTGAGGAATGACTTTGCGCGTTCCATAAGCATTGATGGAGCAGGAAACACACATATCTTGCTGTTTAGCTTGCAGGGCCAGCGCCTTGATGTGGAAGAATGTCTCGATAGAGTCTGCCTGAGCGCGCTGGGCTTTTTCGACCAGTTCACTCACCGCACTGTGCAAATTATCCATGCGCGGGTCCGGGTGTTGCCAGCGATAACTATAAGAGGCGGGGTCAAGCTCACCCAGCCAGGCTTTTTTATCGGGCGCATCCAGCAGGGATGAGCCAGGCGGAATGAGCAGGCGTATGGTGAAGTGAACTGGATCAACGTGCTCAATAAGATGATGCTCTTCAAAGAACGAGAGCAGTTGCAGGTAGCTTTCCAGTGTTTCCCAGGGCGAGAATGGCATCAAAGAAGGACGCAGGGTGATTCCGACGCGCCCCATGAGGTTAAACACCGAAGCAATATCGGCGCTTGTATGGCCTTTATCCAACTGTTGTAGTACCTGGTCGTTGAGCGATTCGACGGCGGAGACCACGAAGGCGCAGCCATTCTCCTTCAGTTCCGGCAACAGTTGGCTGTGTTTCAGCAGGTGTTCAATTTTGATGGTGGCATCGAAGGTGACGGTGGGAAAATCCCGGTGCAACGCGCGCGTAATGCGCATGGCGTGCGTCGGACCATTGAAGAAATCGGGGTCGCCAAAGGTAATATGTTGCGCCCCTTGCTCAACCTGCGCGCGAATATCGGCCAGCACAATATCAGCTGGCACAGCGAAGAAGCGGCCTTGATAGACCGGCGTGATTGGACAGTGCTGGCATGTATGCTTGCATCCGCGTGTAGTCTCAGTGTAACCTACTACACGCATTTCGCCGTTCAACTCAAGATGGGCGTAGCGATCAAGCGCGGGCAGCATGGCGCGCTGTGGCACAATGAGCGGCGCGCGCTGAATCCAGGGTTCGCTGCTATGGTAGAGCGTGCTTACGCCAGGGATGGATTCGGATGAGCCGCGTTCCTCAGACAGGATGAGTCGCAAAAGTGGTTCTTCAAATTCACCGCCGATGGCGAAGTCGATCAAGCTTTGCAAGAGGTAATTTTCATTTAAAGAGGCATAAAGACCGTAGAAACAAATACGCGCCTTTGGATTGAGCAAGCGCACACGCCTTGCGATTTGCTCTGCTAGCCGCAGAGCGGTATGCATGGGGACGGAGATAGCCACAAAGCGCGCGCGCCGAATTGCCTCGTCGGATAAAGTTTCTACCGCTGTATCAACGACTGTTGGTTCGTAACCCGCCTGTTTCAACAGTGCGAACAGTGAGGCAAGCTGAAAAGGTTGATGTCCCAGCTCGTAGCAGGAGAGCAGCAGGATATCGCCGGGGTCTTTCATTTTTTGCGCGCTGGCGCGTCTCCACCTTTCGCGCTGGGCCCGACTCCGGCAGGTTCATCCTCGCCGTCAGGCGTCCAGCCTTCGGGCATTTTGGGCTGCTCGCCGAAGAAAAATTCTTCCATCTGCTCGCGCAGTATTTTGCGCGCCTCCGGGTCGCCCATATTCAACCCGTAGTGGTTGATAATGAGCGTGCTTTGCGCGGGCCACATATCCCAGGCCTGCTTCGAAACATGCTCAAAGATACGCTGTCCCAGTTCGCCGGGGAAAGGTGGCTTGTCCAGACCTGGCAGCTCGTGCCCCAGTTTGACACACATAACCATTCGTGCCATGATAATTACTCCTGATCGATGCTATAGCCTTCGCTGTTAAGATACTACAGGATTATGTGGTCTATGTCAAATGTTATTAGAGGGCAATCGGTGCCGCGCGCGCTTTTTCTGGGCATGCGGGGCAACTTTTCGCATCCTCCTTTGCTTGCGCTTTTAGAGAATGGTGTTGAAGTGTGCGCCATAGTGCTTCCAGCGCGCGATCATTACCGTGAGCAGCCTGCTATTCGACAACTCGTGCCGCCTCCACAGCCGCGCTCATTATTGCCGGTCATCAACTCATCGTTACATACGTCCATCGCGCGTATTGCCTGGCAGCGACACATCCCTGTGTGGGAAGTTAGCCGCATGTCTGACCCTGAGACAATCACCCTCTTTTCTCAATACCAACCTGATATTATGTGCGTCGCCTGCTTTTCGCTCTATATCCCGCGTGTGATCCTCGATATCCCACGTTTTGGCTGTCTCAACGTCCACCCATCATTGTTGCCAGCCAATCGCGGCCCAGACCCGCTTTTCTGGACATTTCACGAGGGAAGCCAGGAAACGGGCGTCACCATTCATGTCATGGACGAAGGGATGGATACTGGCCCGATAGTTGCCCAGGAAAAAATCACGGTACCTGATGCTATCAGCTACGCGCACTTCGAAGAGCAGTGCGCGCAACTTGGTGGCAAGCTGCTGGCGCGTTCGGTCTGGCAACTCTATTACGGGAACGCTTTGCTCACACCGCAGGACGAATCAAGGAGCAGTTATTTGCCCATGCCAACAAACGAAGATTTTATGGTGCCTGCCTCTGATTGGGAAGCGCGCCGTGTTTTTAACTTCATCCGTGGGTTAGCTTCAAGGGGTGAGCCTATTATAATTCTTTCTGAAGGCCGGTTCATACGAGCAACGGACGCTATTTCCTATAGCCATGAGAATACAAACAATGATGAGATCAATTTAGAGAATAGTGTTGGCAATGCAATCAGGGTAAAATGTAAGAATGGATGGATAGAATACCGTATATAAATCGTTGACTAAGTTAGTCAATAATGCTATACTCTTATGGAGATCGTTGACTAAGTTAGTTAATAAACTGATCAGTGTGATTTATGGGAGGGCGCATGATGGATAATACACTGCATACGTTGCAGGATGACGAGTCGTTTGATGAGGACGAGCGCGATCAGGCCGAAACTGCCTTTATTGCCTATGCCCTTGATGAGTGGTATACCCGGCTGGGGCGACAGTTCGGCCCGTTAACGCGACCGCAACGGCGTATGCTCCGCTTGCTGAGTATAGATACGCTGGTGCGTGTTGGCGACCTGGGCGAGCAATTGGGACTGACTACCGCGGGTACAACGCGTATGCTCGACAAACTTGAGGCTATGGGTTACGCGAAACGCTCGCGCACAGATCAGCATGACCAGCGCCAGGTCTATGTGAAGCTAACTCCACCAGGAGCTGTAGCGTTACGGGATGCCGAGAGTGTGTTTGTGGAACGTATGCAGGCCCTTTTGAGCAATCTGAGCAAGTCGGAGCGAGCGACGCTTGCCCATCTTTTACAAGCGCTCGGAGAACATTGACAATCGGCGATGTACAAACTGGAGCCTGACAGGGTATGCCAGGGTAGAAAGATAGGGTAATTCCCTCGTTAAAAATCGCTGGAAGTACAGTTGGAGGAACATACTATGGCACTTTCTGGTGGTGGTCGTTTCGGGGGCATGGGCGGTGGGATGGGAACGCTCTGGAATCAGCAACGTTCGATGAAATATCTAAGCGATGGGAAACCTGATATTTCACACACGCTCTCTCTCGTCTGGCAAGCTCTTCGCGTCTATCGCTGGCAACTCGTGTTTGGGACGTTTGTGACGATTCTGGGTGTTAGTCTGGG
>DATLSI010000259.1:0-7879 GCA_035534255.1 Ktedonobacteraceae bacterium | reverse complement strand
GCGTCCGACGCCAATACTACCGCCGCCATTGGCATCCCCACGCTGGATGGCCTGGGCGCGGGCGGCGGCCTGGCCCATAATCCCGGAGAATATATAGAGCTTGATTATTTGCCGACCCGGATCGCATTGGTAATGGGGCTGGTAAGAAGGATATAGTTATGAAATCTGGCAAACCCAACATACACAACTTGCCCATCAACGACATCACTAACCTGGGCGCGCTGGCACAACGTTTGCAAGACGAGGCGCAAGCGCGCGATGAGATGCTGCCACCTGCCGCGCGGCTGCATATTGGCGAGCCGAGCTTTCGCACGCCTGAGCATATACGGCAGGCCGCCATCGAGTCGATACAGCAGGAGACCCTGACCTATGGTCCGGCTGTTGGCAGGCCGTGGCTGCGCGAATTGTTGGTAGAGAAGATCGCGCGTGTAGATGGCTACCGTGTGAAAGCAGAAAATGTTGCCATTGCTATGGGCGGCACGGGCGCGCTGCAGTCGGCCTTTCTCGCCATACTTGGCGCGGGCGACGAAGCGCTGATACCTGATCCACACTGGCCGCATTACGACATGCAGCTTGCCGTGTGCGGCGCGACGGCTGTATGCTACCCTCTCAATCCGCAGCAAGAGTGGCTGCCCGATATGGCGCACCTGGAACAACTCGTCACGCCGCGCACGCGCCTGCTGCTCATCAACACGCCAGGCAATCCCACCGGCGCGGTTTTCCCACCTTCGCTGGTGGCGGAGCTGCTCGATTTCGCGCGGAGGCATGATCTCTACTTACTTTCTGACGAGTGCTACGACGAAATCGTATTCGAGGGACAGCATGTCAGCCCGGCCTCGCTCCTGACGATGGATGAGTTCAACGAGGGGCGAGTCATATGTGTGTATACCTTCTCGAAGAGCTACGCGATGACAGGCTGGCGCATTGGCTACGTCGTGGCTGGCGTGGAACTACTGAAAACCATTTCGTATGTGCTGGATGCCAGCTACACTAATATCAGCACCGCCATCCAGCGCGCGGCTGCGGCGGCGCTGTCCGGTCCGCAGGATTGCGTGTGCGAGATGCGCGACGCCTATCGCCGCCGCCGTGACCTTGCGGTGAGTCTCCTCAAAGATCATGGACGCTATGTATATACACCACAAGGCGCATTTTACATCTTGATCGATATCACCAACCCGCAACATCTCCAGCGCCACGCGCGCCAGTTCGCGCTAGACCTGCTGCGCGAGCATAATATAACCGTGGCGGCAGGCAGCGCCTTCGGCCCGGCGGCAGATCACTACGTGCGCGTCTCGCTGGCGGCTTCCGAAGAGCAGATCGAACGCGGCGTGCGCGAGATTTGCCACTTCGCTGATAAAGGGCCAGCATAGCATGTATTGTGCGTAAGCCAGGGCGACCGCGAGGGTCGTGGTCGCGCCAGGGCATCCACGGGCGAGATGCGTTACTTGTAGGCCACTACTCCATACGCTTCGGCTTTGCGTACTACGCGTGTGAAGCCTGCCTCTTGCAGGCGGCGTAGCGCGCCTGTTGTTATGCTGCCGCTTGCCTTGCTGTTGGGATCGCCGATGTAGTGGTAGAGACGCCCACCGCGGCGCAGCACGCGGTAAAGTTGCCTGTAAAATGCGCCTGAGTAGAGATCACCCGCCAGGCTAAGGGTCGGAGGATCATGGATGATGCGCCTGAAACTCTCATCGTCGAAACCCTGCACCACTTCATAAATATCACCCATAATTTGCTGAATCTTCGGATTAACAAAAAGCTCACGCGACCAGGGATTGAGACGCGCTATCTCCTGCGCGCCCGGATCGAGTTCGACGGTGACGACTTCATCCGCGCTTCTGGCAGCTTCGATGGCGGTATAGCCCAGGCCCGTCGCCGTGTCCAGCACGCGTCCCGTGATGGGTGTAATGGCGGCAATCATCCTGCGCGCATTCTGTATAGGGTCGGTATCCTTGATGCGGTGCATGACGAAGCCGGCGATCAACATACTGGGCGCGCCCTTTGTCGGGAAAAGGCTGCACACGCGATTGGTATATTCGGAAAACACCTGAATAGACCTGATAGCGTTATCTTCGACGAGAAAGCAGTTGACCTCTGATTTGCTGATCTTCTCTATGCTCTGCCAGTCCAACCATTCGCCACAGGGGAAGCCTATGCCTTCACCTGCCAGGGTCACTGTCACGGTGGTGAGTCCTAAATCCGGCGAAATGTCGATGGATGGTAGCCCTTTGTTGCGGGCTGCCAGCAATGGCCCGACCTGCACATACGATAGTATGATGGGTTGTGTCATGTATCTTGCTCCTCGTTGTCTGCCAGGGCGACCGCAAGGGTACGCCCCTACAATATACGGCACGTATGGTATTGTAGGGGCGTACCCTTGCGGTCGCCCTGGTAAACTGTCGATATCTGGTAATAAATCACAGAGGCGACCAGACCTGCACGGTGTTGTCGGTGCTGCCGGAGGCAATTTGCTTGCTATTGGGCGACCAGGCTACCGTATCGACCTGTTGCCCGCTGGTGAAGTGGCCCCAGTAGAAGTCGAGATGGCCGCGATAGGTGTATGCGTGGCCGCCGGTCAGAGCATCCCAGACCTGCACGGTGCCGTCCGCGCCGCCGGAGGCAATACGCTTGCCATCGGGCGACCACGCCACCGTGAATACGCTATCCGTATGGCCGAGGTAGGTATAGGCGTTGGTGTTTGTTGCGATATCAAATACCTCTACGGTAGTGGCATCTCTGCCGACTGCCAGGTACTTGCTATCAGGTGAGAAGGCGACCGCGTTGGCCTGCCCGCCGCGCGTGCCATAGTAGCCAACGACTTTAGCAGTCGAGGCGTCCAATAGTGTGGCGGCGCCGACTCCGCCAATGGCAATATATTGACCGTCAGGAGAAAAGGCCACGGCGTTCAAAGCTACTGTACCTCTCAGTAAAAAGGATGTGCCGTTGTAAGTAATGACATGCTGGCCCGTCAGGGCGTCCCAGATTTGCATGGTACCATCATTGCCAACTGAGGCGATGCGCGTCCCATCGGGCGACCAGGCCACGCCGAAAACGGCGTCACTATGCCCGCGATAGGTGTAGACCTGCGCGCCGGTGGTCGAGTTCCAGACCTGCACGGTGTGATCGAGGCTGCCGGTAGCGATATATTGACCATCGGGCGACCAGGCCACGCCGAAAACGGCGGAGTGGCCGCGATAGATCAGCACGTGACCGCCGTTGCTGGCACCCCACACCTGCGCGGTATGGTCTCCGCTGGCCGAGGCGATGCGCTTGCCATCGGGCGACCAGGCTACCGAACTGACATAATCAGTATGCCCGGCATAGGTGAAGTGTGGGGGCGGCGCGACAAAATGCACCACAAAAGCTACATCGCTATCCACATTGGTGAAGACAAGCAGGAGAACAATCAGGGCAGCCAGTATGCCAATGATGATATAGAGTCGCCTGTGCGAACGACGAGGCGGAGGCGCTTTAAGTTGTTTTTCCAATATTGACATGGCTGGTATCGTCTCCTCTGATTACGGTAGACACCCATGCCTATTATATGCCATAGAAGGGCAAACGGAGAAGGAGCGAGGGGAGGTAACGCGCGCATTACCTCCCCTCGCTCCTTCTCCGTTTGCCCTTCCAGACGCTTTTGCCTTACCCTCCGCTATAGCCTACGACGCTGGTTTCACCAGGTATAGACCCCAGGAAGTTGAAGTACAGGCTGCGCTCGGCCACGACAGGCAGTGTCGGGCCGACGCCTCCATTCGCGGGCAGGGATTGCACAACGATAGAAGTATCTTCCGGGATCGCGCCTTGCAAACTGGCCTGGACGTTCAGGAACGTGTTGCTGTTGACCAGCACCACGCCGTTGGCCGGAATAGCGATCGTCTCCTGCGAGAGGAAACGCGCTGATTGGCGTGACACGAAGTAGGTAACTGCTACGGTAATCGCCGCGTTGTTGGGATTGAACAGGGTAATATTTTCGCTGAAGGTGTTACCCAGGTGTCCCTCGGCGAAGCTGTAGACGGTGGGCAGGCCCGGCGTGCCCGGCGTTACCCCGACTTCATCAACCCCGCTTGGCGTGGGTACGAGCGAAGGCGAGCTAAAGAACTGCTGGCGTTCGCTGGCAATGGCGATGCCGTTGGTCGAAGTCACCTTCATGGCAACCAGGGAACTGCTGCCAACATCGGTATTGACGTTTTCGATCAACTGGCTTTTAGCCGGAACGCTCACCGTGACATTGCTGGTGGTACCACCGGGCAGCGAGTAGGTGATGGTCACGTTCGCCGACGTGCCTGAGCTATTGACATCAGGATTGGCCAGGATCAGGTACTCTTGCGACGGATTACCTGACGAGCCGGTGCTACCTCCAGCATAGTACCAGCTTGCCGCGGGCGTCACACCCTGCACAGAGCTACCGCCCTGAACGAGGCTGGCGACACCCCCGACCGAGGTGCGGAAGTACAGGGGACGCTCCACAACTACCGGCTGTGTCGAGTCTACCTGGATATAGAATGACTTGCCTACCGGCAGCGTATTGTTGGCAACCAGCGTGTTGCGCTGCCCGGCGGGAATGGTCATACTGGCCTGCCCGATCATCGAGCCGCCGCTAAAGTAGCTGACCGTTACTGTAGCGGTTGGTTGTCCGAGGGGATTAAGCGCGGTTATAAAGGTATAGAAACCGGGCAACGTTTCACCATTGGCAAAGGTGTAATGCATGCTCGTCTGCGTTTGTCCAACGATATCCGAGCCTCCAAGGGTGTTGTTCAAGAAATCGAAGTAGATGGGACGCTCGGCTACAATGGGGATGTCCGAGGTGATGTACAGGGACACATCCTGCCCAACGTTGGAATTATTGTTGACGCCCAGCACGTTGTTCACGTTGATGGTCGTGCGAGTGCTGGGATTGAGGGTCATTGACTGGCTGAGCGGCGCTTTCGCGTGCAACAGGTAGTTGACCACCACGTGCGCTACGCTGCTGACAGAGGGGTTTTCAAGCGTCAGCCACTCCTGGAAGTGGTTGCCGACATGTCCTTCCGCCAGGTACCATTTCGTGCTGCCGGGAACGGCGCGCGTCTGAGGCAACGATATAGCGGCGATCACGAAAGCGTAGGCATTGGCAGTCCCTATGCCCGATGCCATATCATAGCCGGTGGTGGCCGGATAGTTGAGGTTGGTGCCGCTCGTCACATCGTGGAAGGCACGCCCATAAAGCGTGCTCGAATTGAGCAGCGTATATAGCAACGGATTAAGAAAGCCGAGGTTGTTGCCTCCCTGTTGCAGCGCGTACTGATCGGTCAGCGCGATGATGGCCGCCCACATGGGAGCCGCCGCCGACGTGCCGCCCACAGTATAGAAAGAAGATGAAGTAGAGGTACAGAAAGCCGCGGTGATGGTGCAATACACCACGTAGCCGACAGCAGGATCGGCATTCAACGAGATATCCGGCACTTCGCGGCAGTACTGCCCGGAAGCAGCGTTACAGGGAGTATTGCTGCTATTCGAGCTGATCACTCCCGGCCCTTGCTGATAAGACGGCATACCCCACAACATGCTGATGCCGCCGCCCGACCCTTCCGGCGTGGGCGTAGCAGACGGGTCCGACCAGACGACTTCATTGTTGTAGGTACCATTATTGCTGTTGATCGTAAGATGCGTGCCGCCCACGCCCGTCATATAGGGATTACTGGCAGGATCATCGACGGCCAGTGTGCCATCGCCGCAGTCAAAAGCTCCGCTATCGCCTGAAGCCGCCAGCAGGCTCTGGCCTTGCGCGCTCGCCTGGATAAAGAACTGCTCTTCCGCTGTAATGTCGGACCCTGAAACGCCAGCTTCACAGGTTCCCCAGCTTGTGCTGACAACAGGAATGTCGTCAGCCAGGATTTGTACCCACTCGTCGTTGTAGCCTGTATCATTATTGGGAGCTTCGTAGACGAAGAGGTTGGTCAGGTTATGCAGCATGCCAAGCACGACTTCCATATCCAGCTCGACTTCCAGACCGCCCGCGCCCTGCGGTCCTGGTCCGCCATCTATCATCTCAGTGTTGATGCGGGTTGGCGTATTCGGGTCAAAGCAGGCCTCGAAGTTGCTGATATCGGAGGGTGTGTAGCTATCGAGTTCGAAGAGCGCGATGCTCTGACCCTCACCGTGCAGCCCTGCATTGTACGCGCCTGTGTAGTTATAGGCAGTCGCCAACTGCGCGGGAGTATAGTAATTACTGCCGGTGACGGGACAACTGGGCGTGCGTGGAGATTTGGCAGCGCCGCTAGTAGTAATAGTTTTGGTGGGCAAGGGTGGGTGAGTATACACCACAGCATTGCTCAGCCCGTTGATGTTCAAAATAAGCGAGCGCAAGGCCAGAGGCACGCGCGGGGCGCTGCTATTGGCGTAAAATACGCGGCCATTGCGGGCGCGATAGGTGTGTAGTTGCACCGCGAAAGCCTGTTGTGCCTGAGCCGCCGTCCCCGAAAAGTCGATGATCTGCTGCCCTGCATTGGCGCGTGTCACGGTGAAGCCCTGCGCGCGCAGGTAGTCCGCTACCTGCTGCACATCCTGAGCGGTCGGGCCATATTGCGCGGCAAACTCTGACGGATGCAAATAGTGATGGTAGAGGTATGAGCCAGAGGTGTAGAGCGCCTGCACGTACTGCTTCAACTCGCTCTGATTGCGCAAGTTCAAATTGATACTCATTGACAGGCGCGACTGTGGGTCAACATTGCCCACAACCTGGCTGCGAGCCACGAGCGGCGATACTGCATCAACCGCGCTGCTGGATGCGGACGGGCTGGCGAACGTCAAATGCGAGAGAAATAACGGCACGCCCAGACACAATAACATTACAACCAGCATTACACAAATGAACCACCTGGAACGCTGCATAACAATCCCCTTTACATAATTCTTTCAGTCACATAAACATAGGAGCTATTTTCAGTATAGTGACGAGATGAAATGAAACTTCGCGAGGCACAGCCGGGAGGTGAACTTAACAGAGTTGTGATGTGTTGGTGATATGCTCTTGTATCGACGTGATTTTTCCGTGACGTGATGAGCATATACTATTAGTGTCAAAAGGAAAGAAGCTCCGGGTATACAGAAACTACACAGAGCAGTTAAAGTTTTCGCTTTCTGTAAGTTCAAACCAATCCATCATGGAGGTGGAAATCATGAGTATTATGAAAAATGTGCAGCCTAAATCGGCAACACAAGTTCCCGAACCGGCAATTGCGCGGTTCCTGTTCGCAGACACGCGTATGGCGTGGCTCTGGTTAATTGTGCGTGTGTATGTTGGCTGGCAATGGCTGGTGGCAGGTACCGACAAGCTGACCGGCTATTCCATTGACATCGGCTCGTTTGGAACGCACACGGGCAATTCCTGGATTTTCACGAGCCATCCGGGAGCCTCGCTGTCGGGCTTTCTCAATGGCGCGGTCGCGCAGACCACTGGCGCGCACCCGGCAGTGCAGGGCTGGTATGGCTGGTTCGTGCAGCACATCGCGCTGCCCATCGCTCCTGGACTCTCCTATGTCGTCACCTTTGGTGAAATCCTGGTCGGCCTCGGCCTGATCTTTGGCGTCTTGACGGGCATCGCCGCCTTCTTCGGCATGTTCATGAACTTGAACTTCCTGATGGCAGGCGCGGTGAGCATCAACCCGATTATCGGCGGACTGGCTCTCTTCTTGATACTGGCCTGGCGCGTCGCTGGCTACTACGGCGTAGATCGCTGGCTGCTGCCACTGCTTGGCACGCCCTGGACAGGCTCGTTAGCCAGGCAACACAAAACAACCGGCAATGCGGCGAGGCCTCCGGCAACTGTAGCGAGTTAGGGTGAGATAATCACAGGCGCGATCACGCGACGTGAGAAAGAGAGGCGGGCCCCCCAAATTTTGGG
>DATLSI010000258.1:0-15304 GCA_035534255.1 Ktedonobacteraceae bacterium | reverse complement strand
GGGACGCACGCGTCCCAACAGGCGTAACCCCATTTGTCCGGCAATGTCCATCTGGTTATTGATGCTTCGCTTCGACCCGGCGCATCACGGGTAGACGCCGCGGATCTCGGTGGCTTCGGCAACACGCGCCACGGCCAGCAGGTACGCGCCCATGCGCATGTTGGTGTCCTGTTCGGTGGCTTTGTTGTACACAGCCTGGTAGGAGCGCGTCATGATATTCTCCAACTGGCTGTTGATCTCCTGCTCGGCCCAGAAGAAGCGCTGCAAGTCCTGTACCCATTCAAAGTAGCTGACGGTCACGCCGCCTGCGTTAGCCAGAATATCAGGCACAATAGTGACGCCCTTCTCGTTGAGGATACTGTCTGCTTCTGGCGTGGTGGGGCCATTGGCGGCTTCGATAACCAGGCGCGCTTTGACCCTGCCGGCGTTTCTGCCGGTCAACTGATTTTCCAACGCGGCAGGAATCAGCACATCGCAGGGGAGTTCGAGCAGTTCGGCGTTGTTCACGTACTCGCTATCGGGCAAGCCTTTTAGGGTGCCATGCTCTTTAGAGTAACGCAGCGCGCGATGCACATCGATACCCCGCGCATTGTAGACGCCACCAGTGATATCGCTCAATCCAACAATTTTGCATTTGAGTTCATCATGCAGCAAACGAGCCGTGATGCTGCCCACATTGCCGAAGCCCTGCACGACCACCCGGCATTCTTCTGGTTGCATGCCCTTGTCACGCATGGCCTCGCGTGTCACTACCAGCACGCCGCGCGCGGTAGCTTCCAGGCGACCCTCGCTGCCGCCGATAGCCAGCGGTTTGCCCGTAATCACCGCCGGGACGGAATAACCACGATGCATGGAATAGGTATCCATGATCCAGGCCATGACCTGCGGGTTGGTATTCATGTCGGGCGCGGGAATATCGCTATCAGGGCCGATAAAGAGCGAGATTTCGGTAGCGTAGCGGCGTGTCATGCGCTCGAGTTCGGCGCGTGACATCTTGTGCGGATCGCAGATGACGCCGCCCTTCGCGCCGCCAAAAGGGATGCCGACGACGGCACACTTCCAGGTCATCCACATGGCCAGGGCGCGCACTTCATCAAGTGAAACTTCGGGGCTGTAGCGGATACCACCTTTAGCGGGACCGCGATTGATGTTATGCTGCACGCGGTAGCCAGTATACATCTCAACATCGCCATTGTCCATGCGGACGGGAAAGTTTACAATAAGTTCGCGTTTAGGCTTGCGCAAAATAGCTCGCATGGCCTGCGAAAGGCCGAGGCGATCTGCTGCCTCGTCAAACTGAGCGATGGCAACGTCGTAGGGGTTCACAATTTCAATCGCCATAGATACATACCTCCTGGGGTTGGCCAATCACAGGCCATCATGCTACACAGCATAGTGAAGCATCATTGCTTCTAAACAGGCCGCCTACACAGTCAAGACATCGCATAGATGCAGGCAGACAACATAGACAACATAGACAACATCGAACAATAGACATACACGAAAGCCCGCCAGAGGAAGTCAGGCGGGCCTTGACCTTAGTACATTACTTTCAGTATACCATCTACAACAGGCGACTTTCAAGTTTTGCCCCTGCCCCACTCACTGGCTCAATGTTGCAGCAGGTAAACCTCCGACCAGTCGCCAAAGTACAGGCCGGTATTATTCAGGCTGATACCGTGAACCCAGGAGGGAATTACGGCAGCCATCGCCTGGTGATCGACGGGAAGCCACCCCACATCGGTGATGGCTAGCTGTTCGGCCTGGTTGTACATCTGGATACGTGTCTGGCCTGTAATCTTTTCGGCCTGCGCTATAAGCTGGTCGAACTGCGTATTCTTCCAGTCACCACTATTGTTACTGGCCGTCGAGAGGAGATTGAGCGCCAGCCAGTCGTAGGGATCGGGGTAGTCAGCAGTCCACTGCGTAAAACCAAACTGAATAACAGGCGGTTGAGTAGCCGTTTCCTGATTATAGGCGGTCAGTTCTACCGCGTTCAGTTTGACCTGAACGCCCAGCGCATCCTGCCACATCTGTTGCAATACCTGGGCTTCGAGAGGGGAGACCTGCGAGTTCGGATACGAAAAAGTGACGGTAGGTACCTTACTTACATCGGGATACACCGATTTCAGAAGACTTAATGCTTTCGTCTTATCGAAGGGCAAACCCGCGAAGTTGGGTTGGTAGCCAGGCATACCTGGCGGGATGATGGTCGGGGCAGCTATCGCACCGCCTTTGAAGACAGCGTTGACCAGTGTAGTTTTGTCGATGGCATAGGCGAAGGCCTGGCGCACTGCCATGTTGTTGAAAGGAGGTTTGGTGTTATCGAAGAAAAGCAAATCGGTCTGTAACAACGATTGATTGGTGTAACCTGACATGTTTTTAGCGGTAGGCAAATCTTGCGGGGTGATGTTCCAGTCGAAAGCATACTGACCAGCCTGATATGCCCGGAAAGCTGTAGAGGGATCGTTGACGAAAATCATGTCTACTTCCGTCAATTTTGTCTTTGCGCCATACCAGTTCGGATTGGGAACGAGCACCATTTTGACGTTGTGATCCCACGCCTTGACCATGAAAGGGCCGGTGCCAACCCCATTGCCGGCCACATTGTTGGCCCACTTCGTCTGGCCATACTGATTGATCACCTTTTGATTGAGAGGAAAGGCTACCGAGTTTGCCATGATATCCAGGAAATACTCGGTGGGCTGCGTCAGCGTGATTTGCAGGGTCAAATCATCCACGGCCTGCACGCCTTTCAGCACCTTCGTCTTGCCGCTGGCGACATCGCTGGCCCCGACAATGTTCCCCAGAAAGAAGCTTCCAATGGGTGAATTGACTTCCGGCAGCAGCGCGCGGGTCAGGGTGTAGACGTAGGTCTGCGCCGTCACCGGCGTGCCATCCGAGAACATGATGCCGGGTTTCAAAGTAAAGGTGTAGGTTTTGTGATCAGGTGAAATAGACCAGGTAGCCTGATCCGGTATAACGTTCAGGTTTTTGTCAAACTTTACCAGTCCGGTATAGACCATACCCACCGCAATGGCAGAGTTGGCATCTGGCCCCTGGGCCGGGTCCATCACCCCGATATCGGCTGTGCCGACATTGGGAAAAGTTAGCACCTGGTTGGTAGCCAGAGTAGAAGTTGAGGTTGAGCCGGGCGTGGGTGTCGTTGTCGTGCTGCCTCCACACGCAGCCAGAATGAGCATGAACGTGCTCAAAATAACCAGAGGGAAACGTCTGGCGCGCTTAAACCGACAATAGAGCGAGTGTTGACTCACGAATCGCCTCACTTTCTGCGTGAAGTTAACTGGAGAAACTGCAAGGGAGGTAAGTCCTTGTAGACCACCCTGTCAACTTTGACAAGATGCAAGGGTATTCTTACAGCGTACTGTATCTTTTTGCCAGTAATGCAGGCAGCCAGAATACATTCACTAAAAGTACGTTCGTTTATTAGCATTCTTCACATTGGCTTGCTGGCTAATGCGCCTGATTGACTCTCGACAAGCGCCGGGCTAAAGACTATAATGAGGTAAAAGGAGTTAAAGATGGACGCAAAACAACTTTTCATGCATGGTGAATTTATACCTGTCGAGCAAGGGGTCATTTCTGTACGCACACACGGTTTTGCCTATGGAACTGGCTGCTTTGAGGGCATACGCGGCTACTGGAACGAGGAAGAGCAGCAAATTTACCTGTTCCGGTTGCGCGAACACTACCAGAGATTGCACAACTCCTGCAAAATTCTGCAAATCTCGCTCCCCTACACGGTCGATCAACTGATGGAGATCACGATCGAGCTGGTCAGGCGCAACGAACAGAAACAGAACATCTACCTGCGGCCTATGGCCTACAAGAAAGACCAGGTTATCGGCGTGCGCCTGCACGGCCTTCAGGATGACTTCATTCTCACGTCAGAACCCATGGGCGACTATATTGATACAGGCGGCCTGAACTGCGGAGTTTCTTCGTGGAGACGCATCGATGATAACGCCATACCCGCGCGCGCTAAGATCACCGGAGCTTACGTCAATTCCGCCTTTGCCAAGAGTGAAGCCATGCAAAACGGCTTCGACGAGGCCATCATGCTGACGAACGAGGGACATGTCTCCGAGGGGAGCGCGGAAAACATCTTCCTGGTCATCGACGGCGAGCTAGTCACACCACCGCCAAGCGAGAATATCCTGCTCGGCATCACACGCGACTCCATCATGGAACTGGCCTTACGCGAGCTTGGACACATTACGCGCGAGCGCCAGATCGACCGCACGGAGCTTTACATAGCGGACGAAATCTTCCTCTGTGGCACAGGCGCGCAGATCGCCCCTGTCGTGATGATCGATCATCGCCCCATCGGCGACGGCAAAATCGGGCAGATTAGCAGCGCCCTGCAAAAGCTCTACTCCGACGTGGTAAGAGGACGCTCACCCGAATATCGCGCTCAGTGGTGTACGCCTGTCTATGCCGAGGTGCCACAGAAGGCACAATAGACCACTGAATGGTCTTCCCTACATCACTCAGCATCAGTTTCTGTACTATTTCATGGTACTAAAAGACTGGTCAGGACGTGTAAGGAGTGTTGACCCATGCAAAGGGATAGGACTATTCTGCGCGCAGAATAGTCCTATCCCTGCAAATCCACCTTTCGCCAGACGTGTTGTTAGTAGGATAGGATTATTTCGAGGGTTTGCGCGTTGCTGGCAAGTCAACATTTATACCAACAAAGAGCAGCGAGCATTCACAGGGAAAGGGATACATACACTCGATGATAGGCGAAGATCGTATTGCAGAACAGTTAAGTTTCACAACTCTCCCCATTATACCCATTACCAGCAACAAACATTACGAGGATGCCTCAGTCTTTTCGCCTGAAAGCCTGCTGCGCGGGGCCAGGAGACAAAAGAGATTGACCAGAAGGAAAGTTCCTTCCATTTGCGTGCTGGACCCGGATGGCGACCTGGTAGATCATCTCAACGCGACAGAGCAGGCACGCCTGCATCCCGACTGGGCTTGCTATCACACGTCGCTGCATACCTTCACACGCGACGAAATCGAATTTGGCATTATCGGGCGCGTGGTCGGTGCCTCATTCTCCGTACTCGTCGCGGAAGAACTGTTCGCCTCTGGCTGCAAACTGCTGATCAGCATTACGTCGGCGGGGCAGATTGTTTCACTCGGTCAGCCACCCTACGTGGTACTGATCGAGAAAGCACTGCGCGACGAGGGAACGAGTTATCACTATTTGCCGCCCGCGCCCTACAGTCACCTGCACCCTACTTTCAAGGAGTGTATACCCGCCGGCTGGGATCATCTGCAGGTTTTGCTCTACGCAGGGGCCAGTTGGACAACCGACGCGCCCTTTCGCGAGACTGAAGCCATGATCGATTGGTGCCGGGAGCGTGGCATCCTGACGGTAGAGATGGAGGCGGCAGCGCTGTACGCGCTGGCCCAGGCAAAAGCATACGACATTATCTGCTTCGCCCATGTGACGAACCAGATGGGGCAGACGGAGGGAGATTTTGAGAAAGGTGAGGCGGCGGGGAGCCATGCCGCGCTGCATATCATCGGGCAGACAGCGCGTCTCTGGCTAGAGCAGCGGAATAGCATGTAGAGAGGCGACAGAACGAAAGGCGAGAGTAATCGCAAGGATCGCTCTCGTCTTTTATATTGCTTATGCAGGGCTGTACAAGATTAGCGTTTCGTGTACTGTGGAGCCTTGCGGGCGCGCTTGAGGCCAGGCTTTTTGCGTTCTTTCATACGCGGATCGCGTGTGAGAAAGCCAGCTTTGCGCAGGGCCTGTTTCCATTCAGGGTTGACGCGCAGGAGCGCGCGGGCCACGCCGTGACGAATCGCGCCGGCCTGTCCGCTGGTGCCGCCGCCGACGACACGCACCGTCATAGTATAGGCGTCGTCCAATTCGAGCAGGCGCAAGGGGGCAATCAGAGCGGCAGCCACGGACTCGCGCTGACCGAAGTACTGACGCGCGCTCTTGCCATTCACAACGATGCTGCCATCGCCATTGGGGAAGAGACGCACGCGAGCTACAGACGTCTTGCGCCGTCCCATGCCATAGTAGTACTCGCCTTTAATGGTATCGACCACTGTAGATTCTCCTCTTCTTTACTCTTCAGCCGCGTTCTCAGCGCCTTGCGCGGCTTGCTGCCGCTTCAACAAAGCCTCAGGGCCGGTCCAGGGAATAGGCTTCTGCGCCTGGTGGGGGTGATCCGGGCCAGCGTAAATCTTGAGGCGCGACATAATATCCGCGCCGAGGCTGTTATGCATGACCATGCCGCGCACCGCGTGCTGCAAAGCGCGTTCGGGATATTTGCCCTCCAGGACCTTGCGCAGGCTGGTCGTCTTCAAACCGCCGGGATACTGGCTGTGGCGATAATACATTTTCTGTTCCATACGCCTGCCCGTCACTGCGATCTTCTCCGCGTTGATTACGACGACAAAGTCGCCGGTAAGCATATGCGTCGTAAATGTTGGCTTATGCTTGCCGCGCAAAATTTGCGCGATCTGCGATGCCAGACGGCCCAGAACCTGACCTTCGGCATCGATGACATACCACTGCGGGTTCAGTTCACCGGCCTTCGCGCTATAAGTCTTCATCATTGTCCATTTTCTCCATTTGTAATAATCCGTCAGGATACGTAACCCCTACCAGGCATAGCCCGTGTGATGGAGCCGCTGAACCAGGGTGCGTCTTCTCAGCGCGTTGCACGATAGAGGCAAATTCATCGAGGCTCAGTCGTTTCTGCCCCACAAGCAACAGCGTTCCAACTATTCTGCGAACCATCCCCGTAAGGAAGGCGTCCGCTGTAAAATCACAATAGATAAGTGCGTCTTGACGCTGGCAAGTAGCCTTAAACATGGTTCGCACACGTGAATGTGGCCCTGGTTTCAAAGGGTTGGTATCATCGGGGCTGCGCCCAAATGCTCCAAAGTCTTTGCGTCCCAGTAAAAACCTGCATGCCTCATCCATCAAATCCACCGCTAGCGCCTGCGAGCGATGATAACTATACCGCGCAAAGAGAGGCTTTTTCGTCCTCTCATTCCAGATCGTGTAACGATAGGAACGGCTCAACGCGCTGTAACGAGCATGAAAGCTGTCGGCAGCCTGGCATATCCAGCGAACCGCGACACTCTGCGGCAAGACGGCATTGAGAGCCGCTAACCACTGCTGTAGGGTCAGGCTGGCCCCGCTGCTAAAGTGGATTACTTGCCCGCTGGCATGCACACCTGCATCGGTTCGACCCGCGCCATAGACGACAGACATTTCGCCGGAGATACGCGCGATAGCCGTTTCCAGCGCCCCCTGTACGGTTGGCCCGTGGGCTTCCGACTGCCGCTGGAAGCCATGATAATCAGTACCGTCGTACTCGATGCCACACGCGAATTTCATCACTCTATGGATGCGGGGCGGAGACCCTTGCGGTCGCCCTCGTATCCTCTCCTGATTGTCGCATCCTATTGTCAAATCCCATAATCGTGTGCGTCCCTACACCAGGGAGATTTGTGCCATATCAGAGGCATCGCCCAGGCGTTTGCCAAGCTTGGTAATACGGGTATAACCGCCAGGACGCCCGGCATAGCGCGGGACAAGCTCGTCAAAAATCTTCTTGACGACCAGTTCATCGGGCAATGACTTCAAAACCTCACGGCGCGCGTGCAGTTCGATTACCATCGCCTGGTATGCAGCGGCCAGAGCCTTCTCCGCGTCATCCTGGTCCGAGATGATGCGCAGCAGTTCCTCGCGGCGCTCCTTCAGCTTTTTCTCTGTGAATTTGCGCCCCTTATCGGTCAGAGGAGGTTGGCCGACCTCGGCGCGCTCCTCGTTGGTGTAGACCTCTTTAGCAAGCGAGAAACGGCCCTTACGCGCGAATGCGAGCATAGCCGCCGCCTTCTCTTCATCAGAGACGACAGAGGCCAGGTATTCGCGAGCGGCGGTTTGCCCGTTGACTGCAATCGTGATCAGTTTTTCAGCTTCACCGCGAATGGCGCGGGCGCGCGCCTCGGTGGTTTTTATTCGATCGTAACGGAAGAGGCCAGCCATCATGTTGCGACGCGCGGAGCGCCGGCGTGGCTCAGGCATACTCATCCGATTACCGGCAATTCGGTGCCTCAACTCATTCCTCCATTTCGTGGTCGCCGTCCAAATCGGCCCCAACTGTACTGGTACGCGGGTTCGGCAGGAAGCTGCGCAACAGCAATTTTTCACGTAGTTCCTGTAGGCTCTTTTCGCCGAAGTTGCGCACCCCAAGCAGGTCATCCTCATTCATTGAAAGCACCTGGCCAACCTTGGTGATGTTGCTGCGCTTGAGACAGTTATAGGCACGTACCGACAGATCAAGTTCCTCGATGGGAGTTTCGTAAATCTTAGGCGGTATGGGCATACTGCTCAACGGGGCCTTCTCAGGCTCAACCAGAATGGCGCGATAATTGGCAAGCTGTGTGAAGTGGCGTACCAGGATATCGGCACTCTGTCGCAAGGCCTCATCGGGAGTGACAGTGCCATCAGTCCACATTTCAAGAACAATTTTATCGTAGTTCGTTATCTGCCCGACGCGGGTATGCTCAACGGTATAATTGACTTTTTGCACGGGCGTGTAAATGGCATCAACCGGTATCACGCCGATGGGCTGATCTTCTTTAGAGTCGGCGGGCACATAGCCTTTGCCGGTCTCGACGACCAGCTCCATTTCAAGGCGAGCATCATCATTATCCAGAGTGGCAATATAGAGGTCGGGGTTGACAATCTCAACAGTGCTGGGAGCCATAATATCCGCAGCAGTCACAATACGCTCACCACTTACCTCCAGGCGCATTGATACTGGATGATCCGAAAAGGAGCGCAAGCGCAGCTTTTTGATGTTCAGGACGATTTCAGTCACGTCTTCCTTGACATTGGGAACATCCTGAAACTCATGTTGCACGCCATCAATGCGAATAGAGGTCACCGCCGCACCAGGTAGCGAGGAGAGCAAGACGCGCCGTAGCGCATTGCCCAGAGTCATGCCATACCCCGCCTCTAAAGGCTCAATATCATAGCTCGCATAGTTTCCCTGGGTTTTTGTATTTTTAATGCGAGGCAGAGTAATTTCTAGCAAGGTCAAACCTGCCTTTCTTTCCTTTCGCCGCTTCCAGGTTTATTTGTACGCACGCGCCAATTAGCGCTGATAGTACTCAACCACCTTCTGTTCTTCAAAGGGCAGTTCAAGCTCCGTGCGCGAAGGCAACGACATGACACGACCACTCAGAGCATTGGTATCCAGACTCAGCCAGGCAGGAATGCCTTTTTGCGCTAGCATCAAGGCGCGAGTCTTGAAGTACTCCAGTCCTTTGCTGCGCTCACGTACAGAAATCACGTCATTGGGTTTTACGATAAACGAGGCAATGTCCGTTTTGCGTCCATTGACAGCAAAATGCCCGTGGTTGACCAACTGGCGAGCCTGCGCGCGCGAGTCAGCAAAGCCGAAACGGTACACCAGGTTATCCAGGCGCATCTCAAGAATCTGAAGCAGGTTCTCGCTGGTGCGTCCAGTCTTACGCGCGGCGGTATCGAAGTGCTTGCGGAACTGACGCTCCAACAAGCCGTAGGTGCGGCGCACCTTTTGCTTTTCGCGCAACTGTAAGGCATACCCGGAAGGTTTGCGCGAACGTCCCGTCCCATGCTGTCCGGGGCGGGTATTGCGGCGCTCAAGCGTGCATTTCATCATGCACTTGTCGCCTTTGAGAAACAGTTTTACCCCCTCACGCCTGCATAGTCTGCAGACGGGGCCGGTATAACGCGCCATTTAGTGACTCCTCCTCACACGCACATCACGGGTTACACGCGACGCCTCTTGGGCGGTCGGCAGCCATTGTGCGGAATAGGTGTTACATCAGTAATCGAAGTGATATTGAGTCCCGCGGACTGCAATGAACGAATAGCCGCCTCACGACCAGAGCCTGGGCCTTTCACGTACACTTCGATCTGTTTCAGACCATGCTCCATTGCCTTACGCGCCGCCGTTTCGGCGGTGACCTGCGCGGCATAGGGGGTGCTCTTACGCGAGCCTTTGAAGCCCTGCCCACCGGCGCTTCCCCAGGAGATGACGTTGCCATTGGGGTCGGTCAAGGTAACAATCGTGTTATTAAAAGTTGCCTGAATGTGAGCCTGGCCGCGCGGAATCGATTTGCGTTCACGCCGCCTGGGCTTGCCTGTCGGTTTCTTTTTGTCTCCAGCCATAGTTGTGCAATTCCTCCCCGGCGTTACTTCTTAGCGGTTGCTCTTTTCTTGCCGGCCACTGTTCTTTTCGGACCGCGACGTGTGCGCGCATTGGTGCGTGTGCGCTGCCCCCGCACTGGAAGGTTGCGGCGATGGCGCATACCACGATAACAGCCGATTTCAATAAGCCGCTTAATGTTCATGTCCACTTCGCGGCGCAGGTCGCCTTCCACCTTGTATTCGCGATCAATCATTTCGCGCAGGCGGTTGACCTCTTCTTCCGTCAGATTCTTTACCCGCGTATCCGGGCTGATGCGTGCTCGCTCCAGGATCTTCTTGCTTGTCGTTGGGCCGATCCCGAAGATATATGTCAGCGAAATCTCCACGCGCTTATCGCGTGGAATGTCAACGCCGGCAATTCTAGCCATCTTTTCCTCCAGTTTTGCAGCCTGCAAGGCCATCTAAGTGGGCAGGGACAAGCCCAGCCCCTACAGAGACCCTTGCAGGTGTTTAGCCCTGCTTCTGTTTATGCTTTGGGTCTTTACTACAGATGATCATGACCACGCGATTGCGCCTGATCACTTTACAGTGCTCACAGCGTGGTTTCACCGATGCGCGTACTTTCACGGTTTGCCCTCCTCATAGGTGCGCAAAAAACAAAGATGTTCGCGAGAGGTGATAAAGAACGAAGAACGAGTGGTTACACCGTTTCTACTTCCCTGTCCGCGATCCGTCACAACGATGCTCATTAGAAGGATTGGAAGAGTGAAAGAGAGGAGACCACCAACCTCACGATTTCACGCGCCATGTGATACGACCTCTCGTCAGATCGTAGGGCGATAACACAACTTTCACCTTGTCCCCCGGTACGATGCGCACAAAGTTCATGCGAATGCGCCCCGATAGAATAGCCAGCACCTGGTGTTGTTCGTCTATTTCGACCTTAAACATGGCATTAGGGAGGGCTTCGAGAACCTTACCCTCTACTTCAATTTCATCCTTCTTTGGCATAGCATCCTTTCTCGAATGATGACTGTTTCAATGATGATTCCGAGATAAAACGGTGCAGCAGTTGGTCACTGCTGCAGCCAACTGTGAATTATAACACACATATTCAACTTTGTCGAGAGGGAATTTTCTCCCTCTCTAAACCCCGCTTATGCACGACTTCATCGTTTACAGACGTACAGAGTGATGCAAGGTAACTATTCCACGCGCGTATATAGCCCAAAGAGCTAGAACGCGCGTCCCTCCAGTGATCGGATGCTCTTCAACAACGTTGCCTGTACTTGCTCGATGGGCTGGTTGCCGTCTACCGTCTCCAGTTTTTGCTGATTGCGGTAGAAATCAAGTAGTAGGATGGTTTCGCTGAAAAAGATATCCAATCGCCGCTGTACCGCCTCGCCTGTGTCATCAGAGCGCTGGTACAGAAGGCTTCCATCAAGGTCACACACACCCGGCGTCTTTGGCAGGCGCGTATTGATGTTATAAACGTGCTGGTTTGCTCTACAGATATAGCGGCCTGAAAGCCTTTTCAGCAGTTCCTGTCGAGGAACCTCCAGGTAAAGCGCCAGGTCGATATGTTTGCCGACTGACTGTAATCCCACGTCGAGAGCCTGTGCTTGCGCTATAGTGCGCGGAAAGCCGTCAAGTATCACCCCTGGTGAGCAATCCGGCATTGCCAGGCGACCGAGTATCATGGCAACCGTGATATCATCGGGAACCAGTTCCCCGCGATCCAGGTAGACCCTGGCGCGAAGCCCCAACTCTGTCTTCTCATCCATCGCTTTACGAAACAGGTCGCCACTGGCAACATGGGGTAGGCCTAGCGAAACAGAAAGCAAATCGGCCTGAGTCCCCTTGCCTGATCCCTGAGCACCGATCAGGATAAGATTCACGTTTAACCTCCGGTAGTGCAAAGACTCAACGTCGAGTCCCCAACTGACTTAACTGAGGAAGCCCGAATAATTACGCATGACCATCTGCGCTTCGACTTGCCTGACAGTATCCAGCACCACCCCTACCACGATCAGGAGAGCCGCGCTGCTCAACAACTGGTTGCCGCCAACCCTGGCGAGGAAAGGCAGAATTGCCACCACGCCCAGGAATAGGGCGCCGCCCAACGTTATGCGTCTGAGGATGTCTTCCAGATATTTACGAGTAGTCTCGCCGGGACGATACCCTGGAATATGCGCACCCTGCTTCTGTAAGTTTTCTGGTATATTCTGTTGTTGCCACACCACATAGGCGTAGAAGTATGTAAATGCGACCACCAGTACAAAGAAAATGATCCAGTACCACCAGAGTGTCGGGTTAATCAGGTAGTTAGAAATCCAGAGTGAAGCCGATGCCAACCAGCTGGTACTGCTGTTTCCCAGGTAGGTTGCAAGTACCGATGGGAAGATCAGCATTGACTGGGCAAAGATGAGCGGGATCATACCAGCGCTATTGACCTGCATGGGTATGTAGGTGCGCTGCGCAGTCCCAACCAGCATTCCACGCCCAACCATACGCTTGGTTGGATATTCTATAGGTACGCGGCGCTGCCCCTGATAAACATACACGATGCCCAGAATGGTAATCAGGCCGATTATCAGGAAAATGCCGATACTGACGATGCCACCCGTTGAGGCAGAGGTATAGCCCTGCTGGATGAAACCAGGGATGCGGCTCACGATGCCGCCAAAGATGATGATAGAGATACCGTTGCCGATACCTTTCTCAGTCACCAGTTCGCCGATCCAGACAAGGATCATGGTGCCGGCAGTCAGCGAGAGCAGGATTGCCAGGGACTCTAACCAGGTACTGCCATTAAACAGGTTGAAATTGGTCAAGACATTATATTTTACAAAGAGAGCCGCGCTACCGATAGCCTGCAAGAACGCCAGTGGCACTGATACAATACGAGTGATCTGGCTAAAGCGCATACGCCCGGCCTCGCCCTCGCGCATCATATTGTCCAATGCAGGAATGATAGGCTGCAACAATTGCATAACGATGGTCGCCGTAATATAAGGATAGACCCCCAGCGCCACTATAGAGAACTGTTGCAACGACCCGCCGGAGAAGACATCAAGCAGACCGAGCAACTGCGTCAGGCTTTGATTCCCATTAGACGCAAAGAGGTTGTTCAGGTTTTGCAGTTCCGTGCGAGTCAAAGGCACAGTGATATGAGCGAGAACGCGGAAAACCAGTAACATCGCCAGGGTGAAGAGAATCTTTTTGCGTAGATCAGGAACCGTCCAGATACTGCGCAGTCGTTCCCACATGGGAGTCTCCTTTCACGAGTCAGGTCAGCACACTTCACAGAGGAGCCAGTTATTGGCAAACAGGCTGGCTCCTACTAGAGTAGAACGCTGAATTATGCCTTAGGGTTCTGCCACTGCGGCGGTGGGACTTTTTTCCCGTTTTCGTCCTTACGTCTCTTCGTTTTCTCGTACACTTTGGTTGGAATGATTTCGATAGCGCCGCCAGCCTCTTCGATTTTTGTGCGCGCGCTCTCCGAGAACTTGTGAGCGCGCACGGTCAGCGCGCGATCGAGTTCGCCATCGCCCAGAACTTTCACCAGGCCTTCGCTATCAGTCGAGGTCATCAACCCGCTCAGCGCCATTTCCGCGGGTGTTACCCGCGTTCCCGCATCAAAGTGTGCCAGGTCAGCCACGTTCACTATGGCGAAGTTCTTGCGAAACGCGTAGTTGCTGTTGCCGAGGCCGCGCAGGAACGGCAAACGCTTGGACAGGCGAGTCTGGCCGCCATCGAAGGCGCGATGAATCTTCCCACCGGTGCGAGCTTTCTGGCCTTTGGTACCACGACCGGCGGTTTTACCGCGCCCGGAGCCGTGTCCGCGCCCAAGTCGCTTCTCAGTTTTGTGCGAACCAGGAGCTGGCCGCAAATCAGACAGTTTCATGTATTACTTCCTCTACCTGTACCAGGTGAATCACTTTTCTAATCATGCCGCGCACGGCGGGATTATCTTCGTGTTCAACCGTCTGCTGTAACTTGCGTAATCCCAGGCCGCGAATGGTAGCCTTCTGGTCTTTGGGATACCCAATCGAGCTTCTCACATATTTTACACGCAATGTAGCCATATTATACTCCTTCCAGGGCGACCACAAGGGTACGCCCCTACCACCAGGGCGACCAAAGCAACGCATCTATGATCTACGACCACCGCCACCACCGCCGCGCCGATCTCCGCCGCCGCCACCGCGTCGATCACCACCACCGCCACCACCACGTCGATCTCCGCCGCGATCTCCACCGTCGCGACCGCCCCTGCCGCGCCCACCGGAGCCGGGCCGGTTGTCGCGCGACTCCTCTTCACGAGCGGAGCGCGCATGTGCGGCCTGTTCAGCGGCAGTTGCAGCGGCAATAGCCAGGCGTTCGGCCTGTTTCTTGCCAACGATCTCGGAGACTTGTTTACCACGCAGCGCGGCCTCGGCTTCGGCGGAACGCAGTTCGCGCAGCCCTTCCACGCAAGCCTGCAAAGTATTAGCAGGGTTGGTGCTTCCCAGTGACTTGGTGAGGACATCGCGAATACCAACGGCCTCGACAACGGCGCGCACTGCTCCACCGGCAATCACCCCGGTACCAGGAGCTGCCGGTTTGAGCAGCACCTCCGAGGCACCGAAGCGATGTTTGACCATGAAAGGGATGGTCGCGCCTACCATCGGGACCTCGATCAGGTGCTTCTTAGCATCCTCGACACCCTTGCGGATCGCTTCGGTATACTCGGCAGCCTTACCCAGGCCAAAACCGACATGACCACTGTGGTCTCCAACAACCACGAGTGCGCGAATGCTAAAACGGCGACCGCCTTTGACGACTTTGGAAACGCGGCGTACCTGCACGACAGTCTCTTCAAGATTCAGTTTTGACGCATCTATTTTTGGCATCTTATCTCCTCGTGGCCTAGAATTCCAGGCCTACTTCACGAGCGCCTTCTGCAAGCGCAGCCACGCGCCCATGATAGGCGTAGCCACCACGATCAAAGACGACCCGACTGACACCTTTTTCTTTGGCGCGCTGCGCAATCAGCTTGCCAACCTCGCGCGCTAACGCCACTTTGTGGTTGTCCGCGATGGGCGCGAGTGCCTCTAC
>DATLSI010000257.1:0-3392 GCA_035534255.1 Ktedonobacteraceae bacterium | reverse complement strand
GCTATAACGCTGGAGCAAAGGGAGATCCTCAATCACGTCCGACTGCGCCATCAGCGTATTGAGTTCTTCGTAGCGCCGGGCCAGGTGCGCCAGTTGATCCATAAAATCCATAGGTCACAATTCCTCTTCTTGTTCTTCTTTCCTGGGAGTTTGTCCCGCGTTCGCCTGGCTCGTAGGTCAGGGAGATATCCCTCTCTCCTTTAGAGTACCATATTTCAAGCAAGGCCGGAACGGGCAAAACGCCAGTATTTATCATAACGCAGGTAGGCGCGCTGCACGCGCCCGTAGAATGTTTGGAAAATGTTTGGAGACACAACGAGGCGTCGCTACCCGGCAGCCAGCAGGTAGCGTTCAATGGTGACACGCGGATCATATTGGATGATAGTCTGTTTGTGATTCATCTTTAAGCAGAAGCCTTATCGAAAATCTTCTGCTGATAGTATAGCACATTTCTGTGAATGCTGGCATCAAAAAGCGCCTGCTCTCGCTTCTCGACAATGCTCAACCGATATGTTACACTTGGATCAGAATGTATTAATTGATAGGAGTTTCGTAGGTCGTTATGTCTGAAGAGTGGGATGATTCGATCAAACGGATGTTTCGCGAGCATCCGCAGGACTTTGTTTCCTGGCTGGTGAAGGGAGCCACCTATCGCGGCGCTGTTTCGGGCGAACTGAGAAATCGGAGAAGGAACACCGATATTTTATTCGACATTGTGCAGCAGGAAAGTTTGAAAGAAGGTCTGCTCCACGTAGAAATACAGAGCGATGATGACAAAAATATCGAGTATCGTTTGGCTGAGTACAATTTGCTGGCGACGATTACCTATGATAAGCCCATCATTTCTTTTCTGATCCTGCTGCGTCCAATGCCGAACATACCGGAGTCGCCGTTTTTCAAAGCGGTATTTGACATCATCGAGATCTGGCATTTCAACTACGTGGTGATCAAACTGTGGGAGATATCGGCGGAAGAGCTGATGAGTTTGGGGTTATTTGGCCTGCTGCCGCTTGTGCCATTGACGCAAGACGGAACCAGGCCGGAAATTCTCAAAGAGGTAGCGGATACCCTTTTCGTAGCGAAAGAAAAAGACCTGCTCGCGCTGGCAAAAATGATTGCCGGCCTGGTGCTGAAACGAAGACCAGAAAAAGCAGTGATTGAAAGGATGTTTGAGATGTACCGAGAAATACTTGAAGATTCCTGGGTATACCAAAAAATCAAGAAACAGGCCAAAGCAGAGGGAAAGAAAGAAGGGAAGGCTGAAGGAAAGGCTGAAGGAAAGGCTGAAGGAAAGGCTGAAGGAAAGGCTGAAGGAAAGGCTGAAGGGAAGGCTGAAGGAAAGGCTGAAGGGAAGGCTGAAGGAAAGGCTGAAGGTAAAATGGAAGGTCTTGCCCAGGGAGAGCAGCGTGTTTTATTGGCAATCATCCAAAGGCGGTTCCCAGATATCCTGGGAACCGCCGGAAAACTGATTGCCGAGATCACAGACGCAAAAGTACTTGAGGATCTGGCAGTTGCGGTAAGCGTTGCCCAAACGCCCCAGGAGGCGCTACAGGCATTGAACGTCTCGGACAAGAAGTAAGGCAGCACTTACTGCAACGCTCATAAATGAAGATTTGGGCGGGACAGCGCGCGGCGGCTGATGCTCAGCCATGCCGCAGTACATGCGCCAGATCGTTCAGCACGTACAGCACGCGGCGCTTGCCCTCGACGCGCACGACAGTGATGGAAGTATTGGCCGCCGGGAAGAAGAAATCACGTTCCATGCCCAACACTTCAGCCACATAGGCGTTGATAACGCCGCCGTGAGCAAAAGCCACGACGCGCTCGCCGATGTGCTTATCGGCAATGGCGTCAAGCGCCGCGACGACGCGCTCGCGCAAGGCTTTGGATGATTCGCTGCCGGGGATATCATCCCAACTGCCCGTCGCGCCCACCAGGCGCACAATCTGGTTTTGCCGCTCGCGCAGGGCGCGCGTCAACGCTTCCAGGTCGCCATCATTGGGCAGCGGGATCACGTCGCCAAGCCGCACTTCGCGCAAGTCGGATACGATGCTCACGGTCAGACCCAGTTGCGCGGCGAGCGGCGCGGCTGTTTCCAGGCAGCGCAGCAGTGGGCTGCTGTAGAGCGCGGCGAAAGGGACCTTGGCGAGCCGCTCGGCCAGCGCCTGTGCCTGCTCGCGTCCGATATCGCTCAGGGGCAGATCGTCATAGATGCCGCTGGGAATAATTTCCTCGGGACCTGGAATGGCGTCGCCGTGCCGGATCAAAAACAGTTCGGCGGCATGGCGACGCTGGACAAGAAATGGATCGTCGGTCGTCTCTATCTCTGACATGGGTTATACCTTTTTACTTATAGGAAGAATGATCGGCGTTCTGACAAATGAACAGCGCCTGTCGCGCCAACGACGGCACGCCCTGATCCAACGTCGCGAAGAACGGATCATCGGTCGTTCCGGCGCGATGGCGCGCATAGCTGCCTTCGAGCAAAATCGCCAGCTTCCAGATTGCCAGCGCCTCGTAGAAGGCCAGGTCGCGCACGGGGCGGCCCGTCTGTTCAGCGTAGTAGGCGGCGATCTCGGCGCGGCTCAGAAAGCCCGGCAATGTCGTCACTTGCACCAGCCGCGACATGATCACCGATTGGGAATCGCCCGGCTCGCGCCAGGACGAGAGCAAATAGCCCAGGTCGGCCAGGGGATCGCCGATAGTCGCCATCTCCCAATCGACAATCGCCGCGACCCGCGGCTCGTCGTAGGCATAGATAGCGTTATCGATGCGATAATCGCCGTGGACAATGGTAGCAGGGCCAGAGAGGGGCAGATGCGCCGTGAGCCAGTCAGTGACGGCGTCCAGGTCGGGCAGGGAACGCTGGCGCGAGCGTTCAAGCTGGCCCGTCCAGCGGCGCAACTGACGCTCCAGATAGCCCTCCGGCTTGCCCAAGTTAGCGAGGCCAATAGCCTGCCAGTCGGCGCTGTGCAGCGCCACCAGAGCATCGATCAGCGCCTTGCTAATGGCGCGCCGGCCGGCAGCATCAGCGCCATAGGATGGCAATGACTCGCGGATCACTATGCCGGGGACACGCTCCATCAGGTAGAACGGCGCGCCGATGATGTCGGTGTCTTCGCAGGCCAGCAAGACGCGCGGCGTGGGAACATTTGTGGTATTCAAGGCGCGTAGCACGCGATATTCACGCAAGACATCGTGAGCGGTCGGCAACAGTGGACCGCGTGGCGGTCGGCGCAGCACCCATTCTTGCGCGCCGCGCCGGATGAAGAACGTTTCATTGGAGTGTCCGCCGCTAATGCGCTCAACGTTGAGTGGCGCGTCCTCGCCTGGGAGATGCTGAGCGAGATAGCGGCGCAGGTTTTCTTCGATGATTAACGGTTCCAGAGCGG
>DATLSI010000256.1:0-2684 GCA_035534255.1 Ktedonobacteraceae bacterium | reverse complement strand
CGCTGGCCGCCAGGACGTCCTGCGCTGCGTGTGTGGCCTTTGAGAATCAGGCTCCGATCCTGATCTTGCGGCAGCCGAAGGAACCATTCGCGGTCCTCTGGGCTCAGGCGAAGCATTACGATTGAGGCCGCTCATCGGTTGGGAGTACGACATGTTTTCCCAGGCTGCGGCGATAGACGCGCTCAGAGACAGAGCGGAGGAGATTGACTCATGAAAAGCCGAACATGCTTTGAGCGTATGAGAGAAAGAGAGCTTTGTTCGTTATGCCAACAATAGAATTGCCAACGCCCACACCTTTGCCGGGCGAAACAAGCAATACAAATGTACCTGTCACCTCCAAACGAAAAACACGAGGCAGGACAATCTGGCAATTCGTGCGTTTCGGACTGGTCGGCTGTGTGAATACCACCATCGACCTGCTGATACTCAATGGCCTGCTCTGGCTCTGGCCGGGGCAGAACATTGCGAGGCTGTTGCTCTTCAATACCATTGCCTACGCTTGTGGTACACTCAATAGTTTCGTCTTCAACAGGTATTGGACGTTCCAACGCGGCGGACGGCCTGAAGCGCGTGAAGGAGCGCGCTTTCTCCTGGTGACTCTGGCAGCAATTGTTTGCAATGATCTGATCCTGTGGTTGATGAGTAAAATTCTGCTTCCGGTGCATCTCAACCCGACGCTCTGGACGAATATCTCCAAAGTGGCTGCTATCGGGGGTACGATCCTGGTCTCGTACCTGGGCATGAGCCTGTGGGTCTTTATGCAGTCATCCCACGAGAAACGGGGGCGTATTGTTCATCCTCGCACCAACAGCAAGCTTCAGAAATCTTGAGCCAGGCCACAACTTGAACAAAGCACAATTCTCTGATCTGGCTCGTCCATCAGGTTCAATCTTTCCGGCTATTGCTGTAGTGGGTCACGCGGCAAATAACTTGCCATGAGCGAAGAAAAGTGATACTGTGGTTTTCACCAGCCGCCCCAAAAACAACGTATCAGCAAAAGAGTACCACCTGCGTGGTTTTGAGAGAGACAGAAAAGGTCGCGCAAGCAGAGGGAAACAAAAAAGATGAAATTGTATGCGCTGGTTGAAGAGTGGTCATCGGCTCTCGAAACAGTCTTAACCGGTTGGTTTCCTTTTCGCCTCTCTCCGCAGCACAAGAACCATTCGATTGGAACAGCGTATACGGCATCGCTTCCGTGCATCTCTTGAAGGAAGCTCATCGCCGCGTTCTCATTCTCCGTCATCTTGAAAAGTAGTCCTATCCCCATTCCGCGTAGGATGAAACGGAGTGGCGCTCTTCAGCAAGCCCCCTTCCACCATCGCCAGGAACATGTTTGCGATCTGCTGCGGGGTGTAACGACCGGACGGTTTGTACCATTGCGAGAGCCAGTGACACATACCGAGCAGGCCAAAGGTGATGATTTGCGGATCAAGCTCCGGCTTAAAAACGCCCTTTTCGATCCCCTCTTGAATGATACGCGTGAAGTACCTCTCGTACTCTTTCTCGCGCAGCGCGATTTCCCTGGCGAACTCGCCCGTAAGGTGAGACTGCTCGTGGTAAAAGACGGTGATCATTGGCGAGGCGTTGGCCGTAAGCGTGATGTGATGCTCGATGGCGCGCCCTAACTTTTCAGCGGATGGAAGATCAGATTCTATGATGCGCCGCAGCGGTTCCTCGGCGGTTTCCAGCACCAGCAGGTAGATGAGGCGCAAGATCTCTTCTTTGCTGTTGACGTGATAATACAGGGCAACTTTCGTCACGCCAAGCGCGTTGGCAATATCGTTCAGGCTGGTCGCCCCGAAGCCGTCGCGCGCGAACAGTTCGGCGGCGGCAGCCACAATCGCCTGCGGCGTGAGGCGAGCGCGCTTGCGCTTTTTCGGTTTGTGTTCCGCGCTCTTCTCACTTTTGACGGCTCTGGATGTATTCACCATGCGCTTCCTCAAAATCTTGTTTACACAGCATCACAACAGTCGCATTGTACCACGCTCTGCCGGATACACAGGAGCGTGCAATATTTTTACCGAGCGGTAAAAATGTGATTGATTTGTGAGATTGTGATGGGAAATTGTGAGCGGTTTGTGAGATCAACATCTTACTGTTTGTGTAGTTGCCACTGGTCAACGACCTGAGCAGAGAAAGCATGTGACCTCTATGGAGAAACAGACACCGGCGGCCATGAGCTATCTTCACGATAGCTCGCTCATTTATGGTTGGAACCAGGTAGCTCCTTTTAGCTGCCAGTTTGAACGACCTGCGCTGATCGAGCTCAACGATGAGACGCTGCGCGATGGTCTCCAATGTCCTTCTGTATTGCAACCGAGCCTGGAACAAAAGCAGGCATTTTTGCGCATGCTGCCGCGCCTGGGCATCAACTCCGCCGATATCGGCTATGCTGGGGCGAGCAAAAACGCTCTGGAAGATGTGGTGGCGCTGGCGAAGCAGATTGTGGAAGAGAAGCTGTCCATCCAGCCCAACTGCGCCGGGAGGACGCACGAAGCCGATATCAGGCCAATTGCCGAGGCGGCGCAGCGCAGCGGGCTTGCCATCGAGGCGGCCCTGTTCATCGGCTCCAGTCCCATTCGCCAGATAGTCGAAGGCTGGGATCTCTCTCATCTACAGAAGATGATCGAGAAGGCGATCTCGTTCGCGCGCGCGCACGGCCTCAGCGTCATGTTCGTGACCGA
>DATLSI010000255.1:0-105212 GCA_035534255.1 Ktedonobacteraceae bacterium | reverse complement strand
CGAAACAATCGTGGGTGATATTAAACGCGCGAAAATGACCAATTGAAACCGGGGGGTAATAGGGCCAACGTCAATAGACGTACCCTACCACCCTCTCTGGCCACTGCACCGTAAGGTAGGGATTTTGGGCGCTCGCGCTCTCGTTCCATCTATGCCAGGTGCGAATGCTGAATTCTCCTCGACCGCATCCGGATCGCGCCGTACATCGACTCCTTCGCTTACATTTCGCCCCACGTCTTTTATCTGCCATACCCACTCACCTCCAACGCTCCCTTCCTTGACTTGCCTCCACTCCCGGTGACGCTCGCATGGCATTCGAATGCCATGCCACCTTTTGGGAAACCCACTCCCGGCTCATCTTTTCCTTTGTATGACTATACGAAAGCTCTCTTCGTAGTGGGTGCTCGCGAACACTTTCTGCTGTACTCCCTACGCTCTACCGTGGAGAATCTCCCTGGCGTTATATCAAGTCAATGTGTCCAAAATTGCAATGCGCCAGCTCTCTGCTTTCGTGCGTTTAGCCATTTCATCTCATTAGCGAATAGGAATCAACTCCATCAGTCAGAAATTAGCGCCCATTCATCGTGTCCGCCTCCGGCGGTTGTTGCGCTTTTCTAACGGACAAATCCTGGGTACTGTTTTCCTGGTAGTTTCCCTCAACCATCGAACAAATTCGAGCGTGAGGAAGAAGAATGTTCGATGGTTCAGGTCAAAAAATTTCCCTGAACCATCGAACACTAATGCCAGCCACCCACCAGACGGCATACTTTTCGCCACAGCTTTTAGGAATACGAACATGAGAGATCATTCCATCAGTTGCGGTGAAAGATCTAAGCTCACAAGCAAATCAACGAGATAGCCGAGCGAAGCCTTTGTCAGCTCATAATGCTCCACATGTTTGATCGTCCCATCAAGAAGCCTGACCTGAATAATTTTCTCTTGTTTGAGTTTTTCGCGAATAAGCTTTAGAGCGCGTGCAAGCAGTTGCGGGGTTCCTTGCGTGAAGAACAGTTCGTAGCAAGACAACGCTTTTTGTTCCAGTTGGAAACGCTCTGGTGGAGCCGGAAACAAAGACAGCCGCGCCCACTCCCACCCACAATCACAGCAGACAAATGGCTGTGAGCGCTGAGAAAACAGCTGAAGACCAGTACCGCATCGGCATACACTCACCAATACCACCTGATGATGTGGGCAGAAATGAATATGAGGCAAAATCGTAATGCGCCTGAGAAATCTTGCCTCTGCAATACATACTGGACACAAATGCAAAGGACGTGCTGCGCTCAATTGTGCCGCGTGGGGGCCAGAAGGAGCATAGAGGCGAGCAAGTTCAGCCTGATAGGTTGTAACAAGAAGCCTACTCACCGGAATAGCAAGAACCTGGGCCATGTATTCGAGTGCTGGCGAAGGCACAACGATCCAACCTGGTTTCCCCTTTCTCCCTCTCAAGAGCGACCTGCTGATCGAGCGAAAAAGATGAGTCATGGTCATTCCACTTCCCCAATGATTGGCTTCATCACAACGTAAAAGCACGCCAGGCAACCATTCATCTTCCATGGGCATCACCCGATGAGGAAATGTCGTCTTCCAGAAAAACTCGTTCAGGAAAATCTTTTCTCCTAATGCTTTGTGCGTTTCCACTCTTTCTCTCACTCCCAATCTTCCTGACCCCAGAAAACGACCTTTGGATCGTAGTACACATGGTATTTCACAAGATTAAGCACAAGAACGCTCAGAGAACTAACATGATTTGACTCGACAGGGGGATAGGAACTCTTTCTGTAGGAGAGTCTCTGAACAGGCAGTTTCCTGCCGCGCACAATCTCTTCTTCCCACGCGTGAACCACTGCATGCAACGCTTGGTTCACGAATATCGGATTGCCCCAACTGAGGAAGCATTCATAGCAGGACAACAGTTGACGGGTGACCGCTATTCGCTCAGGCGTGGGAGAGATTCGGGGCAAATCAACCCAACCTCTTCCACACGTACCACAGGTAAAGGGCAAGCTTTGTGGATCAAACAGACGCAAAGGGCTTCCGCACTGGCAGGTCGAGAGCAAGGTCACTTCATGCCAGGCACAATATGACACATAGCGTAAGACCAGTGTCCGCTTGAGGAGACGACTCTCAGTAAGACATACTGGACAGATCCGAAAGGTTAAAGACGGCTTCAAATCCCCTGGAAGGGGGTGAGGGAGGCCATAGCAGCGAGCAAGGTCAGGAAGATAGGTCGTAGAACGGATCTCCTGTACAGGGAGAGCCAACCGCTCTGCGACATACTCGACTTGGTCAGGCATAGGCACGCTGAGTTGAGGGAGTAAAATTGGTCTGTTGGGGCTACTGACCTGTTTAAGACACGTAAAGGTTGTTCCACTTGCCCAATGATTGGCCTCGTCGCAGCGAAGTAACAGTCCGGCAAACCATTCCTCGTACAGCGGAGTTACCCGATGAGGAAAAGTAGTTTGCCAGCCAGGATCACTGAGAGCGATGGTAGTCATTAACCCACTCCCTGTTCTGGAGGGAATTCTTCAGGAGGAACATCATCAATGATGGTAATCTCATCGCGCCGCAGAATCATCAAATCAGCAACTGCCTGGAGTGTCGCCGCAGTGACATTCGTCGCACCCTGCTCATAGGTACGCCGAAGCGATGTCGTCACGAGCCTGGTCAAATGATCCATGGTCACACGCCCCGTTGCATCAGGGTCAAGGATGGGGTGTGTGAGCCATTCAAAAATGGAGTCGGCCCAGAGACGTAATTGGAGATCCGGCAATTGGCTCCGATAGAGATCTTCAAATGCCGTCAAGACCAATCGCACCTCATCAGCGGTGTGTCCCAGGACAGTACAGATCGGTTGTTCAGTATCCAAACGGCGACGAAATTGCCGCCAGAGGATTTCTGGGCGACTAAAGACCTCTTTAAACGGTGCCACATTACCACTGTGAGCAACGACAAGGCAAAGGCCAACCGGGTGCTCATAGGGTGGAGCGGCAAGGTCATCGGTCAATTTCTTGAGAAAGGCGAGATGATGTCGCGAGAAATCCTGGGCATCATCTGCAATGATGCATTCAACCTGATCCCCTGCCATTTCTTGTATGAGCCAGGTGCGACGCGCATACCAGGGCATCTTGGGAACCACACCGAAGGTATCTGAAAGCGCCTGACCCAGTGCCTGTTCGGTTGAGCCTTCCCCTGGTGCCCGGATCGCAAGCACGGGAAGAAACGTTCTCCCGTCAGCTTCCTTGTACGCACCGCTGTGCCTCACAAAGTCATGGATTCCCAGCGACTTCCCGCTCCCAGGGACTGCAGCAATGATATGCCAACTCCGATTCTGTCGCGCATTCTGCAATATTCCTTGAAAACGTTTCTCGAAAGGGGTCAAGATGAAATTCCTCCGCAAGACAAAAGGAGGACGTTCCTGCTCAGAAAGTGGCATCGTCATCATCTCCTCTCAGATCTCGGATGGGCAAGTGCTCGATAGATGCCCCTGGAGGATCTTCTCTTGGCACCGCAGGAGCAAGCAGCCTGGATACAGGAGGACGGGTTGGAGGTGTCGCTTGCTCTTTCGCCAGCGCTTGTAAGACCTCCTGGACGTGTTCAGGATGAATATCTTGTCGCTGCCGATCGAGCTGACGCTGTTTTTCGAGCCGTTTGGTTTCGAGTGAATGAATGCGCTTTCCGGCTGTGGCTTTCTGCTGAATGTCTTGCCGATTTTCCAGGCTTTCTGCTGTCGCGACTTCCTTGAGCGCCGCATCAGCTCGGCGCTCCGCTCGTGCCTCCCACCAACTGACCCGTCGATTGAGATATTGGGTACAGTATGCTTCTCCAACCAGTTCTCCCTCCAGAAAGAGGTAAATGACAGTAATATCACGGCGATCGTAATAAATATCGATCTCTTTGCCCCGCAAACGATCCAGGATGCCTGGGCCAACATAGTGGCGTCCCAGGAACGATATGCGATTTTCAGTAATCGCATATCGCCCAGTTTCCCGATTCTGGCGGTTTTGGGCTTTCATAAGCAACAATTTCAGATCGTCCCGTGATCCCAACCAGGGGAGAACTCCTTTTTCCCGCACACTCTCCTGCCACAAGGCAACGGGCGTTTGCCTTCGAAGATCATTCCATTCTTGCATATACCCATCAACAATCGCCTGTGTGAACAATTCCTCCAACACATCCAGGGTCATGCCAGCCTTTTTTGCTTCCCGCACGCTGTCATATGCGCCCCGATCTTGCGGGGTCGATTTCGTCGTGCCCGCCAATCGATGCTCAAATTTGCGAGTAGTCCAGGTAAAGAGCGCCTCCACGGTTCCTTTGGCCGAGGGAGCAAAGGGAGGAGCTTGCTCTGTGGTGATCTTGAGACGATCCACAACCACCTGAGTTGCCCGCTCAGAGGTAAAAATTTTGCCACGATCATGAAAAATGACCGCCGGCTTCCCTGTACAGGGCCAGGAGTGCTTGCATCCATAACGAATAACCAATTCGTCCTTGGGTTCCAACGCCTGCTTGATCAGCCGCATGTAGTCTTCCTCTGTCAGCGTATCAAGCGAAAGAACCGCGCCAAGAATGGCTGCCGTTTTGACGCAAATCAGCACCGCCCCGTGAACGCGCCGCGTAATCGGCGTCCCGTCGGCTGCGACGATTAATTGATCAAGGGTATGCTCATCGACCTGACAAATGAAAGCAGGAAAGGGGATCGAAAGCACATAGGACTGTGGAGAGGTTCTTCCGCGTGGAGGATGTTTCAGGCCAGAACGTGCTTCAACCACCTGGGGTTCTTGCTCAATGGACTTGAGAAACGCGTAGACTTGTTTGTAGGTGGGCGTGCGCACCAGGATGCCCTCGCGCTCGCTGAGTTCCTTCGCAAGATTTTTGAGACGAACATCTTCGTAAACAGCCTGGATTGTCGGGCGCATCACCTGGGTGTACAGTTTTCGTATCAAACGTTGAAGTTCAGGATGAATCTCGCGTTCACGATGATACACCCCCATGGGGACACATGCCATTTGCCCATGCGCTTTCACGCGCGCTTGAAGCCGAGAAAGGGTTGCAACAGCCATTCCATGTTCCTCAGCGGCCTGGCGTACGCTTTTCCCGTTGAGGACATCGGTCACTGCCGCAAGATTGCGCTGGAAACGGGTGCGCACCTCTGGTTCTAGAGTCGAATCGTCAAAGGTCCCTCCAAGGGAACCAGCCTGAGCCAGAGGAGCATCAATATCTGTTGGAACAAGAGGAACAGGAGCAATCTCCTCATCTTCAGCTTCTAACGAAGAAGGCAGAGGATCAGGGAGAATAGGCGGGAGTTCAAGATCCAGCAAAGCGAGAGGTGCCGTGAGGGAAAGTTCTACCTCTGTTAAATCAACAAGAAGCCGCCCTTCTGCCGCAGCATCACCAACCAATTTCCACACCGCCGCCTCAACTTCGTGGTCTGACCAGCGGCTACCGAACCGTTGGACCAGTTCACTGACACTACTAAACTCGCCTCTCGGCCAGTACGCGAGCAGGGTAGCCTCAATCTCATCGTAGGCTCGGAACGTCTCGCGTCGAGTATGGAGAAAGAGTAAATTGCGGTGGCGTTTGAGAGAGAGATTTTTTTCAGTGCCAATCCAATAAACGCCGCCTTTGAGCTGTGCCAGGCGTCGAGCCGCTTCTGCTTTTGCCAGAGCCTGCCCTTTGCTTTTTTGCTCTTCCAGCCCTGCCTCAGCAATGAACAACTTTCCATCACAGAGTGTGCCGACGAAGTCGGGTAAATATGCATGTGCATTTCCTTCATAGAAGTAACCAATGGGGTAGGGAGTGCCAAGAGGTGTGTGGAGATGACGCGCCCGCGCAAAAGCTTCACTCGCATCACCACGCTGGTAGAAGCTCACATGTGGGTGGTACTCAAGGTAGATAGCAAGCTTTTGCTCTGGAGTACTGGTATATGGAAAGCGAATTTCTCGTTTGTTTCCCGTTTTGAAGCCAGGAATGTAACCAGAGATCGATTGGCTAGCAATTTTAAAAATATCCAGGCCAGGGGTACCACTACGTTCTGAAGATGCATCTGGCGGCTTTTTCATATCGACCTCTCTTTCATTGATTTGAGCGACCGTTGTTGATGCTAACGCTTCTCTAATTCCTGCGCCTTCCGTTCAGCGGGCTCAATGACCTGTTCTTTCAGTGTTGCTAATAGATCAGCTTGGTCCCTGTAAAAGTGGATAGGAAGCATCCAGTGGTAAGTAGTCAAAAGGTCAAGAGACATGGCATATTCCCTCTTTCCCTCAAGCAACACTGGTCGAACAGGGACAGCAAGCGTTGGGACAATCGCGTAGAGTTCTTGAGGGATACTGCTTGGGTCGGTGAGGTCAGCGATGATAAACCGTGAAAGATGGGCAAGTGTTCTCACAGTCTCGGTAAAATTTCGGCTGCTTGGTTTGTCAAAATCGAACAGAATTGGTACGTATCCCTGTGTACGAAGGGCTTCTCTTAGTGCATCAAGGACGACTTTTCGCTCAGGCGTGAAGCGGCCAAGAATGAGGACAGCTTTCCTAGCAATGGTGTCAATGACATCACGAATTTCCGCATTATTCAGCAACAAGTAGATGAACTGGGCAATCTTGAGATTATCGACGGTAATGATTGGTTCCTCTCTAGGAGTGATGACTAAGTTGTTTTGTATTGCTCCTTTCAGTTCGACACCCCAGGCTGCTATTCCATAAATATGACAATGTGTGAGGTCCGCTTCTGCAAAATTTGTGCTCACTAATGTAGCTCTGCTGAGGTCGGCTCTCATGAGGTTGGCCCTGCTGAGATTGGCTTCGCTGAGATTGGCTCTCATGAGGCTGGCTTCAAAGAGGTTGGCTCCTGCAAGGTAAGCTCCCGTGAGGTTGGCTTCATGAAGGTCGGCACCGTTCAGATCGGCTCCCGTGAGGTTGGCTCCCCAGAGGTTGGCCTCGCTAAGGCGGGCTTCGAAGAGGTAAGCTCCTGTGAGGTTGGCGCGTCTGAGATCCGCTTGTATGAGGTAAGCTTCGCTGAGGTTGGCGTTTCTGAGGTCGGCATCAAAGAGGTAGGTTCCGTTGAGGACAACACCTGCGAGATCAGCATCATGGAGGTCGGCTTCCTTCAGGTTGACTTCTGTAATGCCAGCTCCCTTGAGGTCAGGTATTATATCGTTATACTCTGCTCTCCACTGGTTCCACCTCTTCACTCCTTGTTTGAGGATATCGAGATGTTCTTGATTTGCCATAGGATGTACTCCCTGCAAGAGTCATTCGGCTTATCTATCACTCGCTCTACATGCTATGGTGTTGAAAAATTTATACCTCGTCGAGATAAAATACAACGCGCTCGCCACTTTCCCCCACAAAAATGAGTATATCATGAGTGCTGTTCTATTTGAAGCGAATTTCCCCAAAAAGTACTCTGAATTCTTTTGGCTCTCTCCTTTTCTACCAGCTTTTCAAGACGTTTTGGAAGCTTTTTGGCAGATCTTTCTGCGAGGATTTTAACCGATCTGTTCGAAGGTTAAGGGAAACGTTCGAAGGTTCGGGTAAAAAGTGTTCGAAGGTTGAGGGAAAATACCAACAGAGAACTTATTGATGACTGGGAGACTATATGATACCATAACCTTGACGTAAACGGCAATCTTGGGGTATAATAGTAACAAATCTCCAATACTCCATATTCATATGCAATTTTGTGGGAGGTTCTCTTATCTATGCTAGCAACAAATGAACACTTTGCTTCAGAAAATACAGACGAAATACGATCATATTCTATAGATCAGGTTGCCGCGCAAACGGGGCTAACGAAACGTACCCTGCGCTACTACGAGGAAGTGGGGCTGCTGCCGCCAACCGATCGCACCGTGGGCAACTATCGCCGCTATAGCGACGCTGACATCCAACTGTTGGAGCATATCAAGAAATTGCGCGATCTGCTTGGATTTTCGCTGGCAGACATTCGCGAAATTATGGAAGCGGAAGCTGAAAGGGATGAGCTAAAAGTAGCCTACCGCCATGAAACTGACTCCGCCGCTAAAATTTCGCAGTTAGATCGCTCGGATGAGCTCGTTCGTCGCCAATTGAACCTGATCGAGCAAAAAATGGTGGGCCTTGAGCAAATGCAAATGACGTTCAAAGCGACCATTGAGCGCCACGAGCAAATTCGCAAGAAATTATTGGATAAGTCATCATTATAAAAACTTGAAATCTGGATTGGAACATTATGCAAACCATCGCTTCTGACCCCAAAGGCGGGTCGCTTCCCGAACTTATTCCCGAAAAGCAGCAGGCGCGGAGCCTGCTGCGAACGTTTATAGCCCTGCGCCACCGCAATTTCCGGCTTTTCTGGTTCGGTCAGATGATTTCTCTGATCGGCACCTGGATGCAAACCACCGCGCAAGCATGGCTTGTGCTCGAACTGACTCACAGTGCCTGGCTGCTGGGCGTCGTTGGCGCGCTGCAATTTTTACCGGTACTGGTGCTATCGCTCTTCGGAGGCGTGCTGGCTGACCGCCTGCCTAAACGCACCGTTTTGATTTTCACGCAATCATCCGCTATGATACTGGCAGCTATTTTGTGGATACTGGTTGCCACAGGCTACGTGCAAATCTGGCACGTCTTGATCCTGGCAGGCCTACTCGGTTTGACCAACGCCCTTGATATGCCTACGCGCCAGGCTTTCGTCCCCGAAATGGTAGGACGCGAAGACCTCCCCAACGCCATCGCGCTAAACTCAACGCTCTTCAATATGGCGCGCGTGCTTGGTCCGGGTCTCGGTGGTCTGCTTATCGCCTGGCTGGGCGTCGCGCCCCTTTTCCTGTTAAATGCCGTCAGCTTCATAGCCGTGATTATCGGGCTGGCGTTGATCGACATGAAGAATCTGCACGGCGTAGCATACCTCGCGGGCGGCAAGCAGAATAGACCAAAACAGAGTACCTTTCAGAGCTTACGCGAAGGTCTCGTCTACGTAGGGCGCACGCCTGCCGTATTACTGGTCATAGCCGTGGTCGGCGTGGTTTCCCTGTTTGGCATAAACTTCAACGTCGTTTTACCACTATTCGCCACCAATGTGCTCAATTCTGGCGCTATCGGCTTCGGCTTTCTCTCGTCAGCCTTTGGGTTGGGTTCGCTCATCTCGGCCCTCTGGATCGCCTGGGGCAATAACAGGCCGAGTATACGCTTCATGGTGCTTTCCGCGCTGATCTTCTCAGTGGCTGAGATTTTATTCGCACTCTCGCCCATTTACCTGCTTTCGCTCGTATTGATCGCCAGTGTAGGGTTCGCGCAGATCGCCTTCTCAGCCGTCGCGAATACTACGCTACAAACCATCACACCCGCGCATCTACGCGGGCGCGTCATGAGCGTCTACATGATGGTGTTTGCCGGAAGCACTCCTCTGGGCAATCTGTTCATTGGCGGTCTGGCACACTTCTATAGCGCGCCAATCGCGCTGCTTGCAGGGGGCGTGTTAAGTTTACTAGCCGCCGTCGCCGGTTGGATCTGGCGCAAGCCGGCGGAGAAAGATCTTACATCCAATTATGAATCACGGATGGCGAGTGCTATCGCTGGCGACTGATGATCAGCAAAGGCACATCGATTTCAGTGAGCAATTGATCGGGAGCGATCATCCCGGCGATGCACCAACTCTCTACTGGTCCCAGGCGAATCAGGAAGGGTTGGTGCTTGGCTTCTCGCAGCAACCCGCAATCCTCAATCAACAGTCGCTGGCTCAACAGCCTCTTCCCATTTATCACCGTCGCGCCGGTGGCACAGCAGTCCTCGTCGGGCCACACCTGCTGGGTCTCGATGTGATGCTGCCCGCCGGCCATCCGCTGGCCCTGCCCGACCTCGTGGAAAGCTATCGCTGGCTGGGTGAAATGTGGGTAGCGACTCTACGTGAGTTGGGAATCGAGACGCGCGCCGTCTCGCCCGCTGAGGCGCACGCGCAGCGCGACCGCCTCAAGCTGGCCGAAACCCGCGAGCGCGAATCCATCCTCAGACGTGCCTGCTACGGCTCGCTTTCCCCCTACGAAGTAGCCGTGGGAGAACGCAAAGTGGTGGGATTGGACATGATTCGCAGGCGCAACGGCACCTTGCTCCAGGCGGGCCTGCTGCTCCACTGGGAGACAGAAAGACTCGCCGCCCTCCTCGGCCACACACCACAAGAACAGACCATTTTGCGTGAAGGCTTGCGCGAGCGAGCCGTTGGACTTGACACCCTGGTCGCTAAAACAATCCCAGTCGAGACAATAATCGCAACCTTTGAGAGTATACTCGCAGGTGAAAACGGGCGCACACCCGGGTGAAATCGGACGCACATATGTAGGGACGCGATAAATCGCGTCCACCCACATCAACACTCGCCAACGTGGACGCGATAAATCGCGTCCACCCACATCAACACTCGCCAACGCGGACGCGATAAATCGCGTCCCTACATCAACACTCGCCAACGCGGACGCGATAAATCGCGTCCCTACATCAACACTCGCCAACGCGGACGCGATAAATCGCGTCCCTACAATCTACGGTATCTTTCACCCTCTTGAAAACAACCCTTGACAACCTCTACCATCGCTCCTATAATCAAAGCGGTAACTTACTGATCGTTAAGTAAGATCATTCTGGCACAACGAGGAGCTAAGGTGTGTATCCGGTGAAGAAAAAAATTGGCGAGGAGAACCAGCCGCCGGCAGGCGACCGCGAAACCAGGCAGCAGATACTCGAAGCCGCCCGGCAGCTTTTTCTTGCCAGAGGATACAAAGGCGTCTCCATGAAAGATGTCGCCGAGGCGGTGCAGGTCACATCGGCAGCCCTTTACTATCATTTTCCAAATGGCAAACAGGATATCTTTTTCAGCATCATCCAGACGATGCTTGAGGAATGGACGCGCGGAGCATTGCTTGCCACTGAGTCCGCCCAGGGGCTGCGAGAACGTTTGGACGCGCTGACGCTCTATCTGTTTACGCTGCCACTCGATCGCTTCGCGCTGCTGGCGCGCGACATTCATGAAAATGCGCTCGACCAGGGGAAAAAGCGCATGTTCGCATTACAGATTCGTGATACCTTATCGCAGCAAGTCATAGGAATATTCCAGCAAGCCATCGATGCTGGTGAAATCACGCGCGATATTCCCGCTACAGTGTTGGCGGATATGTACGAGGGCATGAACATCTCGGTGCTACGCGCTAAACATATGGCAGGAGCCGATAGCCTGGAATCCAGGCAGTTAGCGGCTATGATCGTATCAGTACTGCTCGATGGCATTTCTATAACAGGGAAAATTGAACCCTGCTAACGGTAATCGCATGGATAGCCGGGGAGTTTCGTAGGTCTATATAGACCTGGCTTACTTAACGATTAATAAGTTTTGGCATCCATCTATCTACGAAATGTATATCTACACGTATAAAGAGGAGCTTACAATGTCGTTTCTATCGAAGCTTAGCCTCAAGAATCGTAGCCTTATAGCCCTGGCTACTATCGCCATCTTATTGATTGGCGCGTATGTGATCCCTACGCTCAAACAGGAACTCTTCCCCTCGCTAAGTTTCCCGGCTATTTCGGTCGTCACAGTTGATGCCGGGGCGTCTCCCACCATTGTCGAGCATGACATCACCAATCCTCTGGAGCAAAATATCCAGGGGATAGCGGGCATTCAGCAGCTTACGTCGTACTCGAACCAGGGAGCGTCCATTATCGTCGTCTCGTACAACTACGGTACCGACATAAACCAGGCGCAGCAGACGCTTGCGCAGCATCTCAACGCTGCGCAAACCAGCCTCCCATCCGGCATTACTCCGCAGATTCAAACCTTCAGCGTCAACTCATTACCGGTCATCCAACTGGCCGTTACCTCATCCGAAGACCCCTTGACGCTTGCTACAAAGGTCAATCAAGATATTCTGCCCGTCCTGCAGGGCATCAATGGCGTCGCCAACGCCAGCGTGACCGGCGTGCAGCAGCAGATTGTCACAGTGACGTTGGATCTCACCAAAGTGCAGGCAGCTGGACTGACAGTGAGCCAGATCGAGGGCGTGTTGCAGGCCAATAACGTCACTTTACCCGCCGGGGAGATCAATTCCAACGGGCAGACACTCACGGTTCAGGTCGGCAATTCCTTCAACTCCCTCGCTGATTTGAAGAACCTCGTGGTCGGTGTATCAGTGCCGCGCAGCGCCACCAGCACGCCAACACCCACCAGCACCGGCAGTACGCCACAATTGCCCACGGGCACGCCAACAGCTAAACCAACGCCCATCACGCTCGGTTCTGTTGCCACGGTCCAACAAACCCTCGCGGCCTCGACCTCGATTACACGCACCAACGGGGAGCCTAGCATTGGCATTGCCATCACCAAAACGAACGATGGCAACACCGTTTCTATCTCACAGGCGATCCAGGATAAACTGCCATCGCTCCAGCAAACCCTGGGAAATGGCGCGAAGATTTTCGTAGTTTCCGACCAGTCGCCCTACGTGAGAAACTCGGTCAATGGACTGGTGAGCGAAGGCCTGATCGGTGCTGGTTTTGCCATTCTGGTCATTCTCGTTTTCCTTCTCTCGCTGCGCTCAACCCTCGTTACAGCGATCTCCATTCCCCTTTCCATCGTCATCGCCCTTATTGGGTTATGGATAGGCAACCTCTCCCTGAATATTCTAACGCTGGGAGGTCTGACCATTGCCGTTGGACGCGTGGTTGATGACTCCATCGTGGTACTGGAAAACATCCAGCGTCACCTGGAGCATGAAGCCAAAGCCGATAAGCTGTCCACCGTCATTGGCGCGGTACGCGAGGTCGCAGGCGCAGTCACCGCCTCCACCCTTACCACGGTTTCCGTGTTTCTGCCCATCGCTTTCACCAGCGGCATCGTTGGCGAACTATTCAGCTCATTTGCCATCACTGTGACGATTGCCCTGCTGGCCTCGCTCTTCGTCGCGCTCACCATCATCCCTGTACTGGCCTACTGGTTTTTGAAAGCGCCGAAACATACTACGCAGCCGACACACGAGAAGATGACTGTGCTGGAGAGAGGGTATATACCCATGTTGCGCTGGGTAACAACTCACCGCGTCATCAGCATCGTTGGCGCGCTTGTCATCTTTTTCGGGTCCGTTTCCCTGCTTCCCCGCCTGGGTACAAACCTGTTCGACAACTCAAGCCAGAACACGTTCTCCATTACGCAAACCCTGCCAGTGAGTAGCAGCCTGCAACAAACCGACCAGGCCGCACGACAGGTTGAAGCGGTTCTCGCGCACGTGCAAGGTGTTCAAACCTACCAGGTGACTATCGGCTCTGGCGGCTCGCTCGCCAGTTCATTCTCCGGCTCTTCAGGCGGATCGAACAGCGCCACCTACGCCGTAACCACCGACCCGAATGCCGACCAGGTTGCCCTGCAAAACACCGTCCAGAATCGTCTGAACGCCCTGACAGGCGCGGGAATTATTGCGCTCAGCAGTGGCGGCGCTGGCTTTAGTAGTTCCAACATCGCGGTCAATATCCAGGCATCCGACGATCAAACGCTGAGAACCGCGACGCAAATGGTGCTGAATGCCGTGAAACAGGCACCCCACACCAGTGATGTGACGAGCAATCTCGCCAACGCGTCCCCGCTCATCAACGTGCAGGTCGATCCCACCCGTGCGCTGCTGCACGGCCTGACTACCGCGCAGGTTGGCCAGGAACTACGCGCGGTCTATAGCGGCACCACCGTGACTAAAATTACCCTCGGTGGCACGCAAGAGAATGTAGACATCTTACTTGGCACCCCTGCCAACACCGTGCAGGGCATGCAAGACCTACTTATTCCAGGCGCAACCGGCAACGTCAGGCTGGGCGACGTCGCGACGATCACGCAGGTCGACGGCCCTACACAGATCACACACCTCGCTGGAGTGCGTACCGCGACGGTCAACGCGAACGTCACAAGCTCCAACGTGGGAGCGGTCAGCGTTGACGTGCAACAACGTATCAACAAACTCTCTCTGCCGGGCGGCGCGACTGTTTCACTAGGCGGCGTAACAGCCAGCCAGTCGCAAACCTTCCACGATCTCATTCTCGCGCTGTTAGTCGCGATTTTGCTGGTCTACCTGGTGATGGTGGCGACGTTCCGCAGCATCATACAGCCGCTCATCCTGCTGATTTCGATCCCTTTCGCGGCGACCGGCTCCATACTCCTGCTGTTGATCACGCACACCACGTTGGGCGCGCCGGCCTTAATCGGCCTGCTAATGCTGGTGGGTATCGTGGTAACGAACGCCATCGTGCTGCTTGACCTGGTGAACAAATACCGGGCGAGAGGGCTGGACGCGCGCAGCGCTGTTATCGAGGGCGGACGCCGCCGCCTGCGCCCCATCCTGATGACCGCAATCGCAACCATACTCGCCCTCCTACCCATGGCGCTGGGCCTGAGCAAAGCGAGCGGCTTTATTGCCGGGCCGCTGGCCATCGTGGTGGTTGGTGGACTGACAACCTCGACCATCCTGACCCTGCTGCTGGTGCCTACGCTCTATGTGATCGTTGAGGATATACGGGGACGTTCGGGTAGCCATACACCTCCCACGCCACCGGCAAGCCGCGAGGACCTGGAGGCCCAGGATACACAGGAGCAACCCGCTATCGCATAGGATTTGCTTCAAAATTGCCGGGCAGGCAACCAGGTAGCCTGGTAGTTTGCCTTTCAATTTATTTGACAATTAGCCTACCACGTGACGAATTCCGCGCAATGTGTTAAGGTTCATAGGAGATATGTTCTTCGATTGAGAGATCGCGCGGAACATGTCTCTTACCGGCCTATTTCCTGTCAGGAAACCCGGTGATCAACACATCAACGATGGAGGAATTATGCGTATTCTCATACTGGGAGGTGACGGCTACCTCGGCTGGCCGCAGGCCCTCTACCTTTCCAGCAAAGGACATGATGTCACAATTTTCGATAACCTGACGCGCAGGCATTTCGACCTCGAACGCGGCTTCAGCAGCCTGGTCCCGATCCAGACCATTCACGAGCGCGTTGCGGCATGGGAAGAAGTCTCTAGTCGGCAGATTCGGGTATACATTGGCGACGCGATGGAGTATGAAGCGCTCGCTTCTGTCTTTCAAAATGTACAACCTGAAGCAGTCGTACATTTCGCTGAACAGCGTTCCGCTCCTTATTCGATGATTGACCGTAAGCACGCTGTTTACACCCAGACGAACAACGTTGTTGGCACACTCAACATCCTGTACGCCATGAAAGAGTTCGCGCCCGCTTGCCATCTCGTGAAACTGGGTACCATGGGCGAATACGGCACGCCCAATATCGATATCGAAGAGGGCTTTATCGAGATCCACCACAAGGGCCGCTCAGACGTTATGCCCTATCCTAAACAGCCTTCATCGTTCTACCACCTGAGCAAGGTATTCGATAGCCACAACATCATGTTCTGCTGCAAAACCTGGGGCTTGCGCGCCACCGACTTGAACCAGGGCATCGTTTATGGCGTTGAGACCGGCGAAACAATGCAAGACGCGCGCCTGGCGACCCGTTTCGATTACGACCAGATCTACGGCACAGCCTTAAACCGCTTCTGCATCCAGGCTGCCGCGGGTTATCCACTCAGCATCTACGGCGAGGGCCAGCAAATTCGGGGCTACATCAATCTAAGAGACACCATCAGATGCATCGAACTGGCTATCGCCACTCCACCCACTGAAGGTGAGTACCGCGTATTCAACCAGTTCACCGAGCAATTCTCTCTGCTCGACCTGGCACAAATGGTCGCCGCACAAAGCAAGCACTTCGGGTTGGAGGCGCAGATACAACATCTCCCGAATCCGCGCGTTGAGGCTGAAAAACACTACTACAACGCTTCTCACACCAGGCTTATCGAACTTGGCCTGGAGCCGCATCTCCTCAATGGGTCAATACTTGAATCGCTGATCGAGCTTGCCATCCAGCGACGCGCAAACATTGACAGAAACCTGATTAAGCCAACCGTCAACTGGCGCGTGACGAAAAATGATGTTTCTCACCGCAGCGATCGACCGCCGACTACCTTTTAAGAGAGAAGCCGCTCAATGATTGAAAGGATTCCCTGATTCGCCTGCATATTCCAGGCTCTGTAGGCCCGTATGCTCTCTACCTTTTCAGCGATCAGCGCCGGGTTGTTTATTATATTTGTAAGCAACTTTTGCCGGGCTGCTTGTTCCAGGCATACCCAGCCCAGGTTGTGCCGCTCGATGAATCGCAGGTTGGGAGTCTCCTGGCCTGGAATATAGGCAGTGACGAGAAAGGGTTTCTCCAGCATGAACGCTTCAGATATGAAGCTCGCCCCCGCTTTTCCGGCTATCACATCCGCCGCCGCCATGTATGGCGCAATCTTCTCTGTAAAAGGCACAGCGCGTATCCGCTCGCTACCCACATAACGCGCGGCCATACTCTTATTGTTGCCGACCGCCAGCATAATTTGCACAGGCGTGCCAACGCCCAGCAGATTTTCGATGGTCTGATCAATCGCGGCAGACCCTTTCGCGCCTCCCTGTAGAAAGACGGTGAATATGGCCGGATCAAAGCCGAGAGCCGCCAGCGTTTCACTTCTTCCTGACAACGACGCATCTAAAAACTGGCGGCGCACCGGCCTTCCAGTCAGGTAGAGGCGCTTGTTATCGATACCCTGCGCCAGGGCCTGCGCGAAAATTTCGCGCGTGGGAGCAAGATAGCCATCCGCCAGCTTCTCAGTAAACCAGGTCATATGCAACTGTCCCAGGTCGGTAAGTTGAAAGACGAGCGGGACACCTTCTGGCAGCCGCTCAATGGCGCGCGCGGTTGCATAGGATAGAAGTGCGTGGGTCGTGATGATAAGACATGGCTGGACACGCTCCAGAATGCCGAGTAACCGCCTGCGGCTAAACGGCATAAGCGCGCGGTGCAGCCATAAAGACGCCATTTCATGATCTGTGAGCCTGTATTGAAAGGTTAGATAGTTCAGAAAATAGCGACTCACTAACGAATACCAGCCATCGACAAGCGCAGACTGTGGATCAGCGATGATCACTTCGTACCGCTCTTCAAGCATCCCCTTCAGAGACTGCGCGAGGTTGAGATGCCCGCCGCCTGTATGGGTGGTAAGGATCAAAATAGTTGGCCCGGCTGTTTTCAACGATGGTCTCCTATTCGGGAAGGAGCAAGGAGCCAGTATTATGCTTGCCTCTATCTTCAACCGGCTGGAGTGCTTCTTGCTCCGCGGCCTTAATGGCGTCGATCTGCCGGGCGCGTCTTCTCTGGCTCAGTTTGCGTAGAAACATCGAAGCAAGAATGATAACCACCAGCAGCGCGAGAACAAGGCTTGATACAGCCCCAAATATGGCCGCCACCTCTTCCCAGCTTCTCGCGAATGCGAAACCCAGACCCAGCGAAATAGCCACGCTCAATATCTGGCCGCTGACATCCCAGAACAGAAAGAGCTGGTAAGGATATTGCTCCAATCCCGCCACGAGATTGACCGGGCCACCCAGCACCACGATGAGGAAGCGTGTGATGAAAACCGTCCAACCTGCTCTACGCCGGAAATATTCGCGACCGCGCTCCAGTGACTCCGGCGTGATGAAGCGGAAACGTTTCTGTCGCTCAACCCAGCTTATGAGAGCAGTTCCCACTCGTCGCCCAATGAAATAGCCCAGGTTATCTCCCGCTACGGCAGCGCTCAAAGCGATAGGAAACAAGATGAAAATATTAAAATCGCCAAGCGCGGCAAATGCCCCGGCGGCGAAGAGAAGCAGAGACCCCGATACGGGTACGCCCACGGCAGCTACGAATACGATCAGCCAGACGGCCGGATAGCCATACAATTGCAACGCATCGACAACGAAAGCATTCAATATTTCGTTCTCCCTGGCATCATTGTATGAAGCTTCGTTCCGCTATACAGCGCCGTCTTTGGCGTCGGTGTGAAAGCGCGCGGCTTTATCCCTGTGTGCTGCGTCGGCTCAGGCGTTGGCGTTACATGCGGATGCTGTTTGCGATAGGTCAGAATAGCGTTTTGGAGGGTTCGTATCACCTGCGTCACCGGCTGCCGTTTGCGACCGGCAATCTGATTGAGCGTCGCGTGACGCAGAATCTCAGGACTGTTGATTTGCAGCGTGTGCTCGAGGTAAACTTCGGGAACGTGATAGATATGAGAGATGACGTGAATAGTCATCCAGGAGTGAATTGTACTCACATCTCCCTCCTGAAGCTCGCTATTCTGATTCTGGAAACTCTGCACCGCGTGATAAGTATTGACAGCAGTAAGAGCCAGTATCCCCAGCATGAGAAGTAACAAGAAGCAAAGCAGGCCCAACTTGGCGCGTTCGCTCAGCGCGTTCAACTCCTGGCTACCCTTTCTTTTGTCACGACAAAAGGTTCAGAAAAAGACGTTTAGATCAGAGACAAATTGCTTATATATGATACGTATGATTGTATGATATCATGCATGGGCAAGGCATATCCGGCCACGATTCATACTGAACAGCGTCACATAACACGACGCGTACAAGGGGTTTAAAAGGGTGTTATCCAGGCAAGTGAGCCTTTCACGCTCATCACATCAGATGCGCTAAGCTGTTTGTATGATATGATGACCACAACAATAATTCCCTCATCCTTTGTGAAAAAGAGAAAGGCATCTCATGGCTACATCATATAGAGGCGAGGTGCGCGCGCCCGATTTTCCCGCGGGACTCGACTGGATCAACAGCGATCACCCACTACATATCAGCGAGTTTAAGGGGCGCATCGTCATCTTGCATTTCTGGACGTTCTGTTGCATCAACTGTATGCACGCGCTGGCACAGTTGCGCGAGCTTGAACTGGCCTTCCCCAACGAACTATCTGTCGTCAGCGTGCATTCGCCCAAGTTCGCGCGCGAGAAATTCACCGGCAGCGTGCGCGATGCAGTGTTGCGTTACGGCATCGCACATCCCGTCGTCAACGACCGCGGCACGCGCCTGTGGCAAGAATACGCCATCAAAGCCTGGCCCACCCTGGTCTTCATCGATCCCGAAAATCGCGTTATCGGCAACTTCGAGGGCGAGATTAACCCGCAAGCCGCCAAAACTTTGCTGCGCGACATGATCGCGCAATTTGACGCGCAAGGCTTGCTCACTCATCGCCCGCTGCATTTCACGCGTGAAACTTTGCCACAATCACTTCTAGCCTTCCCTGGCAAAGTCGCGGTTGACGCGCCAGCCGATCGCCTGGTCGTCAGCGATTCCGCGCATCACCGTCTACTGGACATGGACTTATCTGGCCACATTCGTACCATTATAGGTACCGGCGAAGCTGGTAAGACCGACGGGGACTTCACCCAGGCGCAGTTCAACCGGCCACAGGGCGTCACACTGGCAGGCAACATGCTCTACGTGGCGGATACCGAAAATCACTTGATCCGCCGCGTCGATCTCGCAACCAGGCAGGTAGAAACGCTCGCTGGTAACGGCGAGCAATACGGCATGGTTCGCTCGCCCTTAGAGGGACCTGCACGCGAAATCGCGCTCAACTCGCCCTGGGATATCGCGCTAAATGGAGATAATTTGTATATCGCGATGGCGGGCGAGCACCGCATCTTCGTGCTGCATCTCGCCAGCGGCATCATCGAGCCTTTCGCAGGCGCGGGACCCGAAGCGCTAAGCGATGGCAGCTATCAAGAGGCCCTTTTCGCGCAGCCCAACGGCCTGGCACTAGACGACAACCGCGTCCTGTACGTAGCAGATAGCGAGTCAAGCGCGGTACGAGCCATCGCCCTGACGGGCGAGCAGCAGGTAAGCACGCTGCTCGGCACCGGCCTCTTCGATTTCGGCGATGTCGATGGTGTGGAAGATGGCGCGCTGTTGCAGCACGTGCAGGCACTCTGCGTCGTCGATGGTCAGCTATACCTGGCCGACACGTACAATAACCGTATCAAGTTACTCAATCCGCACACGCGCCAGGTGACATCCTTTGCCGGAACGGGCGAGGCCGGTTTCAAAGATGGCGCGCCGGATGTGGCGCAGTTCAACGAACCTGCCGGGCTGGCCACCGCCGACGGCAAATTGTACGTGGCAGATACCAACAACAACGCCATCAGGGTTATCGACCTGGCCACGGGACACGTGCAGACGCTGCACACGCGCCTGTAATCTACACGCGAAAAGGTACGCAACCCGTCAAACATATTGGCACGAGCGGTCGTCATCAATGCTCGACATGCAATTTCACGCCAGTCCCCCCGGTCTCCCCGCTCAAAATAACCGCCGTGCCATCATCAGAATGTTCGACAAGCAAGTTTACCTGTTGTTTGCCCAGGCGCACACCGCGCACTTCCAACTTTTGCAGCCACTCCGGTAACAACGGATGCCGCAGCGTGAGACGGTGATGTTCGGCGTCTGGTTCAAAGCCTAGCAGGGCGTTCAAAAGCAGAAATGGCGCTCCCGCGGCCCAGGCTTGCGGCTCGCACGCCACGGGGTAGGGAACGGGTTCCTGCTGATAATTGCGCGCAAAACCACAGAACAATTCAGGGAGACGCGCTCCCTCATAATACTGACCAACCTGAATCAGGTTCTCCAGTAACCGACCAGCCCTGGCTTTCGCGCCATAGCGCGCGAAGCCCGCGCCTACAATGGCCGTATCATGCGGCCAGACAGTGCCGTTGTGATAGCTCATCGGATTGTAGCGCGCCGCGTGTTCTGAGAGAGTGCGTATCCCCCAGCCTGAATCCATGTCTTCACATGAGAGTCTCGTTATCATTTTTTGCGCCAGGGCATCCGGTACGATACCGCTCCATAAACACTGCCCCGCGTTGGAAGTAACGATCGCACAGGGCTGCTTCGAGCCATCCAGCGCCAGGTAGAAGACGTGTTCTTCTTCCCACCAGAAACTACGCAGGAAATTCGCCTGCAGCTTCTCAGCAACTCCCGACCAGTAGGCGGCCTCTTCCGACTTGCCCAGCCGATCTGCCAGATAGCTAACAGCCCGATAAGCAGCATAAGCGTATGCCTGCACTTCGCAAAGCGCGATGGGGGGTGCCGCGATACTACCGTCACGGTGCGAAATAGTCTCGCCGCTAGAATCCTTCCAACCCTGGCTGATCAGTCCTCTATCAGATGTAGACTGGTATTCCAGGAATGTATCCTTATCTTTATCGCCATACTCCGTCATCCAACGAGCCGCTGCCTCAATGTTGGGCCAGAGTTGTTCGAGCAACGCAAGATCGTTTGTCCAGCGCAAATAAGCCTCACACGTGATTAAAAAGAGCGGTGTAGCATCTATACTGCCATAATAAGGTGCGAATGGAATCTCACCGCAACTGGCAAGCTCGCCAAATCTGAACTCGTGCAATATTTTCCCTGGCTCCTCTTCGGTGTACAGATCAACCTTATCGCCCTGATGCGCTGCCAGGAACGCTATAGTCCCGCGCGCCACTTCAGGAAACCAGGGCAGAAATTGCAGGCTGGCGATCAGGCCATCGCGCCCAAAGGGGCAGACATACGTGGGAATCCCCCCATATGGATAGATTCCCTGCGGTGTCGAAGTACACAACATCAGAAGATCATCTATGCCACGCTTCAAGAGCTTATCGAAATCCATGTTCCCCGTGTGTACTTCTGGTAAAGGTCGATCAAGCAGTAATGCGGGTGCCAGAACTTCGTTTGCGTTGTTCGCCACAGGCCCATTCGCGAAACGCTGGCCGCCTGATTCGTCCGTGCGAATCGCCACGTTTATTTTCACAGCTTGATCCTTGCTCAACAGCAGGTCCCAGGCAACTCCCTCACTATCCACGCGATCGGGCGCGGGCGTAAATGTAAGGGAGGTCGCACGTTCGACTTCATCGAGTCCTCGATACTTGAACGTGAGACCATCCTTACTCTCCTCTGGAGCATAGAGATGACCGCGTTTTTCGCGCGGCCAGCCTCTCACCTCAAAAATATCATAAAAATCTGCCTCCACTTTGAGACTCAATTCAAAAGTTAATGGTGTAAAGTGGAAACTACTAACATCAATGGTTTGAAGCAGCGCCTGGCTATGCAACTCCAGGCAGCGTCTCACAAGAATCGTATTCGGCTCGATCACAGTTCCTTCAATAGTCAGGCGAGGATTGGTCAAATTGACCTGGCAGGAGCTACCATTTTCCGCGATAGTATGAGATAGAGGCTCCAGCGCATAGCCCTCCAGAAAAAGGTTACAGGTGCGCAGGTAGCGCGTTGCCTGCCGGTAAAGGCCCATTTCCCGCTCAGCCTGCGCGAAATCGCCTCTGACATCACTGACTATGAAAGCCTCGTTATATTTGAGCCTGATCTTTTTAACGCTTGTATTTCCCAGCCCTTTGACTAACTCGGTCACGGTTCCAGGGCTTTTCGATCGTCTTCTCCCCGCCGCTTGAGTTTCAGGCGTAGCATCTGCCATACTAAGTTCTATCCCTTCTGGAGTTCATGTTGGTCATGTTGCCAGGCACCACAGTGATACAGGCTGGCGGTTAGCCTACATGTTTGCACCGCAAAGATGCCCTGTCAAGACCAGCTACCAACTTATCACACTCAACCCTTTAAGCCAACGGTCGCGATACCCCGGATGAAGTAACGCTGCAAAATGAAAAACAGCACCAACAGGGGAATGGTGTTGAACATTGAACCTGCCAGTAACAAATTATATTCGGTATAATGCGCGCCCTTGAAAAAGAGCAGCCCTATCGGTAGTGTATACATATCCGGGCTATTCAACACCAGCAATGACCACGAAAACTCATTCCACGCGCCCTGAAAACTGAGTATCGCCACGGCAATCAGGGCCGGTTTTACCAACGGGAGAATAATCTGAAAGAATATACGATAATACGAGGCCCCATCGATCAGCGCGGCTTCTTCCATCTCGCGCGGCAGGCTCTTGAAAAACTGTACCATGATAAAGACTGAGAAAGGCTGGGCCATGAATGGGAGAAGCAGCGCGAAATAAGTGTTGACGAGGCCCAGGCTGCTTACCATGAGAAATTTAGGAATCATGGTGATAGGCAGAGGTATCAACATTACAGCCAGCGTCGTCAAAAAAATGAGCCTGCGCCCGGAGAAACGCATTCTCGCCAGAGCATAGCCAGCCATCGACGAAAAGAGGACATTGAAGATCATGGTACCACCGGCAAAGATGAATGAGTTGAGTAACCAGCGCGGGAAGTTGCCGTTACGTAAAATCGTTGCATAGTTGCCCCATGTCCAGGGGTTCGGGAAAAGCGATGGCGGGTAGTCCAGAATGTGCGCGAACGTCTTGAAGGACGAGAAAAAAGAAAAAATGAACGGTGCTAACGAAGTGCAGAGAAAAACGCCGAGCAACAGGTAAGTGATGATGTCGAGCAATCTAAAACGCCGCTTCCTGTGGAAGAGCGTCATCTTTGCCGGGACCTGTACCTGTGTCTGCGCCATTAAACCTCCCGTTAATACTGTAAGTCTGTATCGATAAAACGACGCTGCAAACTGGTAATAGCAAATATAATCAGAAAGAGTAGCACAGACATAGCCGCCGCGAGTCCAAACTTGTCGTCTCCAAAAGCCGTAGTATACATTTCGTAGACGGGAGTCAAGGTCGATTGTAATGGCCCTCCCTCGGTCATGATCTTGACCTGGTCAAACACCTGAAAGCTGCTAATCGTACCCAACGCCACTACCAGGAAGATGATAGGGCGCAACAATGGCAGCGTTATATGCCAGAAGATGCGCGAGCGATTGCCCCCATCCACTACCGCAGCTTCATAAAATTGCTGCGGAATACCCTCCAACGCTCCCAGAAAAAATAACATGAAAGTCGGTGCCGTCGTCCAGATATTGAGAAGCATGATCGCGAATAACGCTGTAGCAGGGTCTTCCAACCAGCGAGGGCCGCTAATATGCAACAGGGAGAGCCAGTAGTTGATGAAGCCCTGCGGCGTATAGAGCCAGATAAATATCAGAGAGATGGCTATCGAAGAAGTTACCGCCGGTAGATAAAAGATAGTACGAAACACCCCTTTCAGAAATGTGATACGGTGTAGGAGCAAAGCGAGCAGCAGGGCCAGCGCGGTCTGTCCGCTTACAACCACCACCGCGAATTTGAGGCCGTTCAGCATCGCTATCCAAAAATCTCCCACTCCCCCGCTGTAAAAAAGCTGATTCCAGAGTGTCACATAATTACGAAATCCGACGAAAACGGGAGCGCTAATGCCGATATCCACCGTGAAGAAGCTCAGGAATAACCCGTACAGCACGGCAAAAATCGTAAAAACACTGAGCAATATGAGGTAAGGGGAGAGAAATATATATGCTGCTACGGAAGTGCTCGAAGTAGGCGCTTCTGGCATGGGTATCTCCTCACAGGAACTACTCGCATATTTACGACTGCAAATCGTTGTTAATTATGTCGGCGGCCTCGTTAAGCGCGGTTTTCGCATCGGCCTTGCCCAGCAGAACCTTTTCGATTGCATCCGCAAGCGTATTATGGATGACCAGGTCATGCGGGCCATAATTATCGGCATAGCTATACGTTGCCGCGTCAAACATCACCTTGAACCCTGGATTCTCAGTAAAGTAAGCATCGCTGGCAAGGCTTTTCAGTGAAGGCAGCGCGAAACCTGCATGCAGTTGCACAGTTTGCACCTCTTTCCCAGTCATATACTTGATGAGCTGCCAGGCTGCATCAGGATGCGCGCTGCTAGCATAGGCACCCCAGGCATTGGTGTAGATCAGATCAGCCCGTTTGCCCGTGGGAGCCAGCGGCACAGGCGCAATACCATATTGCACACCTGGAAAATTTTGTGTCATATAGGGGATAAGCCAGCCACCCTCCAGCGCCATAGCTGCTCGCTGCTTCCCAAAGGCATCGCCGGCCCAGCCAGCGCCAACATCCGCCGGAATCACCGCTGAACCATCCTTCTCAAATCCTGTATAGAAATTCAGCGAATCTACGCCCGCCTGGCTGTTAAATGTCGCCTGCGTACCATCTTTGTTGAGCATCGAGCCACCGTCGGCAAACAAGAATGCTGCCCAGCGCGATGCATCGGGACTCAATGTAATGCCATACACGGATGTAGCCGCGTTGCCAGGTCTGGTCAGCTTTTTAGCATCCGTCAGCATGTCGTTCCATGTCCAGTTCGCATCTGGAAAAGAAACGCCAGCCGCCTGGAACATCTGCTTATTATAGAAAACTGCCAGGGAATTCCAATCTTTGGGTAATCCGTAGATTTGCCCGCCTTTGCAACTGAACGGATTGAGTAACGAGGAATAATAATCGGCGGACTGGACATTATCTCGCGCCATATAGGGCGAGAGGTTAAGTAACTTACCCGCCGGAATATACTCTGTAGCCATATCCGGCTGCAAGTAGAAAACGTCAGGGACGTTGCCGCTGGCAATATTAGCGCGCATCTTGTCGGTATAGCCTGTGCCTATATCCTGCCAGTTAATCTTAATGTTAGGGTGCAGTTGCTGGAATTTGTTCAGGTTTTGTACAACCAGCGCTTCCTCGGCAGGCGAAGATGTAGCACCTGCCACGTTAAGCGTGACGGTACCCTGCTCTGCTGGCGCGGCAGGCGTGTTCGTATTGCCCGGACAAGCAATGTAACTGTTTCCCCCGCTCAAACCTTTTTGAGCGCCGCCGCTACTGCTAACAGTGCCGTTTCCGCTGCTACTACCACCCCCGCAGCCAGCTAATACAAGCGTACAAACAATAAACAGGATAGCAATAGACCGTCTCATTCAGTGCCTCCTTGCAAACTACAGCGACTCTACATCCTTCTTCATGTTAATGCAAAACAACCTGTAGCTGTTCCAATACCGTTTGCTGGACACTTCCATCTCCCGGTTCCTGGCGGCGCGCCAGTCTCTCCGCTTCCTGCAAAGGCATATTCTCAGCTAGATAGGAGATCGTATCTGGCCGCGCTGTGCCAGTATCGTTCGTCCCACCTTGCCACCACTCGCGCAAGGCAAGCAGCATGCGCATTCCCTCCTCGCCGCGCTCCAGACAACGGGGGATTAGAGCTTGAAGTGGCATTGCATGCGGCCTTGCAGAGAGTATTTCATCCAGTAAGAAACGGTTGTGGCGCAGCGCGTAAAGAAGCGCCTGCTGGTAGTAGTGTAACACGTCCTCGAATCGTTGTACCTTGTCGGTATCCTGATCGTCCCAGGTCAAATGACCCTGCGTGAGACGCAGCATAGCCAGGTGATCGTTATGCTCGTACCGCTGTGCCATATCTTCGGCCTCCCGGAGCGCGCGGTAAAAAGCTGCGCGCTCGCCTCGAACATAGTGTACGCGCACAAGACCAGCCAGAATAGCGCTATGCCAGTATCCCCATTGCTCAATTTGAGGCAAGTTCAGGCCCTCGCGGTAGGCCTGCTCCGCCCGGTCGGCATCGCCCTTGACTTCGTGCAGCCGTCCATACAACGAGAGGCAGGTAAGCAACGGCCACCGATTTTCTGTTTCCTGCCTGATCCTGTTCAAGCTCATGGTAAGATATCTTTCAGCCTCATCTGCCCCTATCCAGCGCATTGCTACCATTCCTTGAAACGCCCAGGCTACCGCTTCGTACAGAGGATCAAGGGATTGTTGCTTCTCTATCTCAATTCCCTCTTCAAAAGCTGGTGTTGCCTCTCGTACTTTGCCCTGCAAGCCCTGCGCCAATCCCAGGTCACGCAGAAAGTAGAGCCGCTGTTGGCCGCGCTCAAACTTCTCGGTGATTCTCAACGCCTCTTGCAGGTTCTGCTCGGTTTCCCGGTAGCGTCCAGCGAACATCCAGTCTATCGAGTTCCCGCCCAGAAACTCGGCGCGCAGGTACGATTGCTGTTGCTCTCCCGCCAGCTTCGCGACTTCCAGCAAGCCCCGCTTCTGCACCTTCAGCGCGTCTTGCCACCTGCCTCCATCGAGGTAGTAGTACTTTATGCGATTATAGGTGAATGCCAGCCAGTATGTATCGCCAATTTTCTCGTAGAGGTTGCGCGCTCGCTCATAGTACGGCAGCACCTCTTTGCCCATATCTTTGTTGAGCTCGCCCATCTCCAGCAGATAGAAACCCAGCTTGGCGTCAGGCTCCGACAGCATATCCGGTTCAGGAAACAGCATGCCGACACGTTCGAGAATCTGGGCCGTATTCTCAAGGCTTTTGTAGCGCTCAATCCAGGCCCAATCACACAATGCATACGCGCAGAGTAATTTTTCTGCCTGGTCATCATCCGCGATCATTTTATAAAGTGGCACAGCATCGCCGGGGCGTCCTTCCAGGTCCCTCAGCCGGGCTCGATAATATTCCCACCAGAGGCGACTGTTCTTTTTTTGCAGTGGATAGTTGTTCACATCATTGAGTAGTGTACGTAACTGAGCGAGAAGCTGGTAACGCACAAGCTCCTCGGCTACTTTTCTAAATTGCCCGATCCCTTCCTCTTCGTTGGCCAGAATCTTATGGTACAGCACTTCCAGGGCCAGGTCGGTTGCTTCCTCCCCCCTCGCCACTCCCTGCAATTGTGCTTCAAAGTAGTCCGCGGCTCGCTGGTGCATCTCTCGATGGCGCGCCGGTTCATGCACCCGCATATTGTCATCCAGGTGCTCGCGCACCGAGTCATGCAAGGCGAGTCCCTCTTTGCGCGGGCGCACGACAGGGAAACGCCGCAGTTCCTCGTAGACCTCATCGCTGATCGCCCCTTCCCCGCCTACCACCGCCAGCAGTTCTTTATTAAACCAGCGCAGTACCGCCGCGGCTTTTAAGACGGGCCGCACGCGCTCAGGAATACCCCTGGTCAACTGGTCAACAAGGTCCGCTACCACCTGCGCTCTCACCTCGTAAAAGTCCTTTGCTCCATACTGCACCCAGAGTTGGACAATATTGGTACCCGCCACGGGCAGTCCGCGCGCGAAGTGAATAATGGCCTCAACCTGTTTAGGATCAGGTGTACCATCGCGTTGTGTAGCGTAGTAGCGACGAATCAAGCTGCGCATCACATCCTCGGTCATTGGCCTGAGTTCCTCAATTTTCGCCTGCGTCGTCCAGCCCGGCCACTGTCGATCCCAGCCAGGAACCATACGCCCGGCAAACACCAGCAAGACGTTGGCATGCAACCTTTGGGCAAAGTCACACACCCACTTTGTCATCGCCTCTATCTGCTCAAGCGTATCCAGCAAGAGCACAATACGCCTGGCCGCTTTGCTGCCCTGCGCCTGAATCGCGTCCACGAGGTCATTCAGAAAACTGTCTGTCAGTTCATCAGTCGGGTCAAGTAACAGGTCTATCTCTTCTTTATTGAGGAAAGCGTGCAGCCATTCAACCAGCGTATCACTGGTTCCTCCCATGGCGATGGATAAGGCCGGTCCAACCACCGGAATAAAGCCCGCGATACCACCGACCGTTTGCAAAGCAAGCTTCATCGTTTTCTTACCTGCTTCGTTCTGCGCCTTCTGGTCAACATTAGCCCGTTCTTCCACCTTCCTCTGGATTGTCCGGTACTCATTCACGGTCCGCGTAAATGTTGGCAGTGCTATACCTTGTAACGTGAGATCTTTGGCCCAGTCAGTGAGGATATCAGCTTGAGACTTCGCTTCATCACCCGAAGAAAGGGCGACAGGAATGTTCTTCTTTCTACAACTCAAACGGAACATGCGTAGCAGGCTCGATTTACCAACGCCACCCACCCCATGCACAATGAGTAAACGCCGCGCCAGCGTCGGGGCAACAATCAGCTCTTCAAACTCACCACGCAGTAGTTCAACATCGGTGAAGTAGCTTTCCAGGCTCTCTGTAGCGCTCTCGCCTCTCAACTGCCCGGCCCAGTTATGCTTGCACAGGGGGCATACCTGTCGCCGCTGTTTGCTACGCGCTAAACGCAAGTAGCGCAGCACAAGACCCGCCAGGATCAGGCATCCTACCATTGCCGCTGCCACTCCGGCCAGACCAACACTCGTTACTCGAAAAACAACAAATAAGACAATGCCCAGAATGAAAATAAGCAGGCCAATTACTCCGCCTTCGGCCCAGCTCGTCGTATTTTTCTTGAAGACTCCCTTCTTCCATACCACTACCCACTTTTCAACAGGAACTATCGATTTACTACAATGTGGACAGGTTATATGGTCCGCCATACCTACCTCCAAATTAATTTGGTATCCTCCGCAGTGGATAAAAACAGCGTTTGTTCGCTTTGATCGATACGTCTCTGTTTTGCTTTTGATTCTGATCTGAGTAATTGGGGAACAAGGCATACGTAAAAATCCGTTGAGACAAGATAAAGTGATGTTCTTGTCTCATATTCAGCCAGGATTATATGATAAAAACAAAATAGCAGCAAGCTAATTCATAAACGATGGATGTTCATGAAAGTTTCCTGAAAGCCGGCATGTGCTTTGCGATATCCTGTGATACTATTAAAGAACAAGACCAGTAAAGAACAAGACCAGCGATGTTCAAGTAAGGAGAAGCCATGTCTAGCAAAAATATTTACCCCATCGGCACCCTTCCCCCGCTCGGCGAGGTGCCAGAGTATATGTATGCGCAGGTCATCCGCCAGGACAGGCTCGGTGAGCCACGTAATGCATTTCAGATCGAAGAGATCGAAGTGCCACAGGTCGCTCCCGACCAGGTGCTAATCGCAGTGATGGCGGCTGGCATCAACTACAATAACGTATGGGCCGCGCGCGGTGTGCCAATCGACGTGATCGCGGCGCGCCAGGCGGCTGGCGATACGCGCAATTTCCATATCGGCGGCAGCGACGCTTCAGGCATCGTGTATGCCGTTGGCAGCGATGTTAGCAACGTCAAAGTTGGCGACGAAGTGATTATCCATCCCGGCTGGTGGGACAAAAACGACCCCTGGATACGAGCCGGCAAAGACCCCATGATCGCGCCCTCCGCCAAAATCTGGGGCTACGAGACGAATTACGGCTCCTTCGGTCAATTCGCCATCGCGCAGGCGCACCAGTGCCTGCCCAAAGCCGCGCACCTCACCTGGGAAGAGGCCGCCGCCAGCACGTTAGTCGGCACAACCGCCTATCGCATGCTCCTCGGCTGGCAGGGCAACACGCTGCAGAAGGATGATGTCGTGCTGGTCTGGGGCGGCTCCGGTGGCCTCGGCTCGATTGCCATCCAGCTTGTTCAAAAGCATGGCGCGCTGCCCGTCGCCGTTGTCTCAAGCGAGGAACGCGGCGAGTATTGCAAAAAGCTGGGCGCGCTCGGCTACATCAACCGCAAAGAGTTCGATCACTGGGGCATCCCACCGCACTGGACGGATATCGAAGGTCAGAAAAAATGGTCGAAGAGCGCCAGGGCATTTGGTAAGAAGATTTGGGATATCCTGGGCGAACGCCGCAGCCCCGCCATCGTGTTCGAGCATCCCGGCGAAGAAACTATCCCCACCTCCATTTTCGTCTGCGAGCAGGGCGGTATGGTCGTGATTTGCGCCGGCACCACCGGCTACTCGGCTATGGTCGATTTGCGCTACCACTGGACGCGCCAGAAACGCCTGCAAGGCTCCCACGGCACCAACGACGCCCAGGCTACCGCCTACAACCAGCTCGTATGCGACGGCGTCATCGACCCTTGCCTCAGCACAGTGGGACGCTTTGAAGATATCCCCCAGGTTCACCAGAATATGGGCGAAGGCACTCACTCCGCCGGCAACACGGCCATCCTGGTCGGCGCGCCTGAACGCGGACTGGGGGGGGAAATAATGTAGGGACGCGATTTAGCGCGTCCACAAACGGGACGCGCTATTGCGATCACGGACGCGATAAATCGCGTCCACAAACGGGACACGCTATGCGATCACGGACGCGATAAATCGCGTCCCTACATTATTGCGTGCATATCTGCTAGCAGACTCAAATCTCCGTCCAACCCACAACCGCCAACTGGTTAGAGCTTGAGGTAATAGTTTTGGGCATACCACCGCTCACAGAACCGAAGATGAGCGATTGCTTATCAGTCGTCAAATCGTAAAGCTGGAGAGCATAGAGCGTGCCATCACGCGAAGCAATCGACCAGGGCAGATAGCTAGAACCCGAGACGGTAATGTTAAGCAGCGTTTTCGTCGTCGGAGCTGCCATAAGTTGGGTCAGTCCGCCGCCATCGCTATTGATTTTGAAAAGCGCTGGCGGCGCGTTTTGCCTGTAGAGGATAAAAATGATGGTCGAATCGGAGAACGCGCGCGCCGTTAGCGATCCCCCCGCTGCATTGCGATAGACCGAACGGAACGCGCCGCCCGTGGTGGGTTGCATCAAAATAGAACTCGGGTTGCCTGTTCCAAACTGTATATAAGAGCTGCACACTACTTGCTGGCTATCAGGCGTCACATCAACGTCCTGACAATTGTTAGTCTCAGGTGTCACAACAATAGGCTGGAGATTGCTCCCTTGCTGGGTCACATCCTTACTAATATCGCGCAAAAGAACGAGTTGAGGTGGTGGCGAGGGAGTGGCAATTAGCCTCCCAAGCAGATAAATGCTGCTGTTGGTTGCCCATTTCATCGGGATATAGATCGGATAATGCTTCGAAGGCAAAGGATTGAATGGCCGGGCTGGCAGACTATCGCTTGCCTTATGCTGTGAAAAAGAGGATGTTAGCAACGGCATCGACGAGGTTTGCGCAAGACCTTGCCCGAACACCGGATAGTTCGGTTGCAGCGTTGCCAACTCGGTTTGCAGTTTTCCCGTCCTCATATCAAGCAGATACAAAATGCTCGCGCTCTCGTCCGAGTTCACCTGATTAAACACGAGGTAATGCTGGTCGGGTGAGAGGACTAAATTGTTAACATTGGTCTGTGCAGGCGCGCAGTACAGCGTTTGCAACTGCTGACCATCCATCCGCACAAGCTGTATGGCTGATTGATCCTGTAGCAATGCTCCAAAAAGCACCCACTGCCCATCTGGCGAAACACTCGCCCCCAGAACCGACTCTTCTTGATTAATTTGAAGAATAGTCTGTGTTGCGCCAGTAGTAACATCGTAGCGCTGCAACAAGCTGCTATCGCTTTGTTGCGCGAGAAACACAACATTCGCGTGCTTTCCAACGGGTAGCGGTGGCATGAGAGCGGCTCGCGCGCTTCCCTGCGCCGGGCAGCTTTGTTGAGCCATTACCGGTCCTGGTGTAGAAGTTGCGGTCGAGTTTGCTCTCAAAGTTGCAGTAGATGTTAAGGTTGTTCTGGTTGGAGTAGATGCCTCATTTCCCGCAGACTGACTACAACCGACAAGCAAAATAAGCAGGCATACCGTCACGCCAAAGCCATAGAAACGCCGCCAGCTATAACACATATCCACTCCCTTATTGCTGTTTTATAGCAATTTCTGAATCCTTCCGGGTGAAAAATACCGTAGAGTGTAGGGACGCGATTGATCGCGTCCATGTGAGCGAGGGTCGGCGTGAGCGGACGCGATCAATCGCGTCCCTACACTTCACCTGGAAGGACGGAGACCCAACAGGGATAATAAAGAGCATCACAAGGCTATCTCCATCCCACAGCCACTATAACAGCCACCACGACGCTATACTGTGAAATACCTCACAATTCGCGGTTGACTTTTCAACCCTCCACTGCTATCCTTAACACGGCGATGCCCGTCTAAGCACAGGGCCAAATTTCAGCACATACAGCTACACCGTGGTAGTTTCGATGTGGCACAATAGAAGTGTTGATCAGATTGATACAGGAAAACAGCACGGGAGCAATATACTACCTATGAAGAAGCGTGTTGAGCGGTTGCGTGGCATGCACGACCTCTTACCAGATATCTACCAGCGCCAGCATCATACCATTGAGCAGTTGGGCGCGTTCCTTGCCAGGGCAGGATACGACCGCGTAGATGCCCCACTGCTGGAAAACAGCGACCTGTTTCTGGCCAGCTTCGGGCAGGAGCTATGGCAAAATCTCTATACTTTTCGCCTGCACAATCGAGATTTGTGTTTGCGACCCGAATATACGGCGTCCATCTGCCGCCTCTATCTCGACCACTACCAGCATAGCCCGTTGCCACTGCGCTTCCAGTACGCCGGGCCGGTTTTTCGCTATGAAACACCCGGACGCGGGCGATATCGCCAGCATACACAGCTTGGCGTCGAACTACTGGGTGGTCACGCCACCAGCGCCGATAGCGAGATATTGCAACTGGCCTGCGACGCGCTCAACGAAGTGCGCATCCCCAACTATCGTTTAGAACTGGGTCACGTCGGCGTTGCCAGCGGCTTTATCCAGCGCCTGCGCCTGGATGAACAGGCTGCCCGCCTTTTGCTCAGCCTGATGGAACAGATCAGCCGCTCGCAAGAGGGCGAGCAGGCGGCGCACGCGCGCCTCGAAATGCTCTACCCTGCTGAAACAGTAGAGGCGCAAAACAGCAATACGGCGCGCGACGCCGGTGAACGCTTTCTCACCTCGCTCTTGAACGGCATGACCGCCCTCAACACCAACGATGCAAGCCGCCAGGAGATCATCGATCGTTTCCTGTGGAAGATGGGGCGCAGCGAACAACGACGCCAGATACTGTACGCGCTCGACCTGCTGCGCGAGCTGCACGGTGCTGCCGGTTCGCCGCCTGAGGCATTTGGAGCGCTGCGTGACATCCTGAGCCGCTATCAAATCGATGCCGCGCCGCTCGCTGAACTGGAACAGCTGGTAACGGTGGTAGAGCAGAGTGGCGTTCCTCGCGAACGCATCACGCTGAACCTGGCCCTTGGGCGCGGCGTCAGCTACTACACCGGGCTGGTCTTCGAAATCCACGCGCAGGATGCCGAGGGCTATGATACACAGATCTGCGGCGGCGGGCGGTATGACTCTCTCATGCAGGCCATCGGCGCGACGCGCCCGGTCAAAGCGTGCGGCTTCACCTTCGGCGTTGAGCGACTGCTTGCCTTGATACCCGAAGAAGAGTTCCCTGCATCAAGCGCAACTCAGACCATCATCATCCCCATCAGCGCGCAAGATATGCCCTACGCCCTGCAGGTAGCGCGTGCCGCCCGCGCGCAAGGTGTGCGCGCCGAGATCGATATCACCGGACATGGCTTGAGCGCCGGTCTAAAACTGGCCGTAAAAAAACACATCACCCACGCCTTGATCGTAGGCGAGAACGAAGCTCGCGAAGAGCGCGTCACCCTGCGCAACCTGGCTAGCGGCGAAGAGCATAGTTACGAACTAAATGCTGCCATGCGCCACATGCGCGACAAGGAGCGTATAAATGAACTCTGAGCGCGAAATACGCCTGGCCCTGCCCGGCAAGGGCGCGTTAGAAGCCGCCACACTCAGCTTCCTGGCGGAATGCGGCCTGAAAGTCAACCGCAACAATCCGCGTCAATACCTGGCGCATATGAACAGCATGCCAGGCATAGAGGTAGTCTTTCAACGCGCCGCCGACATCCCTTCGTTGGTACAGGACGGTGACGCCGCCCTGGGCATCACCGGTTACGATATCCTGGCCGAACACCGTGGCTATGGCGACGATGAACAGGCGGAAGAAGATAACGACGACGACCTCATGATGCTGGAACGCAGTCTTGGCTATGGGCATTGTCGCCTCGTCATCGCCGTCCCTGAAACGTGGGTTGATGTCAGCGCCATCAGCGACCTCTGGCATCTGGCCGGTTACTATCGCTCGCGCAAGGGACATAACCTGCGCATAGCGACCAAGTATCCGCGTTTGACCACGCAGTTCCTGCGCCAGCACGGCATCACTCATTACAAGCTCATCTCGCCACACGGCGCGCTGGAGGCTGCCCCTCTGACCGACACGGCAGATTTGATCGTCGACCTGACAGAAACAGGCACCACGTTGCGCGAAAACCACCTCAAGCTGCTGGACGATGGAGTGGTACTGCGCTCGCAGGCCTGCTTGATAGCAAATGCCCAATTGTTGCGCCAGCACGAGCCAGCTCTGCGTATGGTCTCCATTATGCTGGAATTGATTGAGGCGCGTATGCAGGCCCGCAACTGCTCGCTGCTCACAGCCCAGTTACGGGGCGAGCAATCCGCCATACAGTCCATCTGCGCTCAACTCAACCAGCACATGCAGGAGTTGCAGGCCAGTAACGAGTTCAGGCTGATCAGCGCCGCGACGCCAGAGCAGCAGCAATCATCTATGTTTACCATTTCAGGAGTAGTAAACGCCAGAGAATCGGCAGCGGAATTATTAACCATCATCGCGCTTTTGCGCAGCGCGGGCGCGGATCATATCCACGTGACGCCCCTGACCTACCGTTTCGCGCAAGAGTCCACCAGTGTTCGCGCCCTGCGCGAACGATTGAAGAGACAACATTGAGCAACCTGCTAATCTTTGATCTCGACGGCGTCATTACCAGCGAAGAAGCCTACTGGGACACGGCTGGTCTGACCCTGCACGAGATGCTGTATAGTTCTCGCTACTGGGGCATGGGCCAGGGCGACCCTCGCGGTCGCCCTGGCCCCCATGCCCCTGGCCACCCTCATACCCCATTCCCCTACCAACCCGCTCAAACCGCCGCAGAAAGCCGCAGCGTCAGCCGCGCGACCCTGCCGGAGGAGCAAATCCTGGCGCTCAAAGCCCGTGCCATTAACTCCAACTGGGATACCAGCTACGCGGCGGTATGTCTGCATTTGATATCACTGCTGAGCGAGTGGCAAGCAGGCAAAGGAAAGCAGCAGGGCGAGGAGTATCAACCATTACCCTTACAGCCCTGGGATGCGCGCTGGCTGGCCGATCTCCGGCTGCATGTAACCGCTCAGGCAGAGCAGGTGACACAACTGGACATAGCGCGCATCTTCGCCCTGCCTGTTTTCCGCGATGCCATCGGGCTGGAATTGATTAACCGCTTCGATATCTATGCCAGCGAGGTGACAGGCTGGCCCATCGCGGGTGTATTCTCGCGCTACAGTCCATTCTGGGAGTTCTGTCGCACCATCTTTCAGGAGTGGTACCTGGGCGATGAACTCTATGAGCAAACATATGGACATGCCCCGGCGCAAAGCGGCAAACCCGGCTGCATCCACTTTGAACAGCCCTTGCTGACCACCGAACGGGTACGCGTAACGCTTGAAACGCTGCGCCAGCAGGGATACACCCTGGGCTTTGCTACCGGGCGCGTCTACCAGGAAGCCGCCTACCCGTTGCAGATGTACGGCCTGCTCGATTACTTCGACGAGAGGCATATCTCCACATATGACGCCGTGGAACGCGCCGAGGCACAGCTACGCGCGCGGGGCGATGCGACGCTGTTAAGCAAGCCGCATCCCTTCCCATTTCTTTACGCTATGAACCACCAGAACGAAGATGCAATCATACATGCTAACATCGCTCAATCAACTGAACCCTGCGTCGTGGTTGGCGATTCCACCAGCGACATCCTGGGCGGGCGAGCAGCAGACGCGCTGACTGTCGCTGTCCTGACCGGCACGCGCGCTCCCGAAACGCGCGCGCTGCTCGCGCAGAGCCAGCCCGACTTCACCATTGACGACATGACGCATCTGCCAGAGCTGCTCCCCTATATGGATAGTCTTGCGACCATCCAGCAGATGCAATTTCACGAACTGGCGAAGGCCGAACGGCTGTTGAGGCGCTGGTTCGCGCGTCACATGCGCCTGGCGACCGAACGCGTAACCCTCATGCCGAAAGCCGTCTCGCTCAATTCGTTCAACGGCATCTATCACAGCGATGGGCAGGATTTCTTCTTCAAAACGCATGTCGAGGAGCAGGGCGTCCTCGCAGAATACTACCACGCCGAACTGCTGCAAAATGCCGGCTACAATATCGTCAAGCCACTGCGCCTCGTGCGCGAAAAAGAGCAGCAGATGGTCATCTACCCCGTCGTGCAGTGGCCCGTCATGTTCGATCTCGTGCGCGCTTTTGAAACGGGCAAGGCCGCTGACATCACGCTTGAGATGCTCATCGCCGCCGAGCGCCGCGAGTGCGAGCGCCTGCTCGCTATCTATCGTTCAACTCTCACTCCCGCCACGGCGCAGCAGCACGCGCAAGCCCCAATCCACCAGCTGTTCTGGCACCGACTGGCAGGAAGCCGCCTCAACAGTTTCTATGCTAGAAAAGCCTTTCCCCTCCCGCTTGAGCGGAATGGCAAAGATGAAGCGCCTGGCTTGCTATTCGATGACCTGTTGCAGTATCGCTGGATCATCCAGGGCGTTGAACAGCCTCATACGCTGGGTGAATTGATCGAACGCGGCAAAACAGTGTTGCAACCGGCGCGAATAGCTATGACGGTCATTGGACATGGCGATGCCCATTTTGGCAACGTCTTCCTGCAAAACCAGCGCGATTACCTCTACTTTGACCCGGCTTTCGCTGGCAGGCATTCGCCATTACTTGACGTGATTAAGCCGTTGTATCACAATGTAAGGGCGACATGGATGTATTTTCCACAGGAGATCGCGCGCGACCTGCACCTCACCGTCACTGTACGCGGCACGACCATCGTGATCGAACACGACTACGCGCTCACACCTGTACGTCAGGCCATTTTAGCGACCAAACTCGAACATTTAATCACGCCTGTCGTCGCGGAACTGCATTCGCGGCACGCGCTGCCCGCGGACTGGCAGGAAGTGATGCAACTGGCGCTCATGTGTTGCCCGCTGCTCACCATCAATTTGCTGGACGAGACACGCTACTCGCCCGCGATAAGCTGGCTCGGCCTGTCGCACGCCGTTCAAATGGGCAACAACGGACTCAGCGCATGGAGGACAGACCAATGATCGCCATTATTGACTATGGCGCGGGCAATATTCGCAGTATCACCAAAGCCCTGGAGCGCCTGGGTGTACGCGTGCAAGTGACCGATGACCCGCTCGTTGTTGGAGAGGCACGCGCTATCGTGCTGCCCGGCGTCGGTTCTGGCGGCGCGGCCATGGCGCGTATGACGGAGCGCGGGCTTGATGACGCCATTCGAGAGGCCACGCGGCAGGGTAAGCCATTCCTGGGCATCTGCCTGGGCATGCAACTGCTGGCCGACCATCACGCCGAGGGTGAAGTTGGCGGACTGGGACTCTTTCCTGGCGAGGTGCGGCGCATCCCGCACGGGCCAAAAATCCCGCACATGGGTTGGAACCAGGCCATGCCCATGCGCGATAATCTGCCCATCTTTGCCGGTATCTCCCCTGAGGAGTATTTCTATTTCGCGCACTCCTACTATGTCGAGCCGCGTGATGCATCGGGCGTGGCAGCCGTCACCGACTACGGCTCGCCCTTTTGCAGCGTCATCGTCACCGAGCGCGTGTGGGGAACGCAGTTTCACCCTGAGAAAAGCGGCGCGGCTGGTCTGCGCCTGCTCAGCAATTTTATCAGGTGGACACAGGAAGTGCAGGCATGAAGATACTTCCGGCAATCGATATCAAAGATGGCAAGTGCGTGCGGCTCTACCAGGGAGACTTCGACAGGGTTACAACCTATGACGCCGACCCCGTCCAGGTCGCGCAGCGCTGGCAGGACGCGGGCGCAAGCTGGCTGCACGTGGTTGACCTGGACGGCGCGGTCACTGGCCGACCTACCAATATCGAAGTCATCGAGCGTATTCGCGCAAAGGTTTCGCTGCGCATCGAGTGCGGCGGCGGCATGCGCGCTCTGGACGATATGCAGCGCGTGCTCGATCTGGGCATCGACCGCATCATCCTCGGCACCATCGCCATCACGCAGCGCGAACTGCTGGACGCAGCTTTGCGACGCTGGCCAGAGCGAATCGCTGTTGGACTGGACGCGCGGGACGGTCGGGTAGCCATCGCGGGTTGGCGCGAGACATCGGGGACGCTTGCTACCACGCTGGCAAGCGAACTCTGTGCCGGTGGCGTGCAGCGCTTCATTTATACCGATATCGCGCGCGACGGCGCGTTGCAGGGGCCAAATCTACCCGCCCTGCAAGCCATGTTGACCACCCTTAATCGTGCGTCCCCCATGTGCGCCTTGATCGCATCGGGCGGCATCAGTACACTGGATGACCTGCGCGCCATCGCTCGCCTGGGTATCGAGGGTGCCATCGTAGGCAAGGCGCTCTACACCGGGGATATCGAGCTGTCAACGGCCATACAAACATGTGAAAGGGAGAGCCATGTTGACTAAACGCATCATCCCCTGTCTTGATGTGACCGCCGGGCGCGTCGTCAAAGGCGTCAACTTCGTCAACTTGCGCGACGCGGGCGACCCCGTTGAACTGGCGGCATTCTATAATGACGAGGGCGCGGACGAACTGGTCTTTCTCGATATCACCGCCTCGGTTGAAAACAGGACCACCATGCTGGACGTGGTGCGGCGCACCGCCGAGCAGGTCTTTATTCCCGTAACGGTAGGCGGCGGCATTCGCAGCGTCGAGGATATCCGCGCCACGCTGGGCGCGGGCGCGGACAAGACATCGCTCAATACGGCGGCGGTGCAAAATCCAGATTTGCTGCGCGCCGGAGCCGAACAATTCGGGGCGCAGTGCATCATCCTGGCTATCGATGCGCGCTCCAACGCGGCCATGCCCAACGGCTACGAGGTCTTCATACACGGCGGGCGCACTCCCACCGGCATCGACGCGATTGAGTGGGCGCGGCGCGGCGTAGAACTTGGCGCGGGTGAAATCCTGCTCACCAGCATGGACCGCGACGGCACACAGCAGGGCTACGACCTGGCGCTCACAGCAAAAATCTCCAGGGCCGTCTCTGTCCCCGTCATCGCTTCGGGCGGCGTTGGCACCCTGGAACATCTCTACGAAGGGCTGACACTCGGCCACGCCGACGCTGTGCTAGCAGCGTCCATCTTTCACTTTGGCCAGTTTCGCATACGCGACGCCAAAGAGTATGTAGCAGCGAAAGGATTAACCGTGCGCCATGTTGAACTTTGATCGCGAAGGGCTGATACCCGCCGTCATCCAGGATGACACGACAAATGAAGTGCTCATGCTCGCCTTTATGAACCACGATGCCTTTGCGCTGACACGCGAGACGGGCTACACCCACTTTTACAGTCGTTCGCGCGACTCGCTCTGGCGCAAAGGCGAACAATCGGGCAACACACAGCAAGTACGCGCCATCTACGTCAACTGCGAAGAGAATAGCCTGCTCATTCGCGTCACGCAACAGGGCGGCGCGGCCTGCCACACCGGCTATCGCAGTTGCTATTACCGCCGCCTGCTCCCCGACGGCTCGTATGAAACAATAGCCGAACGCGTTTTTGACCCCGACGAGGTATACAACGCGCCAGCGCGGGTACCCGCGCAACTGGCCGCATCTCTTGAAACAGCCATGCGCCAGTTGTACAACGTCTACATCTACCTGCGCGACCATGACATGAGCGAAGAATCCAACACCTCGCGCCTCTTGCAGGAACATACGCCTGCCTATCTCGCCGCTCGCCTGGCCGATGAACTGCAAGAACTGGCCGAGGTGCAAAGCGGCGAGCATGTCCACAGCGACCGCCAATCCGACACCACGTTGGAAGGAAGCCAGGTACAATACTGGCTAATGTTGCTGGCAAGCACGTATCATCTCAAGTATCAAGAGTTTCTGCCACATCTCGCGGTTTTGCAGGGTTTTCAGGAACACGCCGACCTCGAACAATCGATTGAGCTGAGGCAGCGCTGCCTCGACTTGCTCACCACCACTGATCCAACTCACGTCATCCAGGGACTGGAGCTTGGATTTCGCCTGGTAGGCTGGGCCTGCGCGCAGGCGCACATCAGCCCCCTGGCACCGTCAGAATTTGACCTGGAACAGATGAAGCGGAAAGGCTTAGCGCAATAAGAATATGATACATTTCTACCAACTTTCAAATATGGACGTAGCGCGGCGCACGCGCCTTCTGCGCCGCGCCGAGCTACAGATTGATGAACTCGTCGAACGCGTGCGCCCCATCGTACAGGCGGTACGCGAGCGCGGCGATGAGGCGCTGGTCGAATTTTCGGCGCGCTTTGACCGCGTGCAACTCACACCCGCGCAACTGCGCGTCAGTCGCGAAGAGATTGAAGGAGCTTACCATAAACTCGACAAAGATGTCTATGCCGCCATCAAGCATGCCATACATAACGTGCGCACTTTTCATCAGAAGCAGATGCCGCACGCCCAATGGTTCACCGAAGTCGAGCCAGGCGTGATGGCCGGCGAGCAGATCACTCCCATCAGCTCGGTCGGGTTGTACGTGCCACGTGGCAAGGGAGCCTTCCCCTCGGTCATGTACATGCTCACCACACCAGCCAGCATCGCGGGCGTGCCGCGCATTGTGGTCTGCACGCCGCCCGGGCCCGATGGCAGCGTTGACCCGGCCTCGCTGGTGGCCGCCGATTTGTGCGGCGCGCATGAAATCTACCGCCTCGGCGGTGCGCAGGCCATTGCCGCGCTGGCCTATGGAACGCACACCATCCAGCGTGTCCACAAGATCACCGGCCCCGGCAGTGGCTACGTCGCTGCCGCCAAACGCATCTTATACGGCGTCGTCGATGTTGGACTGCCCGCCGGACCGAGCGAATCTATCACCCTGGCCGATGCCAGCGCCAGCGTCGAGCTATTGGCGCGCGACTTAATAATCGAAGCCGAACATGGCCCCGACTCCTCCAGTCTGCTGGTAACTGATGATCGCTCGCTGGCCGAAGCCGTCATAGCCGCCCTACCGGAGAAGATAAATGCCCTACCTGAGTGGCGGCGCGAGTTCGTGCAGACCGTCTTCGAAGCGCCCGGGGGAACCGGCGGTATCGTACTGGCAGACAGCATGCAGGATGCCATCGACTTCGTCAACGAATACGCGCCTGAACACCTGGAAGTGCAGGTCAAAGAACCGTTTGCGCTGCTGCCCCACCTGAAAAACGCCGGTGAGATATTAATCGGGCCATACACACCCTTCTGCACCGGCAACTACTGCGTCGGCACCAACGCCGTGCTGCCAACCGGCGGCTTTGCCCACACCTTCTCCTGCACATCCGTCTACGATTTTTTGAAACGCACCGGCATCGCCTATGTCACAGCCGCGGGCTACCCGTCGCTGAGCAAGACAGCGCGAGAACTGGCAGAGTTCGAGGGTTTCCCGGCGCACGCCAACGCTGTCACCGACCGTTTTTTTAATGAGCGTCAATAATGGAAATGCCCCATTAGTCCCATTTCTCATATGCGCCGTACCTCATTTACGGTACGGCGCGTCTAAGTACTTCAGAAGATCACTATTCACTGAAGATGGTATTGCCCAACATAAAAGTCACTTCTGATAGAAATAACTATTTATCTCGACAAAAATGTGACAAAAATGTGAGCCGCTTCATTGTAATATGCGCATGATTAGTCTATATTAGTTATGAGATGTGATTTGTTGGCTAATTTCGACATCGCATCCTCAAAGTAACTTTACAATCAGGTCATACGATCAAGTACACAGGTGTACAATAGACAAGTTGTCGTCCAGGTAGTTTATGTTCCTGTATTGCTCCCAACTGCTAGCCCCTCGGGGTTATAACAGGGGACGGAAACATGTTAACTATGCAAAAAGCTGGCACCAGATTTGACACTCAACCGACTTGCAGAGATAAAGTTCAAAAAGTGATGATCGTTGACGACCACGAACTCTATCGTTACGGACTGCGCAATTCGCTGAATACCTCCCTGGGATTTGAGGTCATCGTCGAAACAAATTCCGGTCAGGATGCCCTGGCGCAGTTAGACATGATGCCCATTGATCTGGTATTCCTGGACCTCTCATTGCCTGATGGGGACGCGCTCCCGTTAATTAGCTCTATAAAACAACATATTTCTTCGCCAGACGTCATCGTCCTGTCAGAGACCATGACTGACTGTTCGCTCTTCAAGGCCATGGTCGCGGGAGCTACGGGTTACATCACGAAGAATATTCCATCAGCCGACCTCGCCACAATCCTGCAAGGGTACCAACGCGGTGAACTTGCCATGCTTCCCCTGCTAGCCACCAGGCTTGTGCATTTGCTTGTCCAGCAATATCATGCCACTCAGGATACAGCATTAGATGTGGATGCACAAAAAGCAGAACCGGCAACTCCACCAAATGAGATCATCATTCAGGCGACTGATAATACTGTGGATGGGAATTACGAGCACGCTCACGCTTCTTCGCTGCATCTTCTCACCCCCCAGGAAGACAGAGTACTGCAACTCCTGCACCTTGGCTACAGTAATAAGGAGATTGCAAGCCGGCTCGCTATCTCCCATTTCACCGTGGGGAAGCACGTTCAGAATATCTTACACAAACTAGGTGCGATAAATCGCACTCAGGCCGTTTCCTATACTTTATTTGAGGGGGGGATGCAGAAAAGGCTGTAGAGGTATTGTATGTCATCCCACCTCCAACCTCTACTACATTTGAGCAATTGAATAATAAACTGTCATATGGTTTAATTGCCCTGACTGTATGAAACGAAATCTCCACTATAGAAATTGGGCCATGTAGTCATTAGTATCTAATCGATCAGGGGGAATCATGAAATTGTTAGTAGTTGATAATGATCGCGACCTGGTAGAAATGCTCACTAGCTGGCTCAAAACTCTGGGATACGAGGTGTATCGCGCATATACAGAGGATCACGCCAGGGTGCAGTGGGAAGAACATAAACCCGACCTCGTTATTTTAGACAGTGCATTGAAACATGCCGATGCAATGACTATGTGCCGTGATATGCGCCATATTCATGACGCGCTGGTGCTGGTAGTAACCGAGGCAAAAGACGTGCAGGACGAAGTCCGCTGCCTGGAATCAGGTGCAGACGATTATTTGCGCAAACCCTTTTTCCCGTCACAACTTCTGGCTCGTATTCACGCAGTAAGCCGCAGAGGGCGCTCTTCACTGGAACAACGACCATCTTCTATCATTAAAGTTGGGCCGCTGCTAATAGACCATCTTCATAATGAAGCGCGTATCGGCGGTAAAATTGCTCATCTGACGCCAACCGAGAGCAAACTGCTGCATTTGCTCGCCGTGAATGCCAATAATGTTTGCACAGCAAACCAGATTGTCTCGCACATCTGGGGCTTTGGCAACGAAGGCGACAGCAGCTTGATCAAAGCGCACATTCGCCATCTTCGTCAGAAAATTGAATCAGACCCCGGCACTCCCAGTTATATCTTAACCGTACCCGGCGTAGGTTATACCATGGTTCGTTACTCCTCGGATGAAAGCGACCCAAATGAAATGAACCACGCGCTACAAGCCATATCCGGCTAGACCTCCACGTCACATTCAAGACAGCGAAGAGCACATTCCTCTTCGCTGTCTTTTTTCTTCCAGACAGTTTGAACATTCCCTCTGCCAATAGTTTTATAAATCCCGCACTCGCGCTCCTAGAGCTACCCAGGTAGCCTAATGTGAAGAAACTCTCACAAAAGTGCTATACTGACACCAAATTTTTGTCTATTTCAACATCATATCGCTACAAAAAAAAAGTACAATTGCCTATATACAAACGCATACCCATTCGATGTATTCCATCTATTGAGGCATGCAGCGGACTAATTGGAACTTGGAAACGGATACAATAATGGGGAATATTGTTTACGATGGTCCAATTCCCAGCCTTAGTACTATACGCAGAGTATCAACACGCTATCAGAATATTTTGCCATTGGAGTTAATGAAGCGATATCACTGTATAGTAGTGGGCGCGGCGCAGGGCATCTTGACTGTTGCCATCACTGACATCAAACAGCTTGATTCTATTCGCGCGTGGGAGAAGTTGACAGGTTATTCCATTTTTGCTGTGCAGATCGAGCCTGCCAGAATGCGTTTGCTGCTTTCACGCCTCGAACGCGGCGAGCGCTGGCATCGCATGAAGTTCCTGGGACGTCCCTGCTACCTCCACCACCTGCAGGTATCAGCGATCCTACTTTTCCAGCTCGAACAAAAGAGAGAGAGGATGTAGCATTACATCCTCTCAAGCGTAGAAAAATGACGAGAAGTTCGAGCTTCAACGACTTACAGCCAGGAAGACCTCAGCCACCTCCACGTCCCAAAATCATTACAGGAACGGTCAGGACAATCAACTTGAGATCCAACCAGGTAGATTGCTGCTGGAGGTAGCTAATATCCATATCTACCATTTCACCAAAAGGCACCCGGCTGCGTCCATAGACTTGCCATGTTCCAGTCAGGCCAGGTTTACCTAATAACCTCAGATTTTCGCGCGCGGTATACTCTTCCACTTCATAAACCAGAGGAGGACGCGGGCCAACCAGTGACATCTCTCCACGCAGAACATTCAGGAATTGCGGTAGCTCATCAATGCTCGTCTTGCGGATGATACGTCCCACCCTGGTAATACGCGATTCATCAACCACCTTCAGCATAGTACTAGTACTGGTCGCTGCTTTATCATTCCCGTTGAGCATCTCACCGTTCATATACTGCTTAATGGCATTACGATGAAAAGAATCATCATTCGTTTTATTCACAGTCATAGAGCGAAATTTGATCATTTCAAATTCAACACCATCTTGCCCCACACGTTTTTGCCGGTAGAAAATTGGCCCCTCGGAATCGAGGCGGATCAGTATCACTACCAATATCATCACCAGACCGATGAAAGGAGAAAGAAATAAGGTAATCAGAACATCAAGGAAGCGTTTCGCTCGCAGGTATCCGGAATTAAACCGAATGGCGTTTTGAATCGGCGGTGAAAGAACGGCCATACAGATACTCCCTTATCTATTTTCAAGCAAGGCACAGCGGAAGAGAAGCACCTTCTACATACGCCATGAGATAGCATAACCGTTGGCGGTGTAGACCTGGTACGTAAATACATTGAAATAGAGAGTAGATTTTGTGGAGCAGGTTATGAAACCTACATCGAGCCACTCAGCATCAGCTTTTAACCCCGGTGTTTATAAGGTGACGAGCCATAACATACACTACACAATCGCTAAAATCCACGCTTTACGATAAGTTGTGGGACGAGTGACAATTCGACTAGACCAGGAAGAATATCGTCTCGGCTAAAAACCGACTCAATATTCGCCTCTTTTAGACTACGTAAATAGGTCTTCAAATTGAGGTGGCCATTCTTAATCTCAACAAAACCGGTGGCGAGATCGGTCACAAGACGCACCCATTTGACACCAACTTTAGCTCGAGAACTTTCAACTGGCTCTCCCAGTTGATCTGCGAACAACAGATATGGAAAATCTACTCCAGCGCGCTGCCCCAACGTATGATAGCCCCAGGTGCGCGCGTTGACATCCAGTATTTTATATTGTCCATCACGTAGATCGAGCTTATATTCGACCTCAACCAGCCCATAGTAGTTCATCGCTTTTAGAAAGCGATGGGAATATTCCTCGATCAATGGGACTTCAACGGTTTCTACAAAAGTGCTGGCCCTTCCAAACTCAGGCGGATGCTGGCGACGACGCCTGACTATCATACTTCCGATAGCCCGCCCATCTTTGAAAAACGCGCAATACGCGAACTGTTGCAGTCCGTCGCCGGGAATCAACTCCTGGATCATCACCTCGCCAGGCTCAACTAATTCAGCTGCCCGCAAGAAACGCTCTTTTAACTCTTCTCGCGTCTCTGCTCGCCAGGCTTTAGCTTTCGTCGCATAGATGAAGTGTTCTTTGACCGCCGGTTTAATCGCCACTGGCAGTTCCACTTCCAGCGACTCTAACTCGTCTACACTTTTCGGATACCATGTGCGAGGCGCAGGAACACCGATTTCCTGCGCCAGGCGATACGTATTGCGCTTATCCCATGCCCATTGTACCGATTCCCATTCAGGAGTGGGGACGCGGAAAAAGCCGGTGAGTTCTGATCGATAACGAGAAAATGCCGCCACATTCTCATCAAGCGTCGGATATAGTACCCAATCTTTAAGACCAAACCGTCTACCAACATCAAGCACCGTATCAACGGTTTTCCGCTCATCACGAATGTTCGCTACTCGTTCGTAGTGGGTAGTATAGTGTGAAAAGCGTGAGATCGAGGCTTCATCGTCAATGACGTAGACTGGTATTCCACGTCTTCCCAGACTGCGCACGATCCCCAATGCCTGAAAACATCCACCTACGACCAAAGCCCCTGTACGCCGGATTTCAGGAGCAGCAGTTGCTAATATTTCATGTATCCGATTGCTTTCCTGAACTGGCGCTACTCTACGTGAAAACACTGGTATACTCTTTCTGATTTCAAAATCATAGAATACGCCCTAATTGCGCGCAATACGACTGGCCAGAGCCTTCGTGCCAGATACGAAGCGGCAGGTTGGGCCAAAAGTATAACCCGCCAGGATACCAGCAAAATACATGCCAGGGACAGATGCTTCGTACGATTTATCGAGTACCGGATATCCGTTACGTTGCTGAATCTTTGAAAGCAAAGATGCATCAATGTACGGAAGTTTCTGAACGCCTGGCTGATAGCCGGTTCCAAGCATCAAATAATCGACTTCACGTGTCGTTCCATTATCCAATTCCAGGCATAAACCCTGCCCTTGTGGGGTCGCCTTCACAATCTGTGTCTTCTCCGTGATTTGCAATTGGCCTTCTACACGCGGGCGTAACCACTTTGCTCCACCTGGCAGGACAGCTCGTCTATGCACAGGAGATTTGATGCGATCAGGGAGATGACGATAGAAGCCTGGAAACGCAACTACCCAGTTGATTCCTGGAGGGCCAACATCTCCAGGAGGATAAAAGATATGCCTGGCGGGACCAGTACGATCATACAATACCCTGGTGTGCCATCTGACTTCCCCGCGCGCTATCAATTCAACGCTGGCACCAGCTTCATTCAACAACGCAGCATACTCCAGCGCGCTCTGCCCATTGCCAATCACAACCACTTTACGGCCCTTGAAAACCGACAGGTCCGTATGGGTAGAGGTATGCCCGGCCAACGTTGCCGGTAGATCACGCGCATACTCTGGCACATACGCGAATGTGCCAATACCACTGGCCAGTACAACCTTGTTTGCTTTCACGCTACGCCCATCAGCCAGTTCCAGGTGGAACCCTCTGCCATCAGAGGCTAAAGCCTGTACATAGGTCTGATCAACATCCGGTACAGTTTGCTGCTGAAACCAGAGAGCATAATCAAGAAACGTTGACAGAGGAATAGGTTCCTGGCGCGGGATTTTATGCAAAGCTATGTATCGATCAATGCTGAACTCAGCCTTAGGGCCTGAAATAGACGAAGCAGTCCAGATAGACTTCAAACACAGACCTGATGGCATCTTCTTCCAGAGTTCCATGGTTTTACCGAAAACTAGTGTCTGAACGCCGCGCGCTTTGAGATGTGATGCCACCGAGAGGCCGTACGGGCCTGCGCCAATGACAACTGTTGTATCCTGCTTCACTTCTACAGTCTCCTTTATCACAATTACTGGTTAGAGCATATAAGCTTATTCGTGGCGTAATGTTTAACCTATCCATAAGTAAACCTATCACCACTAAATGACGAAACGATGTCGATTCAGGTGAAGAATCCATGATGTTTCAGGGACTAAGGTGCATATATCATCAAGCGCATCCGATGTCATCTTAACTATTTTGACTATCATTCACATCCATGTGAAAAACATATGTCTCCTAATTGCACTTAACAACGAACAATTCCGGATGTACCATTGACAGTTGATTAAGGTTGGTCGCTCCAAACTCTTTCTCGAGAGCACTATTACTCATCAGGGCCTGTTCATTACAGAACAATAGGATATTTTGACGGTACCAAACTTCAACCTGAGGGTTGGTCCATATTCTCTTACGCAAAGCATCTACAGGTTCGAATCCTCTAGCTCTGAACAGTTGTACCCAGTACTCAAGCCATTGTTCATTGACGTGATCGGTTCCACCCTGGTGAGGAATGGCGGCTGAAAAAAGGATAATGGGAGCAAGACGTGTGAGTGATTCGATTAAGCCAGTCGCGCTTTCAGGTGGCAGATGTTCAGCTACCTCTAAACAAACAGCTAAATCATATGTCTTGTCGATCGTGAAAGGCATGCGTAAATCAAGAGCCGTAAAATGCTCCTGGGGAATAGCTAGCCGGCTTCTCTGAACATATGCCCCATCAATACCGAGTATCTCATCCACTCCGTATTCCTGAAAGACCTTTAAGAACTCTCCAGTTCCACAGCCTAGATCGACTACACATGAAGGCCTTATCAACTCCATCACTATAGGCACTATTGCCCTTGCTGAAAGCCTGGATCCTGTTTGTATACCTGCAAAATAATCCTCGTTGTACACTACTTGAATTGACATATTAGATTCCCCTTTTAGAAATTATCATCCGTGGACACCACTAACGATCTAAGGAGCATTTCGCAAATACTCCCATATTTTACACACTACGATCACTCTATGGAAGGCATCATCGAAAAACCTCTGAGAGAGTTCCCAGAGGTTTTTTCATGTTCAAGCAGATCGGCAAGGATGTGCTTGACAGCGACCCCCCAGGCATCCCAGTTCAAACGCTCTTCAAAGGCGACTCGACTGGTTCGCACCAATTCAGCATAGCGTTCGTCATCGTGATATACCGTGGCAATCACCTCAGCATAGGCATCACCTCGTGCATCGTAGGGCAGCAGAAATCCATTTTCTCCCTCCCTCACTATCTCGGAAACCCCACCCGTATTGGTGGCAATGATGGGCAGACCGAATGCGCCGGCCTCACAGAAAACAATAGGTGTACAATCTGCGCGTGTAGGCAGCAGCAGAAAATCAGCTAGCATCAGAAGTTTCTCTAACTCCTTGCGCTGCCCCTCATCATTCTTATCTAAGAACGGGATGACCTTCATCCGCTCATGAGCAACCGCTTCAGGAGGAGTACAGCCACATACAATCAGTTCCGCCTGCACGCCCAGTTCTTCCAATTTGAGCAATGTCTCAAAGGCGATGTCTCCTCCCTTTCTTACCCAATCAACCCCGAGAAATAGCAGGCGGCAGCGCTCTGACTTCTTTCTCGCGAGTACGACCTCCCTTGAAGGAACCTCGTCGAGGTTCGCGCCCAAGGGCACCACATGGATTTTCTTCGGATCTGCGCCATAGTCCTCGATAGCAGATCGCGCCGCCCATGTTGAGGAGTAAACCACTGCGCTGGCTTTCTTGAGCGCGAGATCCTGAATGGTATTCATTTCATAGATCGATCTTTGCACAAGATTTGAGCAATGAGGATAATAGTCAATCAGAAGTCCATAGGTTGCATCCTCCACGAGTACGATGGGAATGTCTGTCTCCAGAAAAGCTACCTCTGTTGTCCCTACTGGCGCTACTATTACGTCAAAATTTTGGCTAGCAAGCCATTGAGCACCAGCTTTCGCATAGCTGTGTGCGAGGAAGAAGTCGGAAGTGTACTTTTTCTTCAGCAAGAACTGTGAACTTTTAATAAGGATTCTTTCAATCTTTTCCTGCCTTCTACAAGGAAGGATTGGATTGAAAAACGAAACTACCCCGCAATGCTTTTGAAGTGCTTGAGCAATGTAGTAAACGGTACCTGACCACGAGCGCCGTGTTTGTCTATCATGTGGGTTACGGCGTATAGTCAAATACCCAATCTTAATGCTCTTCTTATTCATTTCACGCATAGTCAAACCTTTTTACTTACTTGACTTCGCTAACAGCGGTCTCACCGTGACCCCAACATGGTAATAAATCATCAATGCGACTCTCTCTCGCTCGACTTTAGGCTCAGGAAAGCCAACAGAGCCGTCTCACGAACTTTGTAAGGCCCAGCAACTACCACCAAATTAGTCTAAACGTCAACAGCATAGAGACCATAAAAATAGGCATAGAATGGGGCACCTATCCAGTCCTTCGTTGGAATCGGTTTTTCTCCAATACCAGAACTATCGCACCTATCTAAATTGGTTTCATTGCGCCAGTACCATTAAACTGTATCCCCCCAGAATGCGTACAGCCAGATCCTTGCGCAGAGAATAAAACAGCACTCTCGGAGGTATGAAAAGCTTCTTCACCATGTTATTCGCCAGGCCTATCGATCGAGGCGCATAAAAGTAGTTCAGCACTTCATAACCAGCATCTTTGAACATCTCAAGGGCAACATCCTTTGTAAAGTAGTGGAGATGCCCGTACGCTTTGCGAACACCGAGTAAACCGTTGGGACGCAGGAGTGATTGCACCGAGAGATCCAACGGAAGATGGATTATTTTATAGCGGCTTTTCGATTTCAAGTCCCGCAAAAAACTAAAATAGTCTTCTAAATGCTCAATTACATCCATAATAAGCATGAGGTCGAAATAAGCTCCTTCTTCTTGCCTGATATCTGCCAGTTTGAATTGAAGCCTTTCATTCGCTCTACTCCTGGTAAGCTCAAATGCCTGTGGAGAAATTTCGTAGCCCCAAAACATGCATGTCGTATCCATATTCCCTTGCAATTGATTCAGAACCTCACCAGCTCCACATCCAACTTCGCATATGGTTTCAGGGACAATGCTATTTGGGCCAACATGCGCATGATCTGCTTTGCCTTCCAGGGAGATTCTTCAACATGCCAGGTTGGGTTTTTCTCCAGGTATTCGCCGGATGTATAGACTTCTTCAAGTTTCATATCTATCTTCCAAATAGCAATCACTGCCTGAAAGCAATTTTCTTAACCTCTGGTCAAAACTCCAGCTTTCTGAGCACCAAATTAGCCCTACCTGTACCCAAACACCTCTACGATGCGTAGGAAAAAGTCCTGCACGGTTATCGAGTCGATGTCGCCAGAGATGCAGAGTGCAGATCGACAACCATCGGGCCAGCAGCCAAATCGAAGCAACGGCTTTTCCAACGCTTCGATTTGCTGTACCAGGTCTCGTTTGTAATTCGCCTTTTCATCGGATGTCGCGCCTTTCCATTCGCGCTCATCAATATATATGGCATAGAGATGGGCTTCTTCTTGCGCGCAACGTATTACAGAATACCCTTGCTCATAGAGGAAGTTTAGTACTTCTTCTGGTGTCTGCAAAGAGACTGCAATACAAGGACATGTTGCAGCATTCACAATAAATTTCTGAGATTGCACGCGCATATCTTCGCCATACCATGGCTCCATTGGCTGATCTGCTACGGTTAGATGACGCGCCAGTATAGTAGTACGAGGCGTACAGGTAGCTTCTACTTGCCAATAACCATCACTAACTGAGGTCATTTGCATCCTGGAGTTACTGCGTTCCTTCCACCACTGCGCTATTTCCCCAATGCGGGTTACCCAGAGGGGTAGTGGTCTGCTGCGCGCATACTCCAGCAATAACTCCAGGGCGCGTTTACACAACACACCGCGTTCAGGATGGAGATTGAGGGTATACAATCCACCAAGATCGTATACGCGCTGCATTACCTTACTCCAGATTTGACCTACCTCCTCCGGGTCAGTAATGCGCAGGCGGTCAAAGAGCATCTCATCATCTGGTATGCTGGTTGGAATGCGCAGCAAATCTCCCTCAAAGTTGGGACGCAGAGCATAAATACTGCAAGGAATTGCTTGAAAGAGCTTCAGAGATTTGGCAAAGCCGCTTCTGAGAAGAGGCGAGAAAGCATCCAAGTCAACTACATCATGCAGGACCGCAATATTACTTTCGTAGTAAAAACCCAGAGAAGCATATATCTCAAGCGATTCCCTGGTCCAACCAAGATAGGGATTACGAAATCCATAATACGGAATTTTGATTTTTTCAAATACACTAATAGCTCTTTGCGTTTGTATTAATTGCTGATATCTATTTAATGTACGATAATCATTATGGACGAAGCCATGTACGCCGATTTCAGCTCCTTTGCGCGAAATTTCGGTAATCAACGATGGATGTCGACCCAGCACAACTGCCGGGATGAAGAATGTCGGCGCGCCATTGTACTGATGCAGAGAATCAATAATGGAATGTAGCCCTGTACGTGTTGGCGTCTCAGAAATCCCAAAGCGAGTAAATACTGTACCAAGCCGCCGGGCGAAGTTATGCGCCCCTTTTGTTTTGATCGAAAAAGAGACAAGATTCACAATTATTCCTCCAATCGAACTACCTCTATCTTCAGTATTGAGCGACCCAAAAAAAGAGTAGCCATCCACGCGCTCCCCCTTTAAAAATACTCGGCCAACATGGTTATGGTTATTGAAGTTAACACACACCACTTGTTCTGTAGTGAGCATAATTGATAGTGGTGTAGACCTGGTATGTAAATGTATGTAAATGTGGGTGAGAAGCGATGCAAATGGTAGGAAATTAAAGCAAATCTGTTACAAATGCATCATGGTAAGAATCTCTACATAAGTTAATAGAATTAACCAATTCTCAACTACTTTGGCTATCAAGACGGTACCCCAAAATTTTACTCTTTGCAGTAGGGAAGGGCCTATAAGTAAAAAATATACTCGCTATTCCAATATTGATCTGCGTAAGGGAGAGGTTCATGCAATTGAAGGATATTCGTTTCGGTGTCATTGGTTGGGGTTACTGGGGACCTAATATCACGCGAAACCTGGAGGCATTGCCACAAGCTACTGTCACGATGGTAGCAGATTCAGATAAAAACCGTCTCGCGGCGCTTAAGGCGAGTAAGCCCTGGATAAAAACAACTCCTCTCGCGCAGGATGTATTTGATTCAGATGTCGATGCCGTCGTCATTGTCACGCCTGTACGAACTCATTACGAGCTGGCATACGAGGCGCTGCTGCATGGAAAGCATGTCCTCGTCGAAAAGCCACTGACCGACAACGTCGCACAGGCAGAGGAATTGCTTGCGCTGGCACAACAGCAACAACGCGTATTAATGGTGGGTCATACATTCGAGTACAACCCGGCGGTCAATGAGCTGCGCAAACTCATACGCAGTGGCGACCTGGGCAACATCTATTGCATTGAAGCAGAACGACTCAATCTGGGGTTGTTCCGCAGCGATATCAACGTTATCTGGGATCTCGCTCCCCACGACGTTTCAATACTGCTTTACCTGTTAGACAAAAAGCCCACCAGGGTCAAAGTGCAGGCTCATGCCCACGTTCAGAGGCTTATTCACGACGTGGCGCACCTCGACCTTGAATTTGAGGATGGCATGAACGCGCATATCCACGTGAGCTGGCTTCATCCCAGCAAGATTCGCCGTGTCACGGTCATCGGCGATGCACGGATGGCGGTCTACGACGATGTGAATACAGCGGAAATGCTCAAAATTTACAACAAAGGGGCCGATGTGCATGCAGACCCCGTCGTCTCCTATCGCTACGGCGCGATTACCATCCCCCACATCGATTGGATTGAACCCCTGCGCCTGGAATGCGAGGATTTCGCCAACGCCATCCGCACAGGCACACCGCCGCGTGCCCACGGCGGTGTCGGGTTGGAAGTCGTCAAAATACTGGCCGCCGCGCAAGATGCCCTGGCAAAACAACAGGTACAGGGCAGCCGGGACGGGAACACTATCGCGCTAATTTGACCTTGCCGACCGCAACGCTTCCAGCGAATACGCCAATCCCTCGCGAAAACCAACCGTTGGCGAGTAACCGAGCAAGCGTTGGGCCAGGCTAATATCCGCCAGGCTATCGCGCACATCGCCAGAACGAGGTTCGCGATAGTCAGCTTCTACCCGCACTCCCAGCAATTCTCCCGCCATGCGCAGCACCTCGTTGAGGGAAATCCGCTCATTGCAGCCAATATTCATCGCGCGTCCTACAGCATCGCGCGAGGTGGCAGCCAGCAAGTTAGCCTGCACCACGTTCGCGATATAGGTAAAGTCGCGCGTCTGCTCGCCGTCTCCAAAAACAATGGGCCGCTTCCCCTCGATCAACGCCGTTAAAAAGCGTGGAATCACAGCCGCGTACTCTGAGGCCGGGTCCTGTCGCGGGCCAAAAACATTAAAGTAGCGCAACGCCACAGTCTCAAGCCCGTAAATACGCGTAAATACACCGCAGAGTAATTCCGCTGTAAGCTTTTGCACCGCGTAGGGTGACATCGGTTTAGTAGGCATGTCTTCATGCTTGGGTAATACAGGCGTATCGCCATATACGGATGACGAACTGGCATACACCACGCGCCGCACACCATTAGCCCGCGCCGCGAGCAACACGTTCTGCGTGCCATTGATGTTCGTCTCCAACGACGCCACCGGATCGGCTATGGAGCGCGGTACCGAGGCTAACGCCCCCTGGTGAAAGACCACTTCCACGCCGCGCAGCGCTGCCTTCAGCGACTCAAAATCTCGCAAGTCGCCCTGAATAAATTCGGCGCGGCCCTTCAATGCCGCTAAATTAGATACCCTCCCCGTAGCAAGATTATCAAACACGCGGACGGTTTCTCCTCGCTCCAGCAGCGCCTCGGCAATATGTGAGCCGATGAAACCCGCACCACCTGTAACTAGATATGTTGTAGTTGTCATTTGTCTTCACCCACGCGCTAATGCGCTTCCTTTCCCTTCGCGTTTACTGTTCTCAACTACCATTGCATAACTTAACCGGATTCGTTGCTCTTCTAATACCTATACTCAACCAGGCTGTGTTATACTATATTAGCGTCAGTTTCCTGTCAATCATCACACACCACAAGCAGGTAATGAGCGGCACTTCAAAGTTGTAGAGGAGAGAGTAAACCCTTTATGGTGACATTTACACACCTTACCCATAAACGATTGCTAGCCAGTTGGTCATTCTTACTACTAATTATCCTGGTATTGAGTAGCTGTAGCAATCCGACGCAAGGCGGTTCCAATAATCAGAACACTCTACCGACTATACCGGTGCCGGTGCTCACACCAGGCACACCGTATGCCAGCCTGCCATCAGTACGTCCCTTTATCGATACCTGGAACAACATTCACCTCTTTCAGAATTTCGACTACAAAATAGATAATCCAGCTTCTATCGCCCAATATTACGATTTCGTCTGGGGAGCCAGTCCGGACAATGTTGCGGCCTTTCGCGCCAGTAACCCGAACATCTTTCTCAGCTATTATTTCTCTTTCTTTCGCGATAGTGGGACCTTTGCCAGCAAGAGCGCCACTCACGACCTGGCCTACTGGAAAAATGTTCACCCCGATTGGATTCTCTACCAGTGTGACCGCCAGACACCCGCTTACGAAGATGGTCTGCCCAATATCCCTTTCAACTTCGCAAATCCAGCCGTCATAGCCTGGCAGTTGCAGACCTATGCGCAGCCAGCCAGTGAAAACGGCTACGATGCCATAGCTGCCGATAATGTCAACATGGAGAACCTCATCGGGGCATGTGGCTACTATAATAATGGGCAATGGGTACAACGTTATACAGGGCAAACCAATGACTCGCAGTGGCGCACCGATGTCATCTCCTGGGCCACTGAGATGCAGCAAGCTCTGCATCACCTGAAACACCCTCTCGCGCTGATTCCCAATCTCGGTGTCGGCAGTTTGACACCGGGCGATCCCCAGTTGCAGCAGATGGTAAGCCATATCGATGGCATTCTCGATGAGGCCGGCTTTACACAATATGGTGACGGCTATCTGACGGGAGACAACTGGGTACAGGACATCAACTTCATCGAAAGCATCCAGCAAGAGCACAAGGCATATTTTGTCGTCAACGAGTTTCCGTCGGTCGGACAAAGCGAGATTCAATGGGCGCTGGCATCGTACTTGATGGCAAAGGAACATTCTGCCGCAGTTTCGATAACAACGATCCAGAGTTACGGCTTCGACACGCGACACAGCGAATATGCAGCGGAGATCGGCAGCCCGCTCGACCAGATGTACCAGGGACAAAATATTTATTTTCGTGATTATAGTCATGGACTCAGCATGGTCAATCCCAGCCCAACAGCTACACGCAGCGTCAAGTTACCGGTAGGCAGTCACTACATCGATCTCTATGGTCATCAGGCGCCTCAGACGGTAACGTTACCCCCTCATTCGGGTCTCGTACTGTTGAATGCCGCGGCGTAATCGTAATTGAGAGGTGGCTCTATCACCGCATCTGCGGGTGCGATTACGCTAATACCGGGGAACAGGGTTTCATAAGCTGCTAAAAGGTTTTTTCGGCTATGTTCCCAGCTCAAAACATCCGCAATGCGTTTCTGCCCATATTCTGCCATACTCTTGCGAAGCGTCTCGTTCTCGAGCAGGGTTTCGATAGCATTAGCAAAATCTTCTACCTCATTGGGTTTCGCGTAAAGTGCGGACTGCCGGGCTGAAAAGTGCGTTTCTTTAAGGTCGAACGAAACAATAGGCAAGCCCATTGCCATATATTCCATCGCTTTGATCATCGTACAGTATTCATTCAACCCATTCTTTGGATCGGGTATAAGACCCACATCTGCAGCCGCGAGGTAGCTCAGCGCTTTTCGCTTCTCCAGCCACCCTGTAAAAACAATATACTCATCTAACTTGAGTTCATGAGCAAGATTGCGCAAATCAACAGTAATACTGCCATCTCCCATCAATAGAGCTGAGATATCCTGACGACCTCGTTTGTAGACGAGATCATGGAGCGCATAAAGAATATACTCAACACCATCCTGCTTGCCCATTACCCCAATATAGGCCAGCACATAGCGTCGCATCCCTGGAAACGGCAGTTCAGTAGTCTGGGGAACTGACTCTATGAGTTTCAAATCTGGCCCATTACGGACTACAAATACCTTTTCAGCAGGACAGCGGCCTCGCTCAATGGCGAAACGCTGAAAAGAGGTGTTCGTCGTTATGACCAGGTGCGCTGTTTGATAGGAGCATCGTTCCAACAGGCGCAAGAACCGGTGCAAAGGCTTCACTTGCTTATTAAAGATCACCTGAAACAATTCCGGCGTGAGGTCATGCTGGTCATACACAAATTTCTTGCGGAAGCACCTGTAAAACAGGCCGATGAGAAAGAACATATCAGGCGGATTGGCTACGTGTATTACATCGAAACCGTGTCGAAACCAAACCTTTATGCTCAGCAAGAAGCTCATCACCAGGGCAACGCTATATTCAAGAATGTGAGAAAGATAAGCACGATGAATTTCTGGAAGTCTGTACCGGTAGATGTGGATGTCTTCGATACAACTATATGATTCCTTATCTTCTCTTTGTTTAGTCCCTTTGGGACAAATAACGCTAACCAGGCAGCCAGCATCGCGCAGCGTCGTTGCCTCCGACCAGACGCGAGGATCAGAGGTCACGGAGACATTCTCTACGATCAGAAGTACTTTGCGAACTTTTTGCATTACTTGCTTTCCTTTATAGAACTACCTGTGCCTGCTGATTTTCCTGGTCTCTTCTTATTGATTGCAAGCTGATATAACTCAAGAATGCGTTGTAAAATAACAACACTATCTAAATGGGCAATGTCGGCTCTACCCGTTGTCGGCCCGGTATGAAGAAGCGCCTTTTCAAGCCCCGCAGCCAGCGCGTCGGCATCGTGGGGGCAGACCGAACAGCCCTCCGTGCGCCCAATCACCTGTGTTACATCGCCCACATCGGTCGCCACCACCGGCACATTGCAGGCCATGGCCTCCTTCACAACGTTTGGCGATCCCTCCGCCAGCGACGGCAGAATTACCGCGTTGCAGGCATTCATGTACTGCACCACCATACTTTGCGGCAGGCCGCTGGCAACCACAAGTTCAGCCGGTGTGCCTCTTTCGGCCAGTCGTTGTATGGCAGCCTTCGCCAGCGCGAAATTCTTCACCGGTATTTTCGGATCATTGCCAAAAAGTACATAGTAACGCTGCTGGTCCCAGCCCAGAGCGGCGCGAGCCTCCGCGCGCGGTACAGGCTGGAAGAGGGTAAAATTAATGCCGCTGGGGATGACAGCCACATCATTGACGCCCGAGGCCTTCTTCATCAGTTCTGATTTGACGGTAGCAGCATCCGCGACGCGGCACAGCCAGCGACTGATATTGACGACCAGCAGCGATTTTTTGCTGTATTTCCCCTCAGATGTAATCGTCCCCAGCAGATCATCGCCCAGAAAAGCTGCCACAACCGCCGCTCGCCACTGCAACCGCGCTACCAGGCACCACAGACCGTAATGCCCATGTACGATATCATAGCGACCACCTGGCGTCCTGGAAAAAACCTGCCAGGTCGCCGAGAGATAGCGCAGGAGCACCGGACCGGGTTTGGGATGAACAACGTCCACCTCGTGTCCTGCCGCGCGTAGAGAGTCAACAATGGGTTTGATAAAGGTGCCGGAATGCGGTTTCTTCTCCGCCGGGTAGATGCCCGTCACCATCAACACGCGATATTTTCGCTGTTCATCCTGCTGTTCGTTAATCATGTACGCTCCACTTCCTTCGCGCTAGAATGAGGTGCGGGAGCCATGCAGGGCTACCTTCTCATTTTCACTCTCGTTCAGCAACTCTTCGACCGAAAGTTGCGGAGCTTCCAGGCGCGGACTGTCGATAAAAACGCGGAACCAGAGTTCCAGGCTGGCAAGATTGAAGAGTTGCGCCTGGTAGTTGGTCTTGCCCTCCAGGTGATCGCGCAGCAGGCCGGCCACGAATGCATCGTTCAGATAGCCACGCTCGCGCACGCGCTCGGAGAGCAGCAGGCGTGTGATGAGGCTGCGCTGTCCCTCGCGGAACCATGCCCCGGTCGGCACATTAAAGCCCATTTTCTTGCGTGTCAGGATAGATTCAGGCAGCAGATCCGCGAAGGCCCGTTTGAACAGGTATTTTGCCTTGAACGGCTTGATTTTTACATTCGAGGGAATACTCGCCGCGTATTCGACAAGCTTGTAATCGAGCAGCGGGATACGCGCCTCCAACGAGGCCGCCATCGTCATCTTGTCACCCTTCATAAGCAGATTGTCAGGCAGCCAGATTTTCGTATCAAGGTAGAGCATCGATGAAAGGTCGTCTCGCTGCGGGTTGTTCGTCAGCCAGCGCTGGAAAGTCCGGCTGGAATCGAGATCGACGCTGGCTCGCGTGCGCTCAGAGAGCAGTTGTTCCTTCGACTGGCCGTTAAAGACACCGAACCAGTTCACCCAGCGTTGCGGCGCGGGTTGTGACAACGAGCGCGCTGTAAATTTGACCTTGCGCATACTATAAGGAAGATGATCCAGCAGAGGCGCAATCATGCGATCGCGCATGGCCGCGGGCAGTACCCGGTAATAGCGCGCCATCCAATCGACCAGATATTTGGGATAGCCCGCGAAGAGTTCATCGCCGCCTTCGCCGGAAAGCACCACTTTGACATATTGCTTCGCCAGTTTGGAAACCAGGTACACGCCCAGGTCAGAGGGTTCGCTGACCGGTTCATCCCTGTGCCACGTCAAGAGCGGCCAGTACTGCGACATATCCGAGGACTTTACAACAAGTTCATGATGCTCGGTGCCAAAGCGATCAGCGACCAGCTTCGCGTAAGGCAGTTCGCTGAAACCCTCTTCGTCGAAGCCGACGGAGAACGTCTGGACGGGCTGGCTCGTCAACTTGCTCATAATTCCCACGATAATGCTGGAGTCTACGCCTCCACTGAGCATAGCCCCTACTGGTACATCGGCGATCATGCGTTCCTCGACGGCGCGCTGCACGTGCTGTCTAATGCCCTGCATATATTCTTCGACCGGTCTGCGCTCCGTCTCGCCGAACGTAAAATCCCAGTAACATTCCTCGTGAATCTGCCCGTTTTCAACCAGCAGCCAGTGACCCGGCAGCACTTTGTAGATATTAGCAAACAAGGTCGCCGGTCCGGGCACATAGCGCACGCTGAGAAAATCGGCCAGCGCCTGCGCATCCGGCTCTCTCCTGACGCGTGGATGCGCCAGCAGCGCTTTAATTTCTGAGGCAAAGGCGACATTGTCATCCACTCGAGTGTAATAGAGGGGCTTCTTGCCCGCGCGATCGCGTGCCAGCAGCAAGCGCTTGCGCGGCCCATCCCACAGAGCCAGGCCGAACATCCCATTCAGGCGCGCCATCGCATCAGTGCCATACTCTTCATAGGCGTGAATGATCGTTTCGGTATCGCTGTTCGTGCGGAACTGGTGGCCTTTCTCGATAAGCGTCTGGCGCAGTTCTTTATAGTTCCAGATCTCTCCATTAAAGACAAGCCAGATATCGCCGGTCTCGTTGCACATCGGCTGGTGGCCCCCGCTCAGATCGATGATGCTGAGACGAGCAAAGCCCAGACCGACGGGGCCATCGAGATACACTCCACTATCGTCTGGTCCCCGGTGCGCGATGAGTTGCCTCATAGAATCGATCAATTCAGGCGAGACAGGTTCTCCACTGTCCGTATTATAAATGCCGCAAATGCCGCACATTGTGTACAACCTTTCTTTTACCGCTCGCCGCTGAGTTCGACAGGATGGAGTGTATCAGACGCTGAACGTGATACCGGCTGATCCATATAAGTCTGGAACCATAATTCCAGACAGAGCTGCGACCAGATAGCTGAACCATAATTCGCCAGCTTCTTGCTGGACTCCGGCTGGAGCAACATGCTGATAAACTCTGGATTGAAGATGTTGCGCTGCCGCGCTCGCGGAGAGTCGAGCAGCTCGCGCGCGAAATTGGCGAGATCGCCGCTAAACCAGTTTGTGATAGGAGCGGCAAAGCCCTGCTTGCGGCGCGTCAGTATATCAGGTGGCAGCAGGTCAGCAGCAACTTTTTTCAACAAGTATTTCAAGGTGCCGTTGCGCATGCGCACGCGCGGCGAAAGCGAGGTTACGTATTCGGCCAGGTACTGGTCGAGCAGGGGAGCGCGCGTCTCAATTGAATTGAGCATGCTGGCTTTATCGACTTTGACCATGATATCGTCGGGTAGATAGACTCGCGCATCGACAAACTGCATGCGTGTCGCCATATCGCGATGCTGCGCCTTGCGGTATTCATTCAACACCGGCTCAAAAGGATTGAAGTCGCGCACGTTTGCAAAATATTCGGGACTGTACATAGTAGCTCGCGCCACTTCCGAGAGAATCATATTAGCCTGGATGCTGCGCGTCCCGTAATCCTTGAGCAGATCGTGCAGGCGTCGCTTGCCGCGCATCCCGTCAGGCATGAACTGGCTGCCATAGCCCACCAGTCTCTGGATGAACGGCGGAATACGGCCAATGGCGTATTCGCGCGCGTAATGCTGGTAGCCGCTAAAGATTTCGTCGCCGCCATCGCCGCTGAGCACGACGGTTACATGCTCTCGAGCCAGCTTCGAGACATAGTAGGTGGGCAGCATCGACGAATCGGCAAACGGTTCGTCAAAGGCCCACACCAGCTGTGGCAACACGGCAATAAGATCAGGTTTGACCAGGAACTCGTGATGATCTGTGCCGAAACGCTGCGCAACCTGCCGCGCATAGGGAAGCTCGCTATAATCGTCCTCTTCAAAGCCAATCGAGAACGTTTTGACCGGCTGCTCCATCAGCTCGCTCATCAGCGCAACCACCACGCTGGAATCGACGCCGCCGCTGAGAAACGCGCCCAGCGGCACTTCGCTCATCAAACGTACCTGCACAGCGTCCTTCAGCAATGCGAGTGTGCGTTCCGCCGCGGTTTCCTCGTCGTCGTTGCAAGTAGGCTCGTATGAAAGCTCCCAGTAGCGCGAGGTATGCACATGCCCATCCTCGTAAACCAGAATATGGGCAGGCGGTACCTTCATCACATCCTTAAAGAGTGTTTTTGGCGAGGGAACGTAACGATAGGTAAGATACTCATCGAGAGCCTGGTGATTGATTTCACGCGGGATGCCCGCCTCAAGGATAGATTTGATCTCAGAACCAAAGATCAATTGCTGCCCATCCCAGTAGTAATTCAGCGGTTTCTTGCCAAAACGGTCGCGCGCGGCCAGTAGCCGCTGGCGTTTTCTGTCCCATAAAGCGAAGGTGAACATGCCGCGCAGGTGCTTGACGCACTCATCACCATACTCCTCGTAGGCATGCACGATAACCTCGGTATCGCTGTCGGTTCTGAACTGGTGTCCACACGCCCGCAATGTCACCTGCAACTCGCGGTAATTATAAATTTCCCCGTTGAAGACAACAAGTATGCTTTCGTCTTCGTTGAAAATAGGCTGATGGCCGCCAGCCAGGTCAATGATCGACAGGCGGCGCATGCCCAGGGCCACCCCTTCGCCTACCCACGTTCCCTGCTCATCAGGCCCACGGTGGCGAATAACCTGGCACATAGCATCTATCAACCGTGCATCACGATAACCTTCAAGGTTGATATAACCAGCGATTCCACACATATGCTTACCTTTCGCCGCCTACGGGCAATGAATTGCGTTCATCCGCCTGAAATAGCTCCTCCTCAAGTACAAGAGGCTGTTGCGGGCGCTTCTTTTGCTGCTTGCGCTCAAGGAGTAACCAGTAAAGTTCCGCGTATCTATCGGTTATCGTTTCGATCGTATAACTCCTGGTCGTCGTCTCGTGAGCAGCCTGCCCATAGCGCGCGGCAAGCTCAGCATCGGCCAGCAGCGCCAGCAAAGCATCAGCCATTGCGCTATACTCTTCGCTTTCCACCAGCAGCCCGTTGACACCATACTCAATCAGATCTTCGCTGCCGCTCACCCGCGTAGCTACGCAGGCGCAGCCGCAAGCCATCGCTTCCAACAGGGCATTGGGCATACCTTCCCAACGCGATGGAAGGACGAACAGCGCGCCTCGATGGAGTTGAGCGGGTACGTCGCTCTGCAACCCCGCGAATTCGACGCTGCCTGTGATACCCAGCTCGTCTGCCATGCGCGCAAGCTGCTTCTCGATAGGCCCACTTCCCACGATTACCAGCCTGGCCCGAGGGTCTTGCTTATGTACCAGTCGCCAGGCTTGCAGCAGCACGTCGATTCCCTTCTCGTAACGCAGTTTCGAGACACAGACGACCGTCTTATGCCACTCCTCGAGAGAAATTTCCGCCAGGGCGGGATGAAACCTGCGCACATCAACGCCATTGGAAATGCACCGGATATCCAACAAAGGGAGATGGTAATTGGAAAATTGCTTTTGCATACGCGAACTGAGCACGATGACCGCAGAAGAAATGCGGTTAAGCGTTGAGCAGAGGAAGTTCAAAACGAACTTTCCCATTCTTGCCACGCCGTCCAGGTCGCCATCGACCCAGGTCTTCCCATCCACCTGTAACCACGCGGCGCTGGCATCGAGCGGACCCGCTAACAGGCGAGCCGGTTCGCGCGTCTTTGTCGCCTTACCCGCTCCCGCGCTGATAACGACAATCGTCATTGGTTTGCCTGTTACGCGGCAGAGCAGGGCCAGGGGCAAAACGAGCTGGCTGAATTGGCACACCTGCAAAATGTCGTAGTCTTTGCGATGCCGCCACAGGTTCCAGGTCATGACAAGCATTGCCAGCAGGTAGGAAATTTGCCTGAGCATACGCGGGAAATGTTGGCGATTGCCGAGCAAACTTCCGGCCACCCGTATCACGGGTATACCGCCTATCACTTCACGCTCTGGCCACGCGTTTCTGTGGCGAAAGGTGATGATAGTCGGCTCATAGCCTCGCTCCTGCAGGCGCTGCGCCTGCGCGAACGTCTGCGTTTCCGCCCCTCCGATAAGTGGGAAAAATGTCGTTATAGCGATGTATAGACGTAAATTCCTCACACCTCACTCCTCTTCTCAAGCACAAGCGGCAACCTGGTGGCATAGCTCTTTAGCACAAGCCTGTACAGTTCCAGGCAGCGTTTGACAACGCCGGAAAGTTGATAATCGCGCATGACAATGGCCCGCCCCTCCTCCGCCAGGCGCTGCGCCAACTCACCATCCTCTATTATGCGCCGTATAGCCTGGGCCAGCGCTTGCGGCCGCTCCGGCTCAATCAGCAGGCCGTTAACACCATCAACGATGATATCCTCACTGCCGCTTACCTTTGTTGCGATACAGGGCAAACCGCAGGCCATCCCTTCCAGCAGCGCATTGGGCATGCCTTCCCAGCGCGAAGGCATGACAAAACCCCACGATTGCTGTAAGAGGTCAATCGTATCGCGTCTCAGCCCCAGAAATTTCACGCTATCCTGGATGCCCAGTTGCTCTGCTATGCGCTCCAACTGCGGACGCAGCGGCCCTTCGCCTACCAGAAGCAATTGTGGCCTCAGGTGCGCTCTCCATTCATCCGGCTCGCGCAGCATGCGTGCCCACGCGTGCAGCAGCACATCGATACCCTTTGGATACTGCAAGCGAGCCACGCAGATCATATCGCGTTCGGGCTGCGCCGGGTCTGGTCGCCGCTCCGGTGCCGGTCGAAATTTCTCGCTATCAACCCCATTGGGAATAAGCACTATCTGCTGCGAGCGGAAGCCGAGCGAGGCCAGATAAGGCCGGCTGCGGCTGCTCAGTATCTGGTAGTACGCGTTCGATTTTTTGAGGAAGCGGACAATAGCGCGTCCGCCGAATGCCGATTTGTACAGATAGCCGATATCACCAACTACCACGTCGGTAAAATCAACCTTGAGGAACTCAGTATCGGTAAGGGTGTCGGCCATCAGGGTAGCATCGGATTTTTGTTGCTTTTTCCCTGGCCCCGTACTTGGAATACCGATGATCACCGGCTTATGCGTCAGCTTGCCGATGATGACCGCCACGGCAGCCAGCGATGACAACTGGAGCGCGTGCAAGACATCATACTGGTGACGCATGCGCCACAGGGTTATGAAGAGCAGTACATCGATAGGCAGATGTCCCAACCTGCCGATGCGCAGCCAGCCCTGCCGGTTGAAGATGCCTCCCACGCGCACAATGGGCAAATCTTCGAGCATTTCCGCCCTCTTCCATTCCTTGTTGTGCCGCAGAGTGACGATCATCACATCCTGATCCATCGCCTTCAACTGGCGAGCCTGTTTCTCGGCACGTACCTCCGCGCCACCGACTAACGGCGCAAACATAAACGATATCAAACAGATACGTATGCGCTCTTCCAAAACTATTCTCCCTTATGCATATTTTACGAAGGTAAGACGCGCGCCATTGCGCAACTATACCTCCTGAGCTTCCAATTCTGGTAGTGTGAGTTTTTGCTCAACCGGTGCCAATTCGTCTTCCGCTTTATCTATCGAAGTCACAACTGCCTCTTGCTCGCCTTTAGCTGGCTGAGCAGGCGCTGTCCAGCAGAGCGCGAACGGGAGAGCCATGATGATCCAGAAGTAAATGCCGACTCCCTGGTTCCATATATCATTGGACTCGAACGATTGCATGGCGACATTTATAAAGACCGCCAGGCAGATAGCCAGCAGCATGCGGTAATCGGCTGATGCGTTACGCAGTTTTCTTAGCAGACTAACAGCCATCGTAAACAGCGTCAGGAGAAGCAAAGTAACTCCGATGATGCCGTGGTCATAGAGAATTTCCAGGTAGATGTTATGCGCCACCGTGGCGATCACGCCGAATCCATTGCCAACTTGCAAATTTGCCAGCAGGAGGTCAGAGGCATTGAGGCCCATTCCCAGGATTTTCGTAGGATCAAAGTGGTCAAGAATCGCCGCCCAGAGAAAAGTACGCCCGTTGAGCGTCGTAATATCCGAACTGAAAAAGCGTGTAAAAATGGGTATGTTACCAACAATCACCACCAGTGCCGCGACAGCGACCAGCGCCGCGATACTGCCCAGCATCGCAACTCTCATGCGGTGCGAGGGCAATAGCATAATCATGACGAGTATACTGATCGGCATGCTAATGAACGAACCCCTATCAAATGTGAGGCCCAGCGCCGTCAGCAAGACCAAAACGACAGACAGGCCAATCACGCGCCTGAAGCCTGCAAGCGTTGTAACGCGGTAGATCGCCAGCGGAATGACGATAGAGAGGAAAAGAGCCAGCGTTGGCGGTGTATTGCTAAAGATCGAGCTGATGCGGAAGAGCGAGGGAAGCGCGGTATCAGGAATACCATTTTTCTTGACCAGGTAGCCATATATGCCGTACAGGGCAATGATCATCGATGTCAGCAATATGCCATCGATGGCCAGGAGCAGGCGTTTGCGCGTTGTCAGCGCGAAGATCGCCAGCACAGCTACCCCTACAAAATCCATCTGCGTCGTCCAGATGACTAAGAACGAACTGACACCAATGGCCGAAATTCCGATGCTCAGAAATACCCACAGCAGAAATATAAAGAAGAACGCGAGAGCCGGCATGCGTTTGAATGCCTGCTTGAGTGGCAGATAGAACAATAAGAGCAGTGTAGGCGCGGTCAGACCCGAAAGTAAATTGTTCCCATTGAAAAATGGCACCGATGAGCCGATATAGGCGTCTATCAGCACCCAGACGATCAAGAGTATAAAACGATAGCGCAGGAAAGCCAGCAGGAGAAGAGACCCGAAGGCTATTTTTACTGTCAGTGACGGGTTAAGTATGGTCCCCGCGATACCGATTGCAAAGACCGCCAGTATGATGCCGCTGCGCAGCAATAGCTGCTGGGAGCGGAAAGACATCCCGTTCTGATTGTTCTCCCACCATGCCAGCAACTGGTCATAGCGGCGCTCCAGGCCGAAACGCTGCGCGAAGTTAAGAATTTCGCGCGGAGGGGTTAGCAGATCGAGTGCGCCTACCTCGCGCCGCAGCAGCAGCAACAGGAGTATCATTGTGCAGACATACATGACCGAGGTTGCCAGCGCAATCCCAAAACTTTGCCACAGGCGAGAGAAAAGATAGTCCAGAAACGCATTAGCGAAGACGCTGAAAACCGTGACGTACATCAGGATGCGTGTCCTGCCAATCGCGCTAAAGGCCTTCGCCAGGATAAAGCCGATGGCCATCGGGGCCAGTCCCAGTACGAAGCCGATCAGGGTAATAGAGGTGTTTCTGGTATCTGTGGCAGTAAAAGCCCCTCGTTGGAAAAGGATATGTACCAGGGGCGCGGCCATTACAATCATAAAGGCTGTCAAGACAATTGTGGCGAGACCTACACCCCACAGGTACAGGCGCAGGGTCTCCTTGAAAGCCCTGCGATCCTTTGCCACCGCCTGTCTCGACAGGTAAGGCAACATCGCGCGCCCGACCGACCCGATAATGACGCCTGTAAATACACTGATCAGCTTGTTGGAGTAGTTCAGCGTCGAAATGCTGCCCGGTGAGAGATACGAGGCAAAGATTTGATCAACCAGAGGGCTTGCCTGGCTGATGAGTGAGCCAAACAGGGCCGGCCACGCAGCTATAAAGACAGCGCCCAGGGCGGCGTCGCGCAAGTTTATCACAGGACGATACTTAATTCCGGCCTTGCTAGCGCGGAAGATGATCACACCGAGCTGCAATATTTCACCCATGACAGTGCCGATACAGAGCATCACCACGCCTTGACTACTGCCCGCGACGAGTATCAGAGTGGCTGTTGTAATCGGAACCAGCATGCCCGCGTAAGCCGGCCACCCAAACTGCCCCTCGGTATTGAGCAGGCATTCCAGGTAACTATTGATGACCATGAATAACAGGACGGGGAAGATAAAGGGCGTCAGGTTAATGGCAAGTTGCCTGCTCTGTTCATTCAAACCGGAGGCCGAAAGGAGCACGATCTGCCCGCGGAATAGTATCATAATCTCCGTTACCACGAGAAGACCGATCACCAGAATATTCAGCAACGTGCTAAAGAGAACAGACGCCTCTTTTTTCGAACCTGTTGTCCGTATCCGCGCATAAACGGGAATGACCGACGATTCCAGTCCACTGGCGAGCAATTGCGCCATTAAAGTGGGGACCGTAGAGGCCACAAAATAGGCATCCATTGAGGGTCCCTGCCCGAAGCGAGCCGTGACGACAATCTGATTGAGCATACCAGCAAGGCGAATGAAGAGACTCGCCGATGCCAGGCTGAGCAGGGAACGAAAGATATATTTATTTGCGGACTTGAGGCGCACCGCGACAATATGGCTCGTGGTGTACCCTAAAGCCTGTAATTTTCCTGTCGTATCAGAATTAAGGAAGCGGGACATGCTTTATACCGTTCTATGACTATCTCAATAGAAGTGCTAGAGGCGGAATATTTTTTCGTCTTCGTAGCCACGCGTCATGTTACGCGTATCAACAATGCTGCGCGCCTCGCTGACAATCCAGGGAACATCGTAATAGTTATGATCTGTGACGATGACCACACAATCGACGGATCGCAGCAGATCACTGCTCATGGTCTGCGAAGTAAGCGTCGCATTAGGCAAATTGAGAGATGCAACATATTCATCGTTATAAAGCACCCGTGCCTTGCGCGCTACCAACGCCTGGATGATATCCAGAGCCGGCGACTCGCGCATATCTCCAACATTCTTTTTATACGCCACGCCCAGGATCAACACCGTCGCGCCATTAAAGTTGCGTTGCTGTTCATTGAGCGCTTCATTGATCTTGTTCACCACATAATGAGGCATACTACTGTTGACTTCAGCAGCCAGTTCAATAAAGCGAGCCGTGTAATCGAGCGTTCTCAGTTTCCAGGCCAGGTAATGCGGATCAACCGGGATGCAGTGACCGCCAAGGCCAGGGCCAGGCAGGAAAGGCATAAATCCAAACGGCTTGGTGGCGGCTGCATCAATAACTTCCCATACATTGATATTTAGCTTCTCACAAATGATGGCAATCTCGTTCACCAGCCCGATATTGACCGCCCGGAAGGTGTTTTCCAACAATTTGGCCATCTCCGCGATGCGCGTCGAGGACACAGCCACCACTTTATCGATGGCCGCCGCGTAGTACGCCTGGGCCAACTTCGTGCAGGTGGGAGTGATGCCGCCCACAACTTTCGGCGTGTTACGTGTAGTATATTCGGCGTTACCGGGATCAATGCGCTCCGGCGAGAACGCCAGGAAGAAGTCACTTCCAACCTCTAGCCCGGTTGATAACAATTCCGGCAGTACAACTTCATCGGTTGTGCCAGGGTAAGTCGTGCTTTCGAGCACGATAAGCTGCCCCGCGTGCAGATGAGCCTTCACCTCCCGCGTGGCAGAGATGATATAGGAAATATCGGGATCGTGTGTCTTGCGCAGGGGGGTGGGAACGCATATGCTGATCGCGTCCACTTCGTCCAGCGCGCTATAATCGCTGGTAAATTGCAGCTTTCCAGCTTCAATGAGTGTTTGCAATGTGAGATTTGCAATGTCAGGAATATAACTTTCGCCTCGATTGGCCTGCTCCACTTTTCGCCCGTCCACATCGATACCCGTGACACGAAAACCCGCCTCGGCGAAGGTAGTAGCAAGAGGTAAGCCAACATAACCAAGCCCTATAATGGCGACACGTAAAGAACGCGCAGATATTTTTTCAAGTAATTGATGATCCATACTGTTCTGGTTTTTCCTTTCATCAACGCTGACGCAATAAATTGGTAGACAGCCTCCCTTAACTCCCCCGCATTATTCAGTCGTTGCTGTGCAAAGAATTGGACAAACGTGGGATGGTAATCGTCTTCTCATCGACTTCGCCTTCTGCTGCTCCGTTCAGAACTTTCGGCTGGGGCGTTTCGGGAGGCTCAACCAGCACATTCTCCTTGTTGGCCCTCGTCTGTTTGGCCTGTTGCCGGTAGAGTTCGCTGCGATACATGTGAGTATCGCTATAATCCGGCCAGGGACTCTTGTTGATGACTACTCCCAGAACAGTCATGCGCATGCGCTTTAGCGATTGCCGGGCACGCACCAGCGCCTTGCGCGGCGTTTTAGAGGCATCGACCACCAGAATGGTTGCCTGCACGTAGGAAGCCAGGACCTGGGCATCGGCAATAGGAAGCAGAGGCGGGGTATCAACGACGATATAATCATAATCTTCCGTCTGCTTTAAATGCTCGAACAGCTGTACCGCAGTCGGTGATTGCAGCAACTCGGCTGGATTGGCAGGAGAGACACCGGCAGTCAACACCTGTAATGTCGGAATCCTGGTCGATTGTACATCCAATTCGTCGTCGGCTTCTGACCATTCTTCCTGTAACACGTATGAAAGTCCGTGAATGTTATTCAGTTGGAAGTACTTATTAAGCACGTGACTGCGCATATCGGCATCCACCAGGAGCACACGCTTGCCCGACATCGCCATAAAGGTCGCCAGGTTTTCCGCGACCATACTTTTTCCCTCGTCAGCCACCGCGCTCGTCACCATGACAAGCTTAAAAGGTTTGATGTGCTGTGCTGCGTTCAGGCTAGCGCATAGGATGCGGCACCCCTCCGCCAGCCCGGGCGTTAATTCTGGCATATCGTCAAGCTGTTTGCGCGTGAGATGGGGAATTACCGCCAGCACATCCGCGCCGAGTAGCTCCTGCGCTTCCTCCGCGCTGGTCAGCCGGTCATCGATCCACTCAAAAATAACAATCAAAGCCAGCGAGAGACCCAGACCGACCAGAGCGCCAATAATTCCAGCATACGAAGCTTTCAGACCAATCGGGTTAATAGGTACCTGCGCGGGTATGACCTGCACGGTACCTGGAAGTTGCGTGTTCGAGTACTGCGCGAAGCTCTGGCCGACCTCGTTGGCAAGCTGCGCCGCCAGAACTGGATTGCTATTATTGACATCAAGGTTGATCAGCAGCGTATTCGATTGCGCCTTTACCGTGGTCATCGCTGTCAACGATGCGAGCGTCAAACCCGGATGTTTCGCCACGACGGGATTAAGCACAGCAGGCGTCGTTATCAACTGGGAATAGGTTGATAGCGCCTCCAGACCAGCCGTTGTGCAGTCATATGCCGAAGATTGCGCCGTGCAGACATTCAATATGAGTGTAGATGAGGCCTGGTAGGTTGGACGTATCAGCTTGCCCGCGGCATATGTAATAACACCACAGACTACTACTCCGAGAATAATCATCCAGGCCCATCGTTTCAAGATCAATTTGTAGCGACTTAGGGGATTGTGCATATCAAGCCCATCCTTGCTCTAAATTCATTGGTATCTATTGTAAGTTAAGACGAAGAACTCATAGTTCCGAACAATTCAAATCCACCAGGCGACAAAAGTACCGCCAGGTGGCTCTCTCTTAATTTTCGCTAAATATCCCTGTGTACTTAATCATAAAAGCTTTTACGTAAGAATCTGGTTATCGCCGGTGTTGAGATAGCGTTTTGATACATCTCTTGAGGTATATATCCCAACCACCTCTTTTACCAGCCTCAACCAGTCGTATGAAAAGCCAGGCTCATAAGTACGCGCAACGAACTGACAATTGTAAAATTTTCCTGTAGCAGAAGTACTAAACTGTTGACTTCAGGCCGCTTACATTAAATACTGATGAAATGTTGATTAATGTCTGATTAATAATATGCTAAACTAATACGGAACTAACAGGCCGGGCGAGAAACAAAAAAGCGAGGCGAAAAGCAAAGGATGAAAGGCTATTTCGGAGATGACGCTTCTCGACCTTATGAAATACCGGCTCAAGCGTACATCTCGTATCTAGAAATATCACTTATTCTCTACCTTGATAAACATCGTATCAGCACGCGAAGATGGTATGTTCGTTAATGTTGTAGAACTATACGCTTAGCTATTTGTAATAGACTGTATGTTTAGCTGTTTGTAATAGCAAGAGTGCGACGAAACAAAATCGCCAGATACTGGAGGGTATATCCGTGAGGTTGAGGTTCTTTGCAGGAGGTCTTCTGTTTTTTGTAATCATCGCAGGCATCCTCGCGGCAATTTTATTTGGTCCGGCGCTTCTATCTGGCGTGAGCGGTCAGAGCAGGATTGCTCCCATAACAACTGCCCCGGTCGGCAATAAGATTGTTCAGGAAAATGCATTACCGGGTACAAAAAACTGGCAAATTTCTCGCTATCACGAGGCTACCACCCAGATCCAGGCTTATACCAGCGCGACTTCGGTAGCTGCTGGCGAAAAGCTCTCATTTTATGTCAGTACGCAAAAAGAGGGGACAAATTACTGGATCGATATTTACCGCCTTGGCTGGTATAGCGGCTACGGTGGGCGGTTGGTCGCTTCTTTAGGGGAACAGGTCGGTCGCGCGCAAGGCTACTATGACACGATCAATCACCGCCTGGTCAACTGCACCTCTTGCCTGGTCGATCCTACTACTGGTCTTGTCGAGGCCCGCTGGCAGGTTTCAGCTACCGTAACAGTCCCTTCGACCTGGACATCAGGCGTCTACCTGGCTAAATTTAGCGACGCCAATGGCATGCAAACCTATACGCCTTTCGATGTGCGCGCTAACGGCAACTCCACCTATATTGTCGTTACGCCGGATACAACCTACCAGGCTTACAATGATTGGGGCGGCAGCAGTCTATATGAGGCTGCTAATGGCGTCGTGAGCGAAACTGTTACTGCCGCCGCCAAAGCGGTCAAAGTTTCGTTTGATCGACCCTATACCCAGGAAGATGGATCAAGCCAGGTACTCATCTACGAAGCCGATGCAATCCACTGGTTCGAGCGCCAGGGATACGATATCTCCTATATGAGCGATGTCGAACTGCAGGAGAATCCCGCGCTATTGCTTAATCACCGCGCCTTCATCTCCATTGGCCACGATGAATACTGGACCAAAGAGATGCGCGATGGACTGGACGCGGCGCGCAACAGCGGCGTGGGCATGGCGTTCCTGGGAGCCGACGCGGGCTACTGGCAAATGCGTTTTGAGCCTGACAGCGCGGGCGTCGCTGATCGCACCGTCGTTTGCTACAAAGTGGAGACTGCTCAAAAAGACCTGGCTCGCGATCCCCTCTATGGCAAAGATAATAGCCGCGTGACTACACTCTGGCGCGACCCTCTGCTTGCTCGCCCGGAAAATGCGCTCATCGGCGTTATGTTCAACGATCTGACCCACAAACAAAACGGCTTCGCCTGGCAGGTCAGCGCCCCATCGAATTCACCTCTACTGAAAGACAGCACCCTTGTCTCAGGACAGCGTTATGGCTGCGGCATCGTGGGGTATGAATGGGACAGCGTCAATACCAAAAATGGCGCGTCACCAGCAAACTTACAGATCATCGCCACATCTTCCACTACCAACGACAACGGTCAGGTCAGCAGCAGCAACACGACCTACTACATCGCCCCTTCGGGCGCGATGGTCTTCGCCACCGGCTCTATCTATTGGGCCGAGGCTCTCGATAGCTATCGTATAAACATAGATCCCCTGTGCGTTAACCAGAAACCCGTAGTGCCAGGCATGCAACAACTCATGGCCAATGTCATGGCTGCATTAGCAGTCCTCCATCCCTCGCAACAGTTGGCGGCTGCCCCCCCAACGCCTGGATTATCAAACGCTCAAAACATTCAAGCATAGCATGGTGGAAAGGGATAACTGATGCGCAAACAAGTCGGGATTCTGGTCGCTGCTTGCCTCTACTACAGCGGACTTGTGAAGTTAGCTCGCAGATTGATGCAAAGGTCAGATGAGCGCCTCATCATACTCAATTATCATCGCGCCACAGGTGGCAACCTGCGCCGCCACCTGCTCTACCTGCGCAGCCACTATCGCGTGCTCCACCTGGAAGAAGCGCTGCAAGAACTCTACGCAACACGCGATCCATCCAAACAGCGGCGAGACCGTCGTACACCGCTCGTGTTAACGTTCGATGATGGCTACGTTGATAATTATACCGGTGGCTTCGCGTTAGCGCGTGAATTACAGGTACCCATCACTATTTTTCTCATACCCGGCTATATCGAGAGCGGCGATCGCTTCTGGTGGCTTGAAGGGCAACACCTGGCGCAACAGGCCAGGGCGCGAGAAGTCACCCTGGCGGGAAGTACTTATTGCTTGACGCGCTCTGAGGAACGCGCTAAACTTGCACAATACATCGATACTCATTTATGGTCGGTCACGTCAGTAGCGGAGCGCGAAACATTTCTTACCACGCTGCGTGAACTATTGGACGTTCCCACAGACGGAGTAGAGGATAAGGTAGGTGATGGTGAACGGTCATTGAGCTGGGCAGAGGTGCGCGAGATGGATAAAAGTGGCGTCGTCTCCTTTGGAGCGCATACCATGCATCATCCCATCCTGGCACATCTTACAGATACAGCGGAGATACGGCGCGAGGTGAGCGAGTGCCGCGAGGTGCTCCAACAGCGCCTGCATCATCCAGTGCGCGCGTTTGCCTACCCTGTTGGTCGCACCAGGCATATCGGAGAAGCCGCCATCCTCGCTGTACAGGAGGCAGGCTACGATTGGGCCGTCACAACGATGTCCGGCATCAATACGAGGCAGAGCGATCCTTACCAGCTCCACCGTGTTTTAGGAGATGTCAGCAGGCATTGGTTAGTTATGGCTGCGGAAGTTTCGGGCGTGTGGAGCTGGTTCTCCCCGCTCTGGAAAAATCACCTCTTTAATAGAGAAGAAACGCAGTAAGTTTTCTATCAGCGCGGCTACCTGCATTCAGCCAGATGGCAGGAGTCAGGTCAGAGAAGAGGTCCGGCATGGTCAGTCACTCAACAGAGGCAAAGAGCGCTCAACAGGAAAAGCGAACGCCTGACGCAGGTGTGGCGCTGCGTCACTGTGATGTGCTCGTGCTTGATGCCCGGCTGCGACAATCGTTGGTGGCCGTGCGCTCTCTTGGGAGTCACGGCTTGCGCGTAGCAGCTCTTGACAGCGCCAACGCCGTACCTGCCTTCTCATCTCGCTGGTGCCAACAGCCCTATCGCTGCCAGGCGGTCGAAGCGACGGAAAGCTATCTCACCGCCCTGATTGACGCGCTTGACCGCACAGGTGCCAGCGCGCTCATTGCCTCATCGGATTCGACCGTGGCGCTGCTGCGATTGCATAGAGAGCAATTGGAACAGCGAGTACACATAGCGCTCGCCAGAGAGCCGGCCCTGGGAGTCGCTATCAACAAAGAGCAGACGCTGGAGATTGCCGGGCAGTTGGGCCTGCATGTACCGCGAGGTGTGCTTGTAACATCAGCAAGTGATGTAGCTCCTGCCCTGCAAGAGATTGGCTTGCCCGCGGTCGTCAAACCCGTGGAATCATGGATCTGGGGAGCGCAGCACGGCATCCGAGTTGCCTCCCAGTTAGTCACCACCGCGGATGAGGCTCAGCACGCTATTGAGGAACTGACAGCATCTGGCGGCACGGTGCTTTTCCAGCAATTCCTGACAGGCAAACGCGAGGCTATCAGTTTGATGTACGCGCATGGTGAATTCTACGCGCGCTTCGCTCAATGGGCGAAGCGCACCGATCCTCCTCTTGGAGGAACTTCGGTGCTGCGGCAAAGTATCGCCATTCCGGCGGACATCGGCGCACAAGCCGAACGTCTTGTGCGCGCCATCGACCTGGAAGGCTATTCCGAAGTCGAGTTTCGCCGCGATAGCACGGGAAAACCCTATTTGATGGAGATCAACCCACGCCTCTCAGCATCGGTTGAAATTGCCGTCCGTTCGGGCGTCGATTTTCCGCTCTTGCTCTACCAGTGGGCCAATGGTGAGCGCATCGATAAGGTGGAAAGCTATCGCACCGGCACGTGGATGCGCTTTTTCAAGGGCGACCTGATGGCAACTTTCGCCTCCCTGCAACAACACGGTAGGCCGGGCATTGCCCACCCCGCCCGCGTTCTGTTCGATTTTGGTATTTCGTGTGTTATTCCTATGGCTTATGACTACGTAAATTGGCAAGACCCCGCTCCCGCATTCATTGCGACTACCGATTTCACTCGTACATGGCTCGGTGGAGCGATAAAAAAACGGCTATCTCGTACAAGGAGGATGTTTTCTTGAGCGTAGTATCAGATTTGCAGCAGTTAGAGGGCGCGCGCTCCACTGCTCAGTATGACGTCGTCGTCGTGGGTGCCGGTCCGTATGGACTATCGACCGCCGCTCACCTGATGGGTAAAGGCCTGAAGGTTGCAGTTTTCGGCGAGCCTTTGAAGCTCTGGCGTGATTACATGCCGAAGGGCATGTTCCTGCGTTCGCACTGGTGGGCCACCAATCTCTCTGATCCCCACAAGAAGTATGGATTTGAACAATTTTTTAAGGTTTCGCAATACGACAAGTGTTACCCCGTGCCGATACAGGCTTTCATTGACTATGGTATGTGGTTCCAGAAACAGGCGGTTCCCAATGTAGATACCACCTATGTCTCATCCGTTGAGCACAAGAATGGTCAGTTCGTACTGACGCTGGTCGACGGGCGCGTAGTGCAAAGCACAGCAGTCGTCATGGCGATGGGCTTGTTATACTATGCTAATTGCCCCCCTGAATATGACCACCTGCCCGAAGAACTGGTCTCGCACTCCTTTAAGTACGGCGACTTTAGCCCCTTTGCCGGCAAAAAGGTGGTCATAATCGGCGGAGGGCAAAGCGCGATTGAGTATGCAGCGCTCTTGAACGATGTAGGAGCCTCGGTAGATGTAGTGGCCCGCCGTCACATTCACTGGCTTGGCCCCGATACCGACGGCCAGCGCTCCCTTATCGACCAGGTGCGCGCGCCCAGTTCCGGCATCGCTCCGGGCTGGAAAAACTGGGGACTGGAATACTTTCCATACCTTTTCTATCGTCTTCCACAAGAAAGAAAAGATCGTTATACCATCAACCACTACAACGCCGCCGCCTCCGACTGGCTGAGGGACCGCGTGATTGGTAAAGTGGGCCTGCACGAACAGCATATCGTGGGGGAGGTAAAACAGGTAAATAACGGTCTGGAGCTGTCTCTCGCCAACAGAGCTACCGGCAATAAAGAGACATTGAACGCGGATCACATCATCCTGGCAACGGGCTACAAGGTGAATATCAATCGCCTGCCCATGCTTTCCGAATCGCTAAAGTCAGAGATTAAGACAGACCTGGATATACCCATCTTGAACCACTGGTTTGAGAGCAGTGTGCCCGGCCTCTACTTTACCGGCCTCACTACGTTGCGCAGCTTTGGTCCGCTCTACCGTTTCGTGGTCGGTGCCAAAGCAGCCGCTCCGCGTGTGGCAAGTTCTGTAGCTCGCCGGGTAGCAAAAACACGATAGACTGTGAGAAATGGAGTGTGTCATGCGTGAACGCCTGCGCCTGTGGGTTGCCGCGAGCTTCTACTACAGTGGAGTAGTGAAGCTCGCGCTCTGGTGGCAACGGCGTTTCCGGCGGCGCTTGATTATCCTCAACTACCATCGCGCCAGCGGAGAACATTTGCGACGGCAGTTGGATTATTTGCGCTGCCACTATCACGTCATGCACGCGGAAGCCGCGTTGGAGGGATTTTTCCAGCAGGGCAAGACAGACAAGGCATTGCATGCCAGCCCTTTGCCATTGGTACTGACCTTCGACGATGGATATCAAGATAACTACACCATCGCGTTCGCCCTTGTCCGCGAATTGCGGGTTCCAATTACCATCTACCTCATTCCAGGATACCTGGAAAGTGGGGCCAATTTCTGGTGGCAGGAAGGCGCACGGCTAGCGCGCAACGCTCAGGTGGATGAGATAACAATCGATGAAATCACCTATTCCCTGAGCCAGCCAGCAGAGCGCAAGGCACTGGCAAAAGCTATCGACCGTCACGCTCGCTATGCCAGCGCCGTCGCGGAGCGTGAAGCCTTTCTAACCAGCATCAGCCAGCAATTAGCCGTTCCGCCACATGCAGCGGAGAAAAATGAGAATCAACCCATGACCTGGGCGCAAGTGAACGAGATGGCCAAAAGTGAATGGGTCTCCTTCGGCGCGCATACCATGCATCATCCATTGCTGGCCTGTTTAGAAGATACCGACGAGCTTCAGTACGAGGTAAGCGAATGTCGCCGCGTACTGGAAACGCGCCTGGGTCATCCGGTGCGCACCTTTGCCTATCCGATTGGCAAACCCGAACATTTCGGCGAAAAGGCTCAGCAAGCCGTACAGGAAGCAGGTTATCAGTGGGCCATCACGACCATTGAAGCAACGAATACGCCACAAACAAATCATTTTATGCTGGGACGTCTGCCCGGCGACCCAGACCAGCACTGGCTGATTATGGCATCGGAACTGGCCGGTCTCCTTGGCAACTTCTCTCGCTTGAGGAAAATATTATGAACAACTCGCGACAATCGCTTTCGCCCGCCGAGGCGCATCCATCCTCGCTTACCGGCGATGAACGCTCTGGCGATACATCCTTCGCGAAGCGCAACGGGCCATTCGACGCACTGGTATTGGACGCGAATTTGCGTCAATCGTTAGTATCCGTGCGCTCGCTTGGGCGACGCGGTATGCGTGTGGCCGCATTGGAGGTCGAGAGTCTGGCCGCCAGCGTCCCAACATTTTCGTCACGCTGGTGCCGGCAGGCGTTTGTTGCCCCCTCATATGAGCAGGCCCCAGAACCTTACCTGCATTACCTGGAGCAATTGCTCGACAGCACGCAGGTGCGGGTGCTCATTACCTCTTCCGATGGCACGCTGGCCGTCTTACGCCAGCACAGAGAACAGATTGAGCGCCGGGCGCGCATCGCCCTGGCAAGCGAGTCAGCCCTTGCCATCGCTATCAATAAGGACCGCACGCTGGAAATAGCCCGTGAACTGGGACTTGGCATTCCCCAGGGTATTCACGTGGAATCGATCAGCGATGTACCCGACGCGCTGCGCGATGTCGGGCTGCCAGCCGTGGTCAAGCCCGTAGAATCGTGGCTGTGGGGCGGCAATCAGGAGAGCGAACGCCTGGTCAGCAAATTAGTTACCACCCCCGATGAAGCGCGCAGCGCCGTCGAAGAGCTAACCCGACTCGGAGGCACGGTACTCTTCCAGCAGTTCCTCTCTGGCAGGCGCGAAGCCGTCAATCTCCTCTACGCGCATGGTGAATTCTACGCGCGCTTCGCGCAATGGGCCAAACGCACCCAACCACCGCTCGGCGGTACATCGGTATATCGACAGAGCATCGCCGTTCCCCAGGATATCGGCGATCAGTCAGAACGTCTCATACGCGCTATCGACCTGGAAGGTTACTCAGAAGTCGAGTTTCGCCGCGATGCCACCGGAAAACCCTACTTGATGGAGATTAACCCACGTCTTTCGGCCTCTGTCGAGGTCGCTGTGCGCGCTGGTGTGGATTTTCCTCACCTTCTCTACCAGTGGGCAAACGGGGACCCTATTGATCGCGTTACCAGTTACCGCACAGGCGGCTGGATGCGCTACCTCGAGGGTGATTTCCTGACCACTGTGCAATCCATAACGCAGCGCGGCAGGCCCGGTGTCACCCCGCCGGGTCGGGCCATTTTTGAGTTCCTCACCTCGTTCTTCGTTCCCGCGCACTACGACTATCTTAACTGGCAAGACCTTCGACCAGGCCTGGCAGCAACAAAGAAATTTAGTGGCTCCATGGTACAGCGCCTGCGCAAACTCGCATCAAGGAGGCCATAGCCATCGTGCGTAAGCGGGTTATGATATGCGTCGCCGCCTGCCTCTACTATAGCGGCTGCGTAAAACTGGCGCGCTGGTGGACACAGCGGCAAAAGTCGTATTTCATTGTGCTCAATTACCATACAGCTTCCAGTGGCAACCTGCGCCAACACATGCTGTATTTGCGCCGTCACTACCACGTAATGCACCTCGAAAATGCGCTCGCAACAGCCGCTTCATCGTCTCCCGGCAGTGACCGTCGCACACCGCTCGTATTAACCTTCGACGATGGATATCATGATAACTACACACACGCCTTCGCCTTAGCGCGTGAATTGCAGGTACCCATCACTATTTTTCTCATCCCTGGCTATATCGAAAGCGGGAACCGTTTCTGGTGGTTATCCAAAAATCACCTCGTCAAACACACACAGGTGGAAAAGGTATCAGTGGAGGGCAAAATCTATCACCTGCACCAACCAGTTGAACGGCAGGCGCTATTACAAGTCATCGATACCCACTTGCGCCACGCTCCTTCGGTTGCCCAACGCGAAACGTTTCTGCTCGCTATGCACGAGGCGCTGGCTGTACCTGTGGCCATCACTCCAGAGGAGGATGCTACCCGACCTCTGATGTGGGCGGAAATACGTGAGATGCAGCAGAGCGGGGAGGTCTCGTTCGGCGCTCACACCATGCATCACCCCATACTGTCCTACTTGACAGATCAGCAGGAGGTGCAGCGCGAAATACAGGAATGCCGTGTTGCGCTGGAGCAACAACTGGAACGACCTGTACGCGCTTTCGCCTATCCCGTCGGGCAGCGCGCGCATATTGGAGAGCGCGTCACGCAAGCAGTGCAACAGGCCGGATACGATTGGGCCTTCACGACGCTCTACGGGTTCAATACCCGCCAAAGTAACCGCTATCTTCTCCGCCGCATCGAGGCGGATGTCAACCAGCACTGGTTAGTGCTGGCAGTAGAAGCAGCCGGCTTATGGTCTTTCTTTTCCCGCCTGCGCTGGCTGCCCGGCATTCGCGCCTATATCAATAAAAATCCACAAAAGTAGTACAGGGTATAAGGGGACATCGATGACACAAATACAGCCAGTTTTCGCCCATCCAACCGCAGAAGTTTCGTCCGATGCCGTCGTCGGTGCGGGTACGCGCATCTGGCGACAGGCACATGTGCGAGAACACGCGCATATAGGTCAAAGTTGCAACATTGGCAAAGGCGTCTACATCGATGCGCACGTGCATATCGGCTCGAATGTGAAGATACAAAATCACGCTTCCCTCTTTGAAGGTCTCACGCTGGAAGATGGCGTATTTATTGGCCCCCACGTCTGCTTCACCAACGACATGTTTCCACGCGCCATCACACCCGATGGCAAGCTGAAAAGCGCCGACGAATGGGAGATCACGCCCACGCTGGTCAAATATGGCGCGTCCATCGGCGCGGGTGCCATCATCGTGTGCGGCGTGACCATCGGCACTTTCGCGCTGATCGGGGCCGGCTCCGTCGTGACGCGCGATGTCCCCCCACACGCCCTTGTCTTTGGCAATCCTGCCCACCAGCATGGCTACGTCTGTCGCTGCGCCAGGCGTCTGACCGACGTGCATGAAGAAGAGGGCACGCTGGTCGGCTGGTGCGAATCCTGCGCCAAATTGTGCTTAATCGGCTAGCCAGCTGTCGATCTTGATTTGATGGCAGGGAAAGCTAACTTCCGAATCTTCAATGGCCACAAAGAATGAGTTCTACGAGAGAGTTCAAGCAACCAACAAGTACACCAGTACCACACTGATAGCCCGTTATGAGCTTCGCGTGTTACAATGATGCCTGACGTAGCGTCGTGACCGCGTGTTATGGACAGGATTTTTTGGAGAGAGCCAATCGATGCAAAACGCATACCGGCAAGACAGCCAGACCGTAATAACTGAATCCATCTCGACATCCGCTGTCTTTCAACTGACCGACCGCCTGCCGATTTTCAGCTACCTGGTCAGTTCCAATCGCATTCGCTGGTACCGCGTGATTATGCGCTACTTCTTTCACTGCCACCGCGAGTTGTATCGCTACCAGTTGACCGCGCAGGAAGTGCGCGATACCGTGCGCGCCACTCTGGAAGCAGAATACACGCTGGAACAATGCCAGAACGACCTGGCCGCCCTCAAAGAATGGGGCAATATCACCACCATTTACGATTCGAGCCGCGCCACATCTATCGCCAGTTTCCTCGCCCCGGCCTTACTCTACCAGGCCACGCCTGAAGCCATCGCTATTGAAACCTTTCTCGACGAACAGACGCGCGCCAGTACCGGCAAGGGAGCATTGCGCCAGGGAGACTTGTCGCACCTGTGGCAATCCCTGCAATCACTGGACGACGATTTACGCACCCCGCCTGAAGAATATTCACCTGAACATGGGCGAGAAATGGCCGAGGAGTGGCAGCGCGTCTTCGAGATATGGAATACCATGGCGCGCGAAGCCGCTCAATACCTGGCAAACATGATCAAGGCAGCGCAGCAGGGACGCCCCGATTTCGATACCTTCCAGGCATATAAAGCAGCAGTAGTAGCCTACGTACATGGTTTCGCGCAATCGCTGACTCTCTATAGCCGCCGCATACGCACGCTGCTGGCCGAGTGGGTCGAGACGGACAAAAAAGATCGCCTCATTGCCATTGTCGCCCAACATCTTGAGCCGCCATCACCAACACTGGAGAACAGATCAAGTGAAGCGGAACTGCTGCAAGAGGCGGAAAACCAGTTGAACGCGCTGCTGAACTGGTTTGCCCTGGGCAAAAATGCCGATTCCTTCCGCCGCAACGCGCTGGCCGAGGTGGACAAGGTCGTGCGCCGCGCCTCCGTGCTGGCGGCCTCGGCGCGTCCCAACGCCAACTACGCCACCAATTTACACGCCTTAGCCCTGCAACTGTTCCAGGCCAGAGACGGCGAAACAGCTCAGCAGCTTTTCAGCCTGGCCTTTGCCAACCTGCTCCCCGTGCATCTGCCGGAAAGCCTGGCGGGTAGAGCCAGCGCGCGCTTTGACGTATCAGACGGCAATGCCTGGCAACAACCACCTGCCCTCAATCTTCGCTTGCGCCCGGTCAGTCGCTCCTTTCGCGGCGAACACACCCTGGAAGACCCGGTCATTGATAACAGCATCGCCGTTCGCGACATTATTCAGCAGTATGAAGAAAGGCTACAGCAAGAACGCCTGCGCTTCGCCAACCTCTTCTCTTCAGGGTCGGTTGATCTCGGCGCGCTCAAACAGATCAGCGTAGCGCAGCGAGAGATATTGCTGACCGTCATCGACGGATGCCTGGGCGATACGCGCCGCCAGTATCGCGCGCCCGATGGTTCCACCATCACATTACTCAACCATGAAGAGCAAACCTACACCGTCCTGCGCGCATCCGACGGCCTGCTGCTTTTACCACGCTACCGCTTGCTGCGCGACAACAGACAGGAGAGACAGGCATGATCGAAGAGCACGAAATGCTGGCGATGTCACCTCCAGGCGCTGTCGGAGTGGCCTATTTGCCGGAAACAGCATCTCCCGCGCTACCTGAACAAAGCAATGGCTCAGGCAACCGCGCCGCGTTCGCCCGCCAGCGTGCCAGTACAGCCGAGTTGCTGAAAGCGCACACCGGCTTGATGGAACGCGAAGTCATCCTGTCGCAGCAATCCGAGCTGTTTCGACTGGTGAATCGCCACTATTTCAGCTTGCAGAACTGGCACGACCAGCACACCGGCTGGCGCATTCAGCGCAGCGCAACCGTTATCCGTCTTGTGCGCCAGCTCAGCGCGGTCACGCCGGGCTATCTCTATGATCGCCTCAAAGAGCCGGGCGATTTCGCTTGCCTGACCTGGATTCTCTGGTATGCCGAGACGCGCCAGCTCAGCGGGCGCGGCAACGACCAGCAATTTCTGCTCTCCCAACTGGCTGAACAGATTCAGGAACAATCATCGCTGGCAGGAGATGATGGCGAAGCGGCCTTCGATTTTCGCAGGCCGGCGGACCGCTACAGCATCCAGCGCGCCCTGCAATACCTGGAAAACATCGGAGGGCTGCGCCTCGTGGATGGACAGACGCGCGAATGGGTCGAGCAGACAGCCGATGCCGATGTGTTGTACGAGTTTACCGACGTGATTCGCTCTCTCGTTTCAGCCTTTAATCCACAACTGCTGGCCCTGGTTGCGGAGCGTCTCAACGATAACGAGCAAGAGCAGGCGCTGCAACCCACGCTGTTGCAGGAAGGCGAAAGCCTGTACGCCGCGCATGTCAGACCATTGACACGCGCCTGGCGCGCTTTACTGCTTGGCCCGGCGCTCTTCAGATTTGACGATGCCGACGCGTTCGCCGAATTGGTGACGCACGCCGAAGCCGTAGCGAACGAACTGCTGGATACGTTCGGCTGGCAACTCGATGTCAAACGCGATTATGCCTGCGTGACGCGCGCCAGCGGCATGTCGTCCGGCCCCGTCACCACCCTCACACCTTATGGCGCGAGCGACCAGCTCGCCATGTTGCTGTGTACCGCCATCAGAGAACAGGTACAAGCGAGCAAGTGGACCTCGCCCGACAGGTATGGCTGCCTGCATGTCACCACAGAAGATATGAACGCGCTCTTTTATATCCTGCGCGAGCGTTACGGCGAAAATTGGGGCAGCGACGCCCGCGCCCGCAGCGCTCGCAGCCTGTTAAACGATGTCTATAAGAAGATGCGCCAGGTCGGACTGCTGCGCGGCCCGGATAGCAGAGGCAATGTGCTGATCTTGCCGACAGCCGCGCGCTACAGCGTCAACTACGACATACCGGCTCAAGAAACAAAAACAAAGACCAGGCAAACCCGTAGAGCGACAACCGCAGCCTTACCAGGTTGGAATGGCGACGAGCAGGCATAACCAGCCAGTAGCCGGAGATTTACGGCAATAGAGGGAAACACCGATGCAATACACACTCGAAAGTTTAACCGATTGGCCTGAAGCGCAAGATGGAGTATCTGCTGAAGAAAGACTGGCCCGCCAGCTCGAAATGTTCGTCGAGGTGCTGCAGACCGAAGCGGGGGGACCGCGTGGCTATCGACTGCGGCGCATCCTGTTGACCAATTTCTGGCTCTACGGCGAGCAGGAATTTGAGATACCACACGGGCGGCTCTTCCTCGCCGGTGAGAACGCCAGCGGCAAATCGACGGTGCTGACGGCAGCGCTGCCCCTGGCTCTGGACGGCGATATTCGCCCGCATCGCCTGGATACCTTCGGTGGGCGCGAACGCCACATCGAGTACTACGTGCTCGGCGGCAGCGAATCCGCCACGCCCTATAACCACGAACGCCGCACCTCGTACATCGCCCTTGAGTTCGAGTGGTGCGACCCGGAGACGCCGCCGTTTTCACCGGAAGCGCGCAGGTATTGGGAAAATGGCGAGCAAGCCAAGGCGCGCTTCCTGACCATCGGCGTCAGCCTGGCTGGCAACGTCAACGCCAGCGAGCGCATTCGCCCTCTGCGCTTCTTGATTACCGATGGTTCGCGCCTGGGCCACGAGCTGCACACCGTCTACGAAGTGGGCAGCAAACGCGAAAAACACGCCTTCGATCACCCGCGCTTCAAACAACAACTGGAGGGTCACGGCATCATCTGCGAAACCCAGACCGAGTATGAACGCCAGGTGGCGCGTTATCTGTTTGGCTTCAGCGATGTGAAAGATTTCCAGAAACTCATCGACCTTCTGCTGGTACTGCGCCGCCCCAACCTGAGCAGCGAGTTGAGCTTTTCGCGCGTGCATGACTACCTCAAGCAATCACTGCGCAAAATTTCCGGCGAAACGACTTCGCATGTAATCGGTACCATCGAGCGCATCGACACCATTCAGGCCGAAAAAGAGCGCATCCAGGAGGCTTACGGCGCGGCTGACCGCCTGCACCACGCGCAGCAGCGCCTGGCATTGAGCAGGGCGCAACTGGCCGCCTGCGAGTATAACGGCGCGCAGTTGAGCGAAGATAGCGCCCAGGCTCGCGTGACGAAACTAAGCAAAGAACTGCAAACCTCTAAAGAAGAAAGCGAACGAGCAGCAACGCTCGAGCAAACGTTGCAGGTAGAACAAAGCGAAGTCGTCAAACAGATCGCCACTCTGGAAACGAGCGCGGGATTGCAAGTCGCGAAACAACTGACCCTGGCTAGCGAACGCTCCCGCGAAGCACACGAGCAGGCGCGGCTCCAGGAACAGAGCCTTGCTGCCGCGCGCCAGGCAAAACAGGCTAGCGAGGAGAACCTGCAACGCCAGTCAGCGCGCTTTGCCAGCATCAAACACGAGAGCACCGCGCATATCCGTGAATTGAGTGGCATAGCCGCCGGGGAAGGCCAGTGGGAACTCGCCGAGTTTCAACTACAGGAGGCGCAGCATCTGCTCGCTTCCACTTCCCAGGAATCCCCCGTCTCTACTACATTGCTGGAAAGCATTTCCGCTCTGTCAGGCATGCTGTCAGAAGAGCGCATTGACTGGTTGCGACAGCTTGAAGCATTACATCAAGAGCGCGAAAAACTGGATGCCCAGGTACAAAACGCTCGCGAGCATGAAACAACGCGCTTCCAGGAGCTAGACGAGACGCGCCGCCGCTTTCAGTCCGCGCGCGACCACTTTTACGACGCCCTTGCCACGCTCAACAGCACACTGGCACAATTCACTTTGCCCGAAGATGTCCGGCCATTGCATGAAACGATGCTCCTGCGAGATGAGCTTGCCGAAGATGAAGCTCTGCCCGCGCGCGTAGTTGAGCAGTGCGCCCAGGCGCTCGATTACTACCGCCTGGCAATCGATAGCATCGAAAACGAACTCCACCAGGCTGCCCGGCAATCGCAGGCACGGCTCAATGATCTTCAGGTTGAACGTGGGAGCGCGCAGAGACAGTACGACGAAACAACGTTGTTATATGAACAGAAAGCAGCAGAGCCAGAGTTCACTCCCACCCGCCCGGCTCGCCACAACGTCGCCCGCGCAAAGCTGGCAGAACACGGCATTAGCGCGCTTCCGCTCTATATGCTACTCGACTTCGCTCCCGATATCGACTGCGATAGCGCCGAGGCCGGGCGCATCGAAAACATGCTGGCAGACGCCGGTCTGCTGGACGCGCTGGTTGTGCCACCCGCTCAAGCCGCTCTTGCCGATGCACTGCTGGCAAGCGAGAGCTTGAGCGACCGTCGCGTTGATGTCGAGGGTATCAACACCCTCATCAATGCGACGCTACTACATACCGCGCAACTTTCAGCGTATGAACATACCCCGGCAAGTTTCTACGGACTGCGTTTCGACGACTCGGTCAACACCATCCCCGAAGCTGGCTTCATCGATTGGGAACCGCTTGTCAACGCCTTCCTGAAAACTCCTGCATCGCATGGCATGGCGGTCGGCGGGAAGGCGACCGCAAGGGTCCCCACTCCAGATCAACCCCACTCCCGCCCCTACAATGACTACGCCGGCGTCCTGTTTGGACAGGATGGAGCCTGGACGCATGGAATGCTGACCGGGCGCGCAGGTGGCGGAATAGCGCAATGCATCGGAAAAACTACCCGCCTGCGCGTGCGACAGCGCGAACTGGAGGAAATCCAGCAACAACAGGCTCAGCTCAATGACACCTTGACCGCCCTGTCCGAGCAAATCGCGCACCACGAAGCGCGGCTAACCAGCATAGAAGAGCAAACCACCCTCTTACGCAAAGCGTTGTCCTCCAGTGGCATCGAGCCAGCGTTTGCCGAACTCGCGCAGACCAGGGTCACGTTGGAGAATAACCAGAACACCTACCAAAAAGCGCGTCTCCAGACCCAGGCGGCATGGCAGCGTTACCACGCGCTCACGGCCCAGTTAGAGCGAGAGAGCAGCGGCAATGCCACCTTCGCCAGTGACCGCCAGAGCGTGCAGGGCGCGTTGCTGGGCGTTATCAAGCTGCAAAACCAGGCGCGCTCGTTGCAAACGCAGTTGAGCAGTCTCACCCACGCCTGGCAAGAATGCCGCAGCGCACGCGAGGCGCAGCAGCAGGCAACCACCAATGAGACAAACGTGGCAAACTTATACCAGCGCCTGCACTCCCAGGCGATCCAGGCGCGCGCTGAGGAAGACGAACTCCAGCGTATCGCCGCATCGACCGACGCTAGAGAGCTAAGCGAGCGATTACAGGCATTGCGCCAGCGTATCGAGACGGTCAATACACAGTTGAACGATGCGCGTATCACCCACAGCCTGGCAAACCAGCGCGCCGAGGCCACAACACAGCAGTTAGCCGAAGTTGAGGAACGCTTGCAACTGGCCAGGCAGATGGCAGACGACAAGAGGGAGCAATTTGTTACCTTACTGGCTGCCTATCCCGTCGAAGAACTCCTCGCAGCGCAGCAACACAGCGCTGCAGGTCATTACCTCAGCGCCTCCCGGCGTTTACTGGGTGAAATACTGCGTGAAGCCGATATTCCGACGCGCAAGCAGCAACTGGAAGAAGCCTATCGCGATGCATTTAATACCCTCATGCGCGTGTTCAATCGCGAGCAACCACTGCTGCTCGAATATGGGCCAGACCTGGACGAGCATGGACAGGCGCTTTTCCTGAACGAGAACAAAAGTCGCGCCATCGAACTGCTTGAGCTGCTGAGCGCGCGTATCGAGATGCAACAAATGCTGCTCAACCAGGAAGAAACGAAGCTGTTCGAGGATTTCCTGCTGCATGAAATCGCCGAAGCGATTCGCAGTTCCATCTTCGAGGCTGAGGAATGGGTACAGCAAATCAACAAAGTGCTGAGCGGCCTGCCCATGATCGGCGAACACTACGCGCTGCAATGGAAACCACCGGCAGAGTATGATCTGAGCAAGCCGGGCAGTCACCTGGCGCAACACTACCGGCTGCTGCGCAAACCAACGCAGGCCCTGACTGCGGAGGAAACCGAAACCCTGATGAACGCCTTCCGCCAGGAAATCGACTCTGTGCGCCTGCGGCAGCAGGAACATGCCGACATGAATTTCTTAGACGCGCTGGAGCAGGTCTTCGATTACCGCGAATGGTTCCACTTCGATGTGCTCGTCACGCAACCCGGCGGTCAGCGCCAGCGCCTGACGGATCGCGTAGCAGGTACGCGCAGTGGCGCGGAGCAACTTTTCGCGCTGTATGTCCCGCTCTTCGCCGCCCTCGGCGCGCTCTACAGGAGCGCAGCGCCTGGGGCGCCTCGTCTGCTGGCCCTGGACGAAGCATTCGACAAGGTCAGTGTGGCCAATACGCAGCGCATTATGGAATTTCTGGTCTCGCAGGATTTCCAGTGGATCATGACCGGGCCACAGATCAGCGGCACGGGCGCGAAAATTCCAGCCTGCGCCCGCTACCTGATGATCCACGAAAAGGGTTCACCCGTCGCGACAGCATCGGCCTCCTTCTGGAGCGATAGCCAGTCGCTTTAAGTGACAGGATGCAGAGACAAAAGTGAGCCATTCATTAGATCAAGCACAGCAGAACGCGCAAAATGCCGCCTCTTTTTTCGGTCGCCCAGGACTACCGAGATTAGTCAATCGGCTATATGAAAAATACGCTGAAGAAAGCCAGGTACGGGGGCAGGTCATCCTGTCAGATTGCACACCCACTGAACGGCGCGAAATCGCCAGCTTTCTCGGCAAACCCCTCTACGCCGTCACAACCATCAAGGTAAAACTATCCGATGTCGAAAGGGCCTTGATGCACAGTTTCAACTGCACGCTGCCCGATATGCTGCGCGCCTACAACCCCGGTCGCGAACTGGTAACGCGGGTAGAACAACGTGCCCGGCACACAGATCACCAGTTGCGTTTTCGTTCAAAGCTGGCAGCAATCACTGCTCAGCTTCCACTTGACTCGCAAGGGAAACGCTGGTTAGAGAGCGGCTTGCACGGAGAGCAATGGCTTTACGCGCGCTCTAAAAATGCCTCCGTAGAGGAACAGCAGAGCCAACTCAAGCTAACAGCATACGTTGCCGGACTACTAGACCAATTGCCCCGGCCCGATGCGCCCGAACGCCTGGCTCTCTTTGCCCAGCGCACCAGCGGCGACCCGCACATGCTCGACTCCACAAGAGCAGCCGGGCGTCTCTTCCTGCTTGCCCTCGCCGATCTGGCAAACGATAAAAATCATGACGAAAAAGGAGCGGCCCTCGCGGTCGCCCTCGACAACTCAGTCGGATACCGCGAGCAAGAACTTTTGCTTTACAGGAATGCAGGCTTACTGGTTGACACAATCTCTTCCAACGTCGCCGTTTATAACCTGGCCGACGCGTACTTTCGCGATGGAACGCCCGATCCCCTGCTTCAAGCGGCAGGCGAACGCGTCTTACTCCTTCCACTGCGCCAGTTACAGGAATGGCAAGGCGCGCAATCTATGCATGATGATATCTATGTTGTGGAAAATCCCCAGGTGTTTGAGGAGATCATTGCAGCTCTACAAGTGGAAAGCGCACCATCTACTTTAGTTTGCACGTCAGGCTGGCCCAGCGTAGCAGCGCTGACCTTGCTCGACTTGCTGTTACGTTCTTCTCCCCACATTAACCTGCGCTACAGTGGAGACTTCGACGCCAAAGGGCTGCAAATTGCCGCCTACTTGCTGGCTCGTTATGCGGGGCGCTGCCATCCCTGGCGTTTCGACCCGGACACATACTTGTCTGCCCTGCAACCCGGCGGTATTCAGGCTCCCTCCAGCGATCTCGCCCTGTTGAACGCACTGCCGGAAACCTTTGCGCCCCTGCTAGCCCTGATGCGAGCTAAGGGTATGTGGGCCTATCAAGAGGGCATTACACGACTCTTGATAGACGATATCCAAAAAGACAGCAACTAGAAACCGTCTACTTTCAGTAAAGGAGTCGGGTAATCTCACCTGTGCTTTTTCCTCGTTTTGTCGGATTTGAAGCTTATGGGCGTGGGCTTAGTTTTCTTTGTTACATCCAACAACTGGCGAAACAACTGCACTAACTCTGACTCAGGATCGAGTCGTTCCGCTTTGTCCAGAAAAATTCCCGCCTGGCGATCGTCGCCTGCTTCGATATACATAGATGCCAGGTAAACATTCAGCAGAGCAGAGTTGGGATTGGCGCTCAGACCCTCCTCCATAATTTCTATCGCCTTTTCCAGTTGACCAATCTTGCTATAGATTTGACTGAGTGCGAAGTAAAGGTCCCCATCTTCTGGATCAAGCTCGATAGCGCGGCGATAACTGGCCTCGGCCTCTTCAATATTACCAAGTTGATTGTAAACGCTGCCAAGATCGGCCCAGGAATCGACATTGGCGGGTTGAAGTTCCGCCACGCGCTGGTAGTGGCGCAGCCCCTCCTCGCTACGATCCTCCATCATGTCGATCTCACCCAGGTGCATCTCAATATGCGCTTCATCACCAACAGCGGTATCGGCAATCATTGCTTTAGCCTGCAGCAGGTGATCTCTTGCCTCATCAAGATTTTCTTCGCGATCAATCAAAACCTCGGCCAGCGAGATGTGTGGCTCGAATCGATCTTCTAGAGCCAGCGTCTCGCGCAGCGTTGCCTCGGCCAGCTCCAGGAATCGCTCGGCGCGTTCTTCATCCCCCGCGTCGTCGAATTGCCGACTGCGCAATATCTGCACTGTTGCCATCACTCTTAGATTACCAGCGCGATGGATTTCAAAGCGCTGCGTAATCTGTTCCAGGTAAACAAGACTTCGCTCCAGGAATCCGTAGCGTTGCATACTTTCAACTGCATCCTTGTATAAACCATAATCATCATATGAGCGCGCCAATAGCGCATCGATATAACCAGCTGCCTGTAAAAAATACCGCAATATATCTCCCATATAATTCAGAGCATCAGCATCGGTTGGCCTGTGCTTACGCGTAATCTCAGAGATGCTCTCGTCATACTCGCGGATTTTCTGCCTCAATTCTGCTGTCGGTAGATTCAGGGCCTCTGTTCCCTCGTCGGTCATAAATTGAATACGCCACTGGTCCTCTTCCTTCACAAGAGTATAACTTGTCCAGAACCAGTGCCGGTCAGTCTCGCTGTAAACAGCCGTCGCGCGTGGCAATTCCGGCAAAGCTTCTCCCCTGGCCGTCTCATCCAATTCAATAGACCAGCCCGCCTCGATTACCTTATCCACATTTCTGCGTCCGGCGCTCACTATATTGGGCAGCCACAGGCCAGATTTCGGTGCCGGGCGTTCCCAGAGCAGGTTCGGTTCAAAGCCATCTGGACCAGCCTCGTCAAACCAGGCTTTTCGACTTTCCACCCAGGCCTCTTGTGAGAGACCCTCGCGCAGTGGGCTACCAGCAGCCAGCAGTTCATATGATGTTTCAAATTTACCTTCGTAATAAGCCTGCACAAAGGTGGTCACAACTACCTCAGGACTTAAATCGCGTGTCTCGTAATATGGACCTTCTTCTTCATAGTCATCATCCAGGTCTACATCTACCACATCATCCAATTCTTCTTCACCCAGCTCAGGAGCTTCTAACACCAGTTGATTTATCAGTGTAAGGTTCTTACGGTAGTCAAAATGTGGCTGTGTTCCCGCTTTTTTATTGACAGCCAGCGCCTCGCGGATGAATCGGCGTGCCTCTGCCAGTGTGCAATCCCTTAATTTCACATTAACCGCCAGCGACTCCATGCGTGATGCTGTTTTCTCAAAGCTGCGTTTGCTCATAACCTGTCTAAAGAAATCTCTCACTCCATCTTGCCAGAACTCCAGCAGGAAGCCAAATACCAGCACTTCGTTGTTGTCTTCCCCCTGTTCCCAGGCAAGCAAAAGCTGCATCTCACCCACGTCGCGCGAGTCGGTGACGGTGCCTTTCCAGAAACGACGCGGCACGTCAAGAGGTATAACAGAGGCAAGCGGTTGCTCTATCTCTAGTTTCCACTGTGGATAAATTCTTGTCCCAGCCAGTTGTATCAGGGCGCGTTTGGCCTCCTTGCGCACATCTTTCAGTGGACTCAACTCATTTATTCCCAGCGCCAGGTCGGCAGCATCGCTGGATCGTTCCCGAGACAGCATTTTAAGCAAAACAAACTGCGCGGCTTCTGATATGCTGCTAATTTCTGCCAGCGCCTCTTCTGCCTCATTCCGCTTTGTGGTTGCGCGCAATGTATCCGCCAACTGGTGGTAATGCTCAAATACCAGCCCAGCCTGCTCTTGCGCCTCCTGCGAGATAGAGGGTTGCCCTCGTTTTTTCTTCGCCATACCATGCCGCCTTTCCTGACGCTAAAATGCGATGATGTCCCTTTCATTTCGCCTGTATTTTACACCTACCAGCAAATTTATACAATGTCGATAAGGCGTTGCATCTACCGCAGCGTTCCCTGCTGGCGAATATATTCAATAATACCGCCAGCCGCCACGATTTGCGCTACGAAAGGCGTCAGCGGCTCGGCCTGAAAAGTCTGTCCGGTGGTCACATTGCGAATCACGCCGCTCGCCAGGTCCACTTCTAGCTGCTGCCCATCGGCGCTGGCTAGCACCGCCTCTTCGCACACCAGCACCGGCAAGCCAATGTTGACAGCGTTGCGATAGAAGATACGCGCGAAGCTGCGCGCAATCACCACTTGCACACCGCACGCCTGTATAGCGGCTGGAGCATGCTCTCGCGAAGACCCGCAGCCAAAATTATGCCCCGCCATCACGATATCACCCGCCTGCACCTGCTGCGCAAACTCCGGCAGAACCTCGCACAGGCAATAACGCGCCAACTGCGCGCGGTCAGTGGTCACATTATAGCGACCCGGAATAATCACATCGGTATTCACGTTATCCCCAAGCATCCAGATTCGACTCATGATTGTTGTTCCTTTCCCCTAAAACCTCTACAGAAAATTCCGCGGATCGGTAATATGCCCCGTCAACGCGCTCGCCGCCACAGTTGCCGGACTGCCGAGATAGATTTCGGCGGTGGGATCGCCCATGCGCCCGGTGAAATTGCGGTTCATCGTGGTCAATGCGCGCTCGCCGGGAGCCAGCACACCGAAATGCCGTCCGATACAGGGACCGCAGCCAGGCGTACCAACCGACGCGCCCGCCTCGGCGAAGATTTCCAGGTAACCCAGGCGCATCGCCTCCAGGTACACCTCGCGCGAAGCTGGAATAACCACCATGCGCGTGCGAGGATGAATAGTTTTGCCACGCAAGATACCCGCCGCGATAGCCAGGTCATCGAGGCGACCATTGGTGCAGGTGCCAAGAAACACCTGGTCAATCTCCACGTGCTCGACCTCCTCGACGGGTAACACGTTATTGACATCCGGCGGGCAGGCGATCATGGGCGAGAGCTGTGAAGCATCGATCTCCACCACCTGTTCATAACGGGGATTGCGCGGCGCGAGCATCGGGTATGCGCGCTCGGTGCGCCCGCGTAGCCATGCCTGTGTCGTCGCGTCGGGCGCGACCAATCCGGCCTTGCCACCCATCTCAATCGCCATATTACAGAGCGTCAGGCGTTCGCTCACCGACATGTTTTCTACCAGATCGCCCGTGTACTCGATAGCGCGATAATTCGCCCCGTCAACCCCGATGGCGCGCACAATCGCCAGGCTGACATCTTTGGTATACACTCCAGGCTGCAAAGCGCCCACCAGCCGCACGTTGATGGTTTCCGGCACACGAAACCAGGTGCGTCCCGTGGCATAGGCAACGCCAATATCGGTAGACCCCATGCCGGTGCCAAAAGCGCCGAGCGCGCCATAGGTGCAGGAGTGGCTATCAGCGCCCACAATAATGTCGCCCGGCAACACATACCCGTGCTCCGGCATCACCTGGTGACAGATACCCTCCTGCAAAATGGTGATATCCTGTTCGCGCGCGAAGTTGCGCACATCACGATGCAGCGTGGCCGCCGCGATGGTCGCCGCCGGAATAATGTGATCGAAGACAACGTGCGATCTGCGCGCATCGAAGACGCGCCCGCCATTCTGATCGGCCAGTTTGCGAAACGCCTGAATTGCCAGTGGCGTAGTAGTATCGTGGCTCATCACGCGGTCAACCTCGACAATGACCGTCTCCCCTTGCTCGACAGTACGGCCCAGCTTGTGACTGAAAATTTCCTCGGTTAGCGTTCCCATACCAGTTCTCCCTTTTCTTGATACCATGAGTGAATAAATGCATCGAGTTCATGCTGGTTCAATGCGCCATTTTCGGCCTGTGACTTGATAGCCTGCGTCAGGTGGCCCACCTGGTCTCCGCTGAGTTGCAGGCCCAGACTCGCGGCGCGGTGCCCGACCGCGTAGCGTCCGGTGTAGCGCGAACCCGCGTCTATCTGGCGCTCCAACCCGAAATCGCCCGGATCGAGCGCCTCGTAAGCGCGCGGGCCGCGCAGCACCGCCTTTGTATGCACACCCGCCCGGTGCGTGAACGCGCCCGGCGCGGTGATAGGATTATTAAAAGGAATGGCGAGATGCAAGCAATCGGCCACATAACCATCGAGCGGAGCCAACCGCGTCAAATCGTACTGCGCCAGCAATTGCGGATGGTGAATGTAAAGCTGCGAGATCAGCCCACTGAGCGAAGCGATGCCATTGCGCTCGCCGATGCCCAGCACAGTGGTGTCCAGGCAATCGGCCCCGCCTTCCAGGGCAGCCACCGTATTGGCGATGGCGCACCCGGTGTCGTTATGCCCGTGAAACTCGATACCAACGCCCGGATAGCGTTCGGCGCACAGCCGCACAAGTTGCTCGACCTGGCGCGGCGTAGCGATGCCCACCGTATCGGGCAGGCCAATGCGCTGCACACCCGCCTCGACTACCGCGTCAAAGACCGTCAACAGATCAACCAGGTCGCTGCGAAAGGCGTCCTCGGCGGAGAAGCGCGCGTAACGCCCGGCAGCGCGCACGCGTCGCACAAGCGGCACGGCCTCGGCGCACACCTGGTCGATGCGCCGTCCATGACTGAAAGTGCGCAGTTCCGTCGATGTTCCATAAAAGAGGTTAAGCCCGTACACCGGCGTATCAAGCGCGGCCTGCACATCAGCCTCAACGCAGCGCACGTGCGCCACAATGTGCGCTCTCAGATCAGCTTCACACAGCGCCCGCACAGCGCTTTGGGTTTCAGGCGACGCAATGGGCGATGGCACTTCGATGAAGGTCACGCCGATTGTATCCAGCAGGCGCGCAATCGACAGGCGCTGCTCAAGCGTAAAGTACGCGCCGTTAAATTGTTCGCCCTCGCGCAGCGTAGAGTCAAGAATGGCAAGTGGTCTCATGCTCGTGTTTCCTTCTGCTGTATAAGTTCATTCAAAACCAGTTCAAGCACATCAATGGCTTGCATATACTCGTCGATCTGGATATGTTCGTGCGGAGTATGATCGAGGCGCGAGTCGCCAGGGCCATACGCGACGATATTCTCTCCCCACAGCGGCCCCACAACATTCATATCCGAGGTACCCGTTTTGTGCTTGAAAACAGGTTTCCCTCCCTTCGCGCGCATAGATGAGATAAAGGCACGCGCCAGGGGAGTTGTGCGCGTTGTCTGAAACGCCGCCTCTTCACCAGAAAATTCAAGTTGCGCCTGCGCTTCCACAGCCCAGTCTTCCAACAGAGCGCGCAGCGCCTGCATATCAAAACCCGGCGGCAGGCGATAGCCGATACGCAGACAGGTTCGATCCTCGAAACCATCCTGCTGGCTATTGATGCTGCGCAGCGAAGGCATCAGCGCGGCAAATGCCGACTCCCCCGCGTGCTGCTCGTTCCAGTTCGAGGCATGCTGTTGTACGCGATTCCACAATGCTATCGCCGCCTCGCTGCTGTTTTGCCGCGCCCCCGCGCTATGCGCCACCGCGCGCGTAACCACGCAATCGACCAGTAAGCGTCCCTTATACCCGATTGTCACCGCCTGGCTACCGCTCGGCTCACCGATGATGCACGCCTCCGGCCGGTAGCGTTCCACCACAGCCCGCGCCCCACGCGAGGTAGCCGCCTCCTCTTCAACAGCGCCAACAATCACAACCGGGCGCGCGTGTCTGCTACTCGTAAGTCGCGCAGCCGCGCACACAAACGCGGCCAGAGGCCCCTTCGCATCGACCGCGCCCCTGCCATACAACGCCCCATCCTGCACCCTGACTGCAATATACCCGCGCACCGTATCCATATGACCAAGCAAAACCACAGGCCGCGCCGCCTCATCAACCTCATCAAGCGGATACGTGCTCGCAACAAAATTACCCGCCTCATCAACCTCAGCAAACAGCCCCAACCTTCGCACCTGCTCTACCAGATAAGTAGCCAGTTCCCCCTCCTGCCCCGAATAACTGGCAATCGTCAACATACCATGCAGCAACCCCACCTCCGTCGTCATTGTAAGGGCGGGGGCGGTTGGGTGGACGCGGGGGGACCCTTGCGGTCGCCCTCCCTCCCTATTCGCTGTACCCCCGTTTCCCAGGGCGATATCCCCGTTTCCCAGGGCGGGGGCAAGCCCCGCCCCTACCATATACGGAACCGTGTGGCCCGTTTCGTGGTATTGTAGGGGCGGGGCTTGCCCCCGCCCTGGCTCCTGTGCCGGTGCGTCCAACACCTCCGCCAGGCAATCCATCACGCGATCCAGTTGCTCTCTCGTAATCACCAGCGGGGGCAACAGACGCATGACGTTCGGCCCGGCTGGCAGCGCCAGCACGCTGCGTGCGAGCAACGCCTCAAGATAAGGTTGTGCGCGCCGGTTAAGTTCGATGCCCAGCAGCAATCCCTGCCCGCGTACCTCGCGCACGAGCGGCGAGCGCAATTCCCTCAGCCGTTGCAGCGCGTATTCACCCAGCTCTGCCGCGTGTTCCGCCAGCGACTCCTGCTCCATAATGTCCAGCGCGCTCAGGGCGGCGGCGCAGGCCAGTGGATTGCCGCCAAATGTGCTGCCATGCGCGCCGATCGTAATGCGCCCGCTCTCCATCACACGTGGCCCCAGGCATATCGCGCCCATAGGCACGCCGCCCGCCATCGACTTGGCGAGGCAAAGTATATCGGGCTGCAGATCGTAATGCTCGCAGGCGAAGAGGCGACCCGTGCGCCCGAAGCCCGTCTGCACTTCGTCCACGATCAACAGCGCCCCGCGTTCGCCACACAGCCGCGCCAGCCCCTGCACATACTCTTCAGTCGCCACGTGTACGCCGCCTTCGCCCTGCACCAATTCGATAATCACCGCCGCTGTATCTTCATTGATGGCCGCCTCAGCCGCCGCGAGATCGTTGTAGCGAATGTGGCTGACGCCGGGGATGAGCGGCGCGAAAGGCTGCCGGTAGTGCGGCTCCCAGGTAGCAGATAGCGCGCCCATCGTGCGACCGTGAAAACTGCGCAGCGTTGCCACAATGCCGGTGCGTCCCATCGCCAGGCGCGCGAACTTCAACGCGCCCTCAACCGCCTCGGTTCCGCTGTTGCAGAGGAAGATGTGATCGAGTCCCGCCGGCGTGAGCTGTGCCAATCGCTCGAGCAGGCGCGCTCGCGTCTCGTTATAAAAAATTTCAGGACAGGTGATGAGACGATGCGCCTGGGCAGCAATGGCGGCGGCAATCTCCGCTCGTCCATGCCCGATATTGGCCGCGCCATGCCCACCGGCGCAATCAATATACTCGCGTCCCTCAATGTCCCACAGCAGCGCGCCATCTCCGCGTTCGATCACCACCCGGCGCTTGCTATAGACACCGCTCGTGTAGGTATTTTCTAACTCGATGGCTGCCATTGTAGCATTCATGCCAGGCTCCTTTCTTCAAGCACAGGTCGACTATCGATTGTGGTTCCAGCGCCACCCAGCACGCTCTGCAGCGACGCACTGCCAATACAGACGCGCGTCACGCCGCCATTCAGCGCCTCTTGCGCTCCCAGCAACTTCTTGCGCATGCGTCCCTGCGCGTACTGCATGTATTCATGCAGGCGCTCAGCCGGGATCGAGCGAATCACGCTCGTCTGATCCTGCGGGTCGGCCAGCAAACCCGGCACGTTGGTCATGATGACCAGCGCGGGCGCGTGCAGCGCGGCGGCTACAGCAGCGGCAGCGCGATCACCATCGACGTTCAGACGTTCGCCCTCGTGACTGATTGCCAGCGGCGCGATGACGGGCGTATAACCAGCATCGAGCAGTTGCACCAGCAACCCGGCGTTCACCTGTTCGATTTGCCCGGTGTAGTCGTCACGCAGGATACGCACGCGTCCATCGGGAGTCTGTTCGCGCACGACAGACTTACGCCTCGCCTGCAACAATCGTCCATCGACACCGGCCAGCCCCAGCGCGTTGACTCCCTGCTGTTGCAAAGTCGCCACCAATTCCGTGTTGATCTGTCCCGCGACTGCCATCGCATATATGCTCAGTGTCTCGCTGTCGGTATAGCGACTGACCATACCACCGGGCGAGGTAATCATGCGCGCCGGGTGGCCCAGGCGTTCAGAAAGCGCGTTCGTCACATCAGACCCGCCGTGCAAAAGCACCACGCGCTGCCCATCATGCACAAGTTCCGTCACTTCGCGCGCGATAGCCTGCGTCGCGACTCCGGCGCTGCCGCCGATCTTAACCACAATCGTCATCGTCATTCTCCTAAACCGGGTGCAAGCCGGGGAAGCTCAATCCCAACGACTCATCCCAACCGTACATGCAGTTCATCGCCTGCACCACGTTACCAGCCGCGCCTTTCATCAGGTTGTCCAGGGCGGCAATCACCACCACCCGGCGCTGCTCGCGATCAAGTTCAAAGCCAACATCACAATAATTGCTGCCCGCCAGGATCTTCGGCTCAGGATAGCGATACACCCCTGAACGCTCCTTGACCAGGCGTATAAATGGTTCATTGCCGTATGCTTCGCGATACAGCCGCCATAAGACTCGTTCCTCGATATCCTCGTTGAGAAAGACATGCGCCGTGACGAGTACTCCGCGTACCAGCTCGACCGCTGTAGCGGAGAAGGCAACGCGCGAGCTAAGCCTCCCGCCTGAAACCAGGCCAAGTTCCTGTATGAGTTCCGCGCTATGGCGATGTCCGGTAGGCTGGAACGAGCGCACCGCGCCGCTCCTGTCGGGGTGATGGCTGGCCACGCCCGCGCTCGCGCCCGCAGCCGACGAGCCAACTTTGGCCTCCACTACCAGGGGAAGCGCGCTATCTACCAGTCCCGAACGGAACAGCGGCACAAGTCCCAGGATAGCGGCGGTCGCCATACAACCCGTGCCACTGACAAGCGCGGCTTCAGGCAATTCCTCGCGATGCAATTCCGGCAGGCCATAAACAGCCCTTTCCAGCAGGTCTGGCGCGCCGTGCGCCTCGTGGTACCACTGCTCGTAGAGTTCAGCCGAACGCAATCGAAAATCGGCTGAAAGGTCGATGATGCGCGGCGCGAGCATGCGGTAACGTTCGATCTCCCCGGCTGATACGCCGTGCGGCAGGCTGAGAAACAGCAGGTTGCAGGTGGTCAGATCGTCGGGACGACAGAAACGCAGTGAAGTGACCTTGCGCAGATTCGGGTGAGCGCTGTGCAGGTATTGCCCGGCGCGACTGCTCGACGCGACCTGCGTTAGCTCCACCTGCGGGTGAAAGAGCAACAGGCGGATCAGTTCGCCGCCGGCATAGCCCGACCCGCCCACAATGGCAACACGTAAGCGGCTCATAGCAAAACCCCTTCTCGCACGCTGCTCAGCACATAGTCGAGCATGACGTGAGGAATATCCACGCCGGTGGGCGCGATGCTATTGCGAAATTCCATGGTGGCATTGATCTCGTTGACCAGCAGGCCATGTTGAGGGTCTTCCAGCACGTCGATTGCCAGGATGCCGCCGCCGACCGCCTGTGCTGCCCGCGTACACAGGTCGTCGAGTTCAGGCGTGACGGGACAGTTGCTGGTAATCGCGCCACGCGCCGTATTCGTTACCCAGTGCTCGCTGGCGCGATAAATAGCGCAGATGGTGCGCTCGCCCACCACGAAGGCGCGAATATCACGCTGCGGCTTGCTGATGTATTCCTGCGCGTAGTGGATGTGATGCTGGTACGAGCCGAGTGTTTCCTGGTGTTCCAGCACGGCTTCAGCCGCGTCACGGTCGTTGATGCGCGCCAGCAGACGCCCCCACGAGCCGGTAATCGGCTTGAGTACAACTGGATAGCCCATACTTTCGATGCCCTGGATAGTAGTCTGAGCGTCGAAGGCCAGCATGGTGCGCGGCGTCGGCACACCGGCGCGCAGCAGGGCCAGCGTGGTCAGCAGCTTGTCGTTGCAGGTCGCGGTAACAGCCGCCGAATTGAAGACGCGCGCACCCCAGTGTTCCAGCACGTACAGCGCCGCCAGCCCTCGCGACTGGCTCACGCTGCGACACAACACAGCGTCATACGCCCGCCAGCGCTCATCCGGGCGCGCCAGGTCGAACAGCAGCGTCTCATCATCGATGATGTCGTACTCGATGCCGCGCTGCTGAAGCGCGCTGATGAGCAACTTCTCTTCTACGCGGATTCGCGAGGTAAGGATAGCCAGACGCATGCTCTTATTCTCCCCAATCTTCTTCGACCTGCGGCGCGAGCGCCACTGTGGGCGGTTGCGTAGCCAGCACTTCCAGTTCCGCGTTACAGTCGGGACAGTAGATGATCTCTCCGACCATCAGACCCTGCGTGGTCACTTCAGCTTCACATTCTGGACAGGTTGCCATGAGTTGTAATCCTCCTTGTTTTCACTAACTAACTCAGTTCACTCGTTTTGGATGAAAAATTTGGACTAATAAAAAACGCCCTTCATCCTCCACTCAGGGAAGGACGAAGAGCGTTGGACACGCCTCTCGTGGTACCACCTTCATTCGCCAGCATCTCGCGACACTGACCTCGTCTGGTAGGCGAGCGATCACAAGGGTCGCCACTACCTACAGGCCCGTTAACGGGGGCTACCGTCCAGGTTTTTACTTTCGCGCCAGGCGATTTCCTCCTGTAGCTCCGGGTTTTATTCACGGCGAGTTGACACACGAGCTTTCCACCAATCGCTCGCTCTCTGGCTGTAACTGCTACTCCGTTACTCGTCCCATCAAAGCTTTTCTCGTTATTCGATTGTTACTTGTGTTGCTTTTTTGTTACTTATGTTACTCGTCTGGGATAAAAGACCAATAAAAAAAACCCTTCATCCTTCCATCAAAGGACGAAGAGCGTTAAAATAGCTTTTCGTGGTACCACCTTGCTTCGCCAGCGTCTCACAACTCTGGCCTTGTCGAGTACTAACATACTCCTGCCCGATGACGGGGGCTTCCGGCTGAGGTCTACTTTCGCTTCACGCGATTTCTTCTCGCAGCTCCGGGCTTTTTTTCACGACTCGTTCACATACAAGCTTTCACCAACCGCTTGCTCTCTGCATGGAACCGCCATCGTTACTCGTCCCTTCATAGCCTTTACGCTATTCAGTTGTAAGTTACAAGTCAATGTATACCATGGCTGTGGAAACTTGTCAAGCTTTTTGAACGGAAATGCGGAACTTTCTGTTGCCTCTCTACAAATGTCCTGCCACTTTGAACTCCACGTGCTCCAACATGGCGATGGAGACCAATCCATTTGCTCAGACAAGCGCTTTCCTGGCGATGATATGAAACACATGCCAGTGTTTCGGCGAGCCGTCCGCCACAACGCTATCGATATCCTCTTCCTCGAATGCCACGATTTCCAACCCCTGCAACGCCTGCATAGCCTCTTCTCTCGTGAGAAAGGTCATCTTCCCGGCGCGCTCAGGCGTGTTCCACTCGTCGTGTATGCCGAAAAACTGACCTACAAAAATGCCCGCGGGCAGAAGCGCTGCCCGCGCTCTGCCAAAAACAGCATAGAACTGGTCTCGCGCCAGAAACGGCAGGCAATAGTGCGCGTTGATGAGATCGTATCGCTCAAACACAAAATCCACGAACGAGGATTGTACGGCGCGCAGTCGCTCCTGTGGAAAAGTCGCCAGAATAGCCATTGCATGCGCGTCCGCGTCAACCGCCGTCACCTGCAATCCCTGTTCAAGCATATAGCGTGTGTCGCGTCCAGCTCCACAGCCCAGATCAAGCGCCCGCTCTTTTTGCGCGAGAAGAGATATCGCTCGCATGAGTCTGGGCCAGGGCGGTCGCTCCCTTGTATGTTTATAAAATTCATTCCAATCAAATTGCTTCATTTTTGCTCAGCCTCATTTCTCTAGCAGGATCAAGACATCTCGCTCCGCTATCTCCACCTGTCCCTCTAACTCCGATCCATCTAAGAGCGACAAGTAAGTTCCCCGCGGCAATAGCACCTGCTCTGCTGAATCATGATGGTTCAGTAGAAAGTATACATTGCGCCCATCACTGCACGTGCGCCGCGTCACTTCCACCCCGTCGGCAGTCTCCATCAGCGGCGAAACTCCGGCCTGCTGGCAGAGCATGCTCGCCAGTTGAGACAACAGCGCATCGCTTGCCTGCGTCGCGAGATAATATGCGCTGCCATTGCCAAACGCATTGACGGTCAGAGCCGGGCCATTCGCGTAATAATCACGAGCAAAGACTCCCAGCGCATTGGCTCCCTCAAGATGCACCACCTCACCCCACAGGTCACAGGCATACTTGCCCTGCAACGGCCCATCCAGGATAACAATCTCGTTGCACATATCTTCAGTCCACGGATCAAACTCCTCTACATAGATACCAAGTAGTTTGCGCAATTCACCAGGATAGCCGCCCGGCACAACGCGATCATACTCATCCACAATACCACTGAAGAAAGTTGTCAGCAAAGTTCCTCCGTCCGCGACATAGCGTTCGAAGTGTTGCGCGACTCCCGCTTTAAGCATATAAAGCAATGGCGCGATTACCACGCGGTACTGCTTGAGATCATGCGCAGGTGGCACAATATCAATCGCCACGTTCAGTCCGTGCAGAGCAGAATACCAGAGCTTGACTTGCTCCAGGTAGCGCAGGCGGTCGCTCGGCCCCGGCAGGTACTCAACAGCCCACCAGTTTTGCCAATCCATGATGATCGCGACCTCTGCCTGTATGCGCGAACCAACCACAGCAGTCGCAATACGTTCAAGCTCCGCGCCGATGCACGCCGCTTGCTGGAAAATGCGGCCATGCTCGCTGCCCTCGTGCGGCACGAACGCGCTGTGAAACTTTTCCGCGCCTCCCAGCGATTGACGCCACTGGAAAAACAATACCCCATCCGCTCCATGTGCCACCGCCTGCATACTTTGCAGGCGAATACGACCAGGCCGCTTGTGGGGATTCTGCGCCATCCAGTTCAACTGGCCGGGCGTCTGCTCCATCACCAGGTGCGGCTGCCCATCTTTAAGCGAGCGCATCAAATCATGTCGAAAGGCATTCTCCCAGGGCGGTGTGCTATTCGCCGGGTAAATATCAAAGGAGATCAAATCTACGTCCCGCGCCCAGTGAAAATAATCCACCGGCTTAAAGGCAACGATAAAATTCGTGGTAATGGGAATTGAGGGAGTTATCTCACGCAGGATTGTGGCCTCTAACTGGTAACAGGCCAGCAACGAATCTGACATAAAATGCTGGTAATCCAACATCTGACCTGGATTGTTACCGGCAGGAGTGAGGCGCGGCGGAAGAATATCTTCCCAATCGTAGTAACGCTGGCTCCAGAAACTCGTAGACCACGCCACATTCAGAGCATCCAGCGTTTTGTAGCGAATCTTTAACCAGCGACGAAAAGCGACCGCGCACGCATCACAGTAGCAAGCCTTGATATGATCTCCATATTCGTTATTGACATGCCACATAGCCAGCGCGGGATGTCCGCCGTATCGCTCCGCCAATCTACGCACCAACGCCGTTGCTTTGCGCCGGTAATCGATGCTATTTGGACAATAATGCTGCCGCGACCCGTAGCTGAGCCGCTTGCCATCGCGAGTCACAGGCCACATGTCAGGATACTTGTGGCTCATCCACGTGGGCGGCGTCGCCGTTGCCGTCGCCAGGTCCGCCGCAATGCCATGCTCCGCCAGCATATCCATTATGCGATCAAGCTGCTCGAAGAAATACTCACCTGGCGCAGGTTCAAGCAATGCCCACGAGAAGACGTTGATCGTCACCATGTTGACACGCGCCAGTTTCATGAGACGCATATCCTCCTGCCAGACAGCTTCGGGCCACTGTTCGGGGTTATAATCGGCTCCATAGAGGATGGTGGAGGGGAATATTTTAGTCATAGACATCTCCTTCTATGCTGATTCAAGATCAAATAAATCACGTATCCAGGTGATCAGTTTCAAAGCGTGAGGGGCATCGGCATCAAGATAGCGAGCCGTAATTGCCTGGCCCATTGGCTTACCTGGCTCCTTTTGCCATGCAAGCCACGTATGAATTCTGGCTTTACTTTCATGCACATCCCGAA
>DATLSI010000254.1:0-4630 GCA_035534255.1 Ktedonobacteraceae bacterium | reverse complement strand
AGGAGGTGTCTCGTGGCAACATCGAAACAACAGGCGAGGGAAGAACTCATCGCGCAGGACATGAAGCGCCTGCATGGGCTGGGATACGCGCAGGAACTGTTCCGGGCGATGGGTGGCTTCTCCAATTTCGCGATCTCATTCACCATCATCTCCGTCTTGAGCGGCTGTGTCACGCTCTTCTACCTGACCACCATCGACGGGGGCTTCACGGCGGCCTCCATCGGCTGGCCCATTGTCACCGTCTTCGTGGTCATCGTGGCGCTGGGCATGGCCGAACTGGCCTCCGCCTATCCAACCGCCGGGGGCCTCTATTACTGGTCCTCCAAACTGGGCGGCCCTGGCTGGGGCTGGTACACCGGCTGGTTCAACCTGATCGGGCAGATTGCCGTCACCGCCGGCATCGACTACGGCGCGGCTGTCACCGCCGATGTGCTGCTCAATGCCTGGTTCCCCAGTATTCCGGCCAAACTGGGCGGCGTCTTATTCCTGGACCCCGGCACGCAGTGGTTCACGCTGCTCTTGTACGCCATCATCCTGGCCTTGCACGCCATGCTCAACATCTTTGGCGTGCGCATCGTGGCCTTCCTGAACGACGTGAGCGTGTGGTGGCACATCGCCGGGGTCGTCCTCATCAGCGCCGGGGTGGTGATCGCCGCGCTGATCGGCTCGCAGTTTGGCGGCGTGGCGGGCAGCGATTTCACTAAACCCGCGCAATTTTTGACGCACGGGCTGAACTCGGCGGGGACGCTCTTTACTCCCAACGCCAGCTTCAACGCCACCGGATTTCCCATCTGGTACGCCTTCTTACTGGGCTTGCTGCTGGCGCAATACACCTATACCGGCTATGATGCCTCGGCGCACATGACGGAGGAGACCATCGGAGCCGAGACGCGCGCGCCATGGGGCGTGGTGATGTCGGTGGTGGTCTCAGCCATCGCAGGCTATGCCGTGCTGATGGCGCTGATCGCCGCCGTCCCCAACCTGGCGACAGCAGGCACCTCCATCAACCCGGTGCTCTACATCATGGAGACGCGGCTGGGCTATGTGCTGGGAACGATCTTGTTCGCGCTGATCTTGTTTGCGCAGTTATTCTGCGGCATGTCGTCGATCACGTCGAACTCGCGCATGATCTACGCCTTCTCGCGAGATGGAGCCGTGCCCTTGCACAACGTGTGGCATAGCCTGGACAGGGGACGCACCCCGCGCAATGCCATCATTCTGTCGGTGTCCTGTGCTTTTATTCTAGCCATTCCGTCGCTGTTCAACTTCGCGACGTATGTGGCCGTGACCTCGATCGCCACCATCGGGTTGTATATTGCTTACGGGCTGCCGATCTTGCTGCGGCTGGTGTCGAAAGACTTCAAGCCGGGGCCGTGGCACCTGGGGGCGTGGAGCAAGCCGATAGGCATCATCGCGGTGGTGTGGGTGGTGTTCATCGCCATCCTGTTCATGCTGCCGTCAGCGACGCCGGTGACGGCGCTCAACTTCAACTATACTCCGGTAGTGGTGCTGGGCTTGTTGGTGATCGTGAGCGTCTGGTGGTTGGTGAGTGCGCGCTTCTGGTTCAAAGGGCCAATCATTCAAGGGTCGGAGAGTGAACTGGAAGCCATCGAACGCAGTGTGGGAGAAACCGTCCACGCCGAAGGCGCGGCTGGCGGCGAGTAAGGCCTTATTTTCGTTCCAGATTTTCCAGGGCGACCGCAAGAATCGCCCTGGTCGCGCTTATAGGGCTTGTCCCCGTCCTGGATGGTTACGCATGGGAGAAAGGCGGCGTTGTGGAACGAACTGGCGTCTTGCTGGCTGGCGTGGTCGCTCTCTGCTGGGGGTCGGCAGACACGGTAGCGACTTTCGCAACACGCAGGCAAGGGACATTTGTGACGACCTTTATCTCGCTGCTGACAAGCGTGGTGATCCTGATCCTTTTTGGTTCGCTCGCTTTTGCTCACCTGGCACTCTCCATAACGGCTTTTGCGCAGAGCGCGGGACTTGGGCTTCTGACGGGAATCATGGCGGCTATCGGTTATTTCTCACTGTATCGCGGCCTGGAATTGGGGCCGCTGGCTATTGTAAGCCCGGTAACTGCTGCTGATGGTACGGTGGGCGCGGTGCTGGCGGTCATCTTCCTGCATGAGAGTTTAAGCCTCTGGGAATCAGGTATGCTGGCCCTCATCCTCCTGGGTATCATCGGCGCTTCGACCAATCTCGCGGAGGTGCGCGGGATCGTGCGCGTCTCCGGTCTGGCGGGATTGGCGCGAGGAGGCGTGCGCTGGGGGCTACTGGCTATGCTGGCTTTTGGCGTGATGTTGTTTGGCATCGGGCTGGCCGCGGGGCAATGGGGCTGGTATATCCCTATTCTCTGGACACGCACCTTTGCCGCGCTGACTTTACTCCTCTTCGCTGCCTGGCAGCATCTCCGCTCTCGACATCCTGTTGGCTCTGTCCTGGCCGAAAGCAAGGCAGCGCCTCTTCACGCGCCTGCTATCGGGCTAGCTGTGGTCGTGGGTACGCTTGAAACCATGGGACTGCTCATCTACAGTTTTGATACGCAGGTAGCTTCAACCGGGCTAGCCTCGGCCATCAGTTCCAGTTGGGGCATCATACCTCTGCTCGCGGGCATCGTGATTTTTCGCGAGCGCCCCGTACTCTACCAGATATGCGGGGTGGTGCTCGTGCTAGCCGGTCTCTTCTTGCTGGCGATCAAACCTGCGTAATAGGCCGTGTCGGACAGGCCGTTTTTGTCACTCTTATCCAGGAAGGCATTCTCAGCATTGGCCTTTGAGACGAGACTGATATGCGTGTGCGCGCCGCCAAACATGTTCAGACCCTCTTCGGCAAAGCCACGCGCTTTGTTCAAAGGGACGATTTTGGAACGGGCGGTGCCATGCATATCGGGCAACTCGAACAGGACATTGCTGATGCCATCGCTTTTCCACCTGGATAGCAGTTCGTCAAGCGTTGTTGTGGGATTTACCTGAGGGGTTGACATGAGATATTACCTCCATACATCTATTGATGCAAGGGCATTACGGGCTGATTGAGATTGTATGTGGCTGTTTCTGTACCTGGCTGGCGTTTTTTGAGCATGGAGCGCAAGGTTCCAGGTTCGTCGCCTGTCAGCCACCATAGCCCACCCCCGGCTAACAATACGAGAAACGGCTCGACAGGAGTGCGAAAGCGCATATTGCTATAGAAAACGACGTTCTCCGCGGTCGTCACAATTATCGCGAGATAGACAACGAGTAGTTGTGCTTTCCAGCGTTTCCAGGTAAACAGCAGCCCTGCTAGCCCCAGCAGGTACATAAGAATGGTCATGACATTGATCAGGACCAGTAAAAGGTGCGTCGATGTCCGATCAGGAAATTCTATCATAGGCAAGCCGGGCACGAAGGTGTAGGGTATCCACATATTGATGAAGTGCAGACCGAGCAGGTAGGGCATGACGCTCAAGTGCGTGCGTATCCACTGTAATGCGCGCAGTGTATCGGTGTGATCGTTTTGTGGCGTATAGTAGTCTTTGTCCTGGTTAAGGGTGTTGAATGGCGGTCTCCACATGCCGTGCGCTGAGGGGTCGTTTTGCAGGATTCTGTCGTTATACGCTCCCATGAGTACAGTACCCAGGCCCAATGACACGGGAATGAACTGGTGCGTGAGGGTATAGTTGCGATACGTCCAGGGCGCGATAATAATGACAGCTATCAATGCAATGAGCACAAAATTCTTGCTGGCAGCTTGCCAGTTCATAATTTTCGCCCATATGACGACAATGGCCCATAAGAAAAGCAGGCCGAATAAGGTTAAGCCATTCGGCCTCGTCAGAGATGCCAGCCCGATCCATATCCCGCAAGAAATCGCCCATTTATGTTGTGCCAGCCGGCTGAGCCAGCGCTGCAAACGATTTTCGCCTCTGACCGCCGGTGAAGAGATGGAACGTTGCAGGCGATAGAGCGAATAGGCGAACGCCAGCAAGCAAAAGGTATAAAGAGACTCGGTAAATAACCAGCCATCCCAGATGAAGAGACCCGTATAGATTGCTGCCAGCATGCCGGTATAGAGGGCGATACGCCTGCCGAAGAGGTCTCTGGCAAAAATGTAGATGAGTACGCAGGTCCCTGAGCCTAGAAAGCAATAAAATAGACGCGCATAAAAGGTATGCTGACCTGTAAAGAAGTAAATAATTGCCATGATAAGAGGCCAGAGCGGAGGGCGACTGATGGTTTGAGGGTTTGCGCTTATGGCTCCCAGGCAAAAGCAGTGCTTATCAAGTATATTGTCGGCCAGAATATTATACAGACCAGCGTCATAGATGGGGGTATAGCCTTTGGCGACCGTTAAATTATAAACAATGCGCACGACAAGCGCGAGGCAAAACACGCTTATAACAGGAAGGTATTCTTTGATGTACTTCATACAAATATTTCTACTCTTAACATCTATCAACTACAATGTACATGGTTAATCATAACTTTGCTGTCAAGATGGTAGGGGATGAGGGGTGCGCGCTATTTTTTTGCACAGCTCTGCACTATGAGCTTGCTATGAATTTCCTCACATGGAGATTCTGTGCTCTTTTCGCTTTTCGTGCTCAAGCCATGCAAAAAAGAGCGCGCACCCCTCTCCTATGGGTGCGCGC
>DATLSI010000253.1:0-3117 GCA_035534255.1 Ktedonobacteraceae bacterium | reverse complement strand
GGCGGCTTATGAAATCCCGGACGGTGGCGCACGATTAGAGCAATTTCTACCACAGCTTCACGCTCGTCTTCACCCTGGAGGCTGGTCGAACGTTCAAAGCCCGCCACACGAAGGCATTCGACGTCTGTTGAAGAAGCTGTATGATCTGCTGATTGCTCCGGTAGAAGCATTGCTGCCAACGCCGCCCGGACACATCACCATTGTCCCCTACGGGCCATTGCACAAACTCCCTTTTCACGCGCTCTATGACGGCTCTCATTTTCTCATAGAAAACTTCCAGATCAACCATTTGCCAGCCAGTAACCTGTTGGCGCACTTCAACCAGCGCCAGAAGAAGGCAGTCGCTGATTCCATGGTTGCCCCATCATCTGACAGTATACCACTCATTTTTGGCTACTCAGGCAATGGACATTTACAACGCTGCATCGACGAGGCCAAAACATTGGCAGCGACCTTACATGGACGCTGTTACCTTGAGGAACAAGCCACTATCGCTCAACTCATCGAGCAAGCGCCGGGTAGTCCCATCATCCATATTGCCACTCATGGTCATGCTAGATCAGACGCGCCGAACTTCTCTTTTGTACAGATGGCAGACGGACAACTTAACGCCATCGATGCCTTTAGCCTGGATTTACGAGATTGCGAACTGGTCACATTAAGCGGCTGTGAAACCGGGCTATCATTGAGCGGGGGCGGCGATGAGCAACTCGGTCTGGGGCGGGCGTTCCTGGCCGCCGGAACCAGATCGCTGCTGCTCAGCCTCTGGCCGGTAGAAGATCATGCCACCAACGAGTTTATGCAGATATTCTATCAGCGACTCTTGCGCGGAGAAAGCAAAATGCAGGCGCTGCGTGACGCGCAATGCAGCCTCTTAACCTCCGAATCGGCAGATTATAGTCATCCCTATTTCTGGGCAGCTTTCCGCCTTATCGGCGATCCCAGCCCGCTGATTTCCTGCACAGGAAGACCAACTACTGTAGAATCGACGCCCCAAAAAAGCGATGCCCCGGCGTTTTCACAACAGAACGCCACAGCGACCCTTGTTACCAGGCAAGCGCGCGCAATCTGACCCGGCATAGTACAAACAAAAGACCTGCACGGAGGAAACTATGGACATGACGCAGCAATCTACGAATACACGACAGCCGATGAGCAAAGTGGTCTACTGGCAGGAAAACCAACTGGCCGTTACCCATCACTCTCGTCTCAACATCACTGAAGGGAAAAAGAGCATTATCGCGTCTCTGGACCTGGAAACACTGGATAGCACGCTTTATAAGATAGCAGGCTATCATGTCGAGTCCTTCACCATAAAGGATGTCCCACGACCTTACCAGCCGGACACAGACCGCGATCGGGATCATGATAAGCAGCGCAAAGGGCAGGAAGACAGCAACGAGAACACGGGCGTTGCAGAACCTCCACAAAGTTCTTTGCAAAGCCTTGTTGGAAAGTACCTCTTTCCTCATCCTTTCGACGATGGCACAATTGTCGTAAGTTTTTTCCATATCAGTCATAACCAGCCGTTACATGGGCCAGACAAAACGTCAGAGGCGGTAGAACTCATCAATGAAAAACTTGAACTTTTTGATCATTCAGAGAAGTCCAGGCTGCTCACTGCCATGCCCAACTGGCTCAACGGCGGCACGAACATTTGTCCTGATCATATAACGCATGGCTGCCCGGTCAGCCCGCCTATTCCTGTCAGTGATACCTGCGCCTCCGGCAACTGGCACATCACATTGCCCAGTGACCTTCCCAATTTTATCCAGGATGCGACCGGTGCTGGCGTGACCGTCCTCGTGCTGGATACGTTACCCAGGCTTCAGCAAATCTATCAGGCTGTTGCCAGCAGTGGAGATAGTAACGGGCTATTGCTCGATATCGTTGAAAACGTTACCTTGAATTACCAGGTGCTGTCAGATGTGCTGGATGTTCCTTCTCCCGACCAACCGGCGACAGGAAAGGATATCACCGGCAAACTTGTCGGTTTCCCCATGAGCGACCATGGCCTGTTCGTAGCGGGCATCATCCGCGACCTCGCCCCCGATGCCCATGTGGAATGCATCCGCGTTCTCAACGACTATGGGGTCGGCGATACCACCATGCTGATCGATGCGCTTACCAGCATTCAAAATCGACTCTCAGCCATAAACCCTGAGACAGGTGAGCCAGGTGATCTGTACAATACTCCTGCTGTGGTGAATATGAGCCTGGTGGCGACGCCCGCCAACGAAGACCTGGCAAACTGGGGCTATAGTGATTTTAGCATCGCGCCAGCGCGCAAAGGACTCCTATACCCGATCCAGGCTCTGGCGGCACAAGGCGTCGTCTTCGCGGCCTCGGCAGGCAACGACACCGATCCGCGCGACACGATGATGAATCCATCAGGCAAGCGCTGGGGGCCACGTTATCCCGCTGCCTTTGCCTACCCTATGCCAAACGACTACGCCGAACCCGGTATCCCAACCATCATCCCCGCCGGCGCTGTCAACCAGGCAGGGGCAGCATCCGCGTACAGCAACTATCCAGGCGCATTGGGTATCGGAACTTACGGCGGAGATATGCCGAAGGCCAGCGCGGCAGCGCCTGACGCCATAACAGGCACACAAGTTCAACCGCCCATCGATGCTCCACGCGGCATCCACACCGATCCCTTTTACCCGGCGCTCGCGGAGACCGACCCGCTGCCCATGCATTCTCCAGCGCCAATAGCATACCCGGAGTATCAGCCAGCGCCCGCCGACACCTGGGCCTACTGGTCAGGTACATCCTTCGCGACACCCATCGTCAGCGCCCTGGCAGCTCGCGTCATGGAAACGCTGCCCTCCGTTGGTGAAAGCGTGCGGCAAACGCTCCTCACCGCCGCTCCCTCTCAGGTTGATTGGACGAACCTGGACACCGGCGAAAGCGATGCCTGGGGGCCGATGATCATGGTCAGCCAGGAATGCGAGTCTGTTGTGATCGTGGAAATAGTGGAGATAGAAGAATAAAGGGGGACGGGCGACCACTAACCCAAAGCCACGGGCGACCACTAACCCAAAGCCACGGGCGACCACTAACCCAAAGCCACGGGCGACCACTAACCCAAAGCCACGGGCGACCACTAACCCA
>DATLSI010000252.1:0-31566 GCA_035534255.1 Ktedonobacteraceae bacterium | reverse complement strand
AAAGAGCTTGCGCTGACTCAAGCCCCGAAATTGCGCGATCTCTCTCACCTTCAGGCGCGTTGCCATAGGACTATCCTCCCTTGCTCCTGCAAGCGTAACAAAATCAAGGGATTGACAATAGCCACCACGTAATCATAGATTCTAGATAGCGGAGTAAAGCCAGAGGTTTGTATACCCATATTCCGAACTATCGACATTCAGAAAGGATTCATGAAGCGGCCATGAACACATCACTTGAAGCGAGACATATGAAAACGTGGAGTCGCGCGGCGCAGGCATCCGCGCGTTACATGCGAATGGAACTCGGAGAGCGGGACGGCCCAGAGGGACGCGCAGCGCGAGCCACCCTCATCGCGGAACTGGCAGCGCTGCTGGAGATATCGCAGCAACTCGATCAGGAACTACCGATGTGGCAAAAGGAACTCTACATGAAGGCAGCGCAGAGCATGGTGGAAGCGTGCCATCTGTCAATGGAGGAGATAGCGGAAATAGGCGTGAAGAGAGGCCCAGGGCGACCGTAAAGGTCGCCTTGAGCCTCTTTCTCCGCTGGTTTCTGATAGATTCAAAAAAAGTGTCAGGGAGAGAAGGCGGGGCTTCGCCGCTCTCGCGGCCCCCCGCTCTCGCCCTGGTCAACTTACGGGATCATCGTCCACAGGATAGGTCCGCCAGTGCCAAGCTTATCTGCTTGCACCGCGTGGTCATGCTGCGTATCAACCAGGAAGATGCCTTGTTGTCCGTCGTTCATGCCGGCGACCAGTTGGTCAGGAGAAGCAACCGACCATGCCAGCGCTGAAGCCGCGCCTTTCAGCGTGAGGTAGTGGGGGCTAGCGGCTGCCTGGGTACTGGCTATGCCTATCGATGTTCCAGTGCTGAAAGCTACCTGCGGGCTGACCAACGACCACGCGGGAGCCGGATTATAGGTGACGCCACTCGCGACAGACGTATCAACAGCCGTATCGACATTAACGATATGGAATGTGCCGACCCCTTCGGAAAGCGTATCCAGGTAGCCGATAGACGTGCCGTCGGGCGACCATTCAGCAAAATTGACTTGCTGTCCCCTGGTCAGCTGGGTGAAAATCGCGCCCGAAGTGATGTCAATGTACCAGATATCGCCTGCTCGTCCCGCGATAGAGGTGATCACTAGCCAGCTTCCCGCGCCTCCATGACCGTTACGGCTGTAAATGGCCTGCGCGTAATCTCCATTTAGTATTTCTTGTGCCGCTTCGTTGCTGTTTATGAATACGTGATGTACCCACACGCTGCGCACGTGGCCAACATTTCCCACACTCCAGGTTATGGCTGGCAGATCAACATCTGGCGACCAGTCCAGGGTGAGCACGCTTTCCCCTGCTGTAGTTCCTGAACCAATACCGCTTGCCACGGTCAGCGCGCCATGATTTTGTGTGTTGTAGTCAAGGATGCTCGTTATACCTTGCTTGCTCACTTCAAACGCCAGGCGCGCGCCGTCGGGCGACCAGACAGGGTGAGAAACGCTGCCCTGCGCTGTTATGGGAACCTGCGTTACTTTACCCGTTATTTTCGAATAGAGATAGAGGTGCGTCTGCCCTGTATTGTTTGGATCAGCTAGAAAGGCTAACTGATTTCCATCCGGCGACCATGCCAGGCTGTTCAAGATGTTTGCCCAGGTACCAGTATCCGGCAGTACGCCCGCTTTCAATAATGGCTGGTTGACGAGCGTATCTTCTAGCCCATCGCTGCGGATGATGTGGATGTAGGCTTTTTGCAGGTCTATGTAAGCAAGCATGTCGCCGGCTTTGTGAGGCGGCAAAGGAGGGGAGACTGCCCATTGGTCTGAGACCGTCACAGTAGCCGGCGTCAGTCGATCGGGCTGCGTAGCGCTGCCGTCGCTGAGTTCGCTCCATAGCGCTCCGCCGCGCAGAAATACATATCGTATGCTGTTAGACCCTGCTGAAAGCGGTCCCTGACCCTGCGGCCCCGCGGCTGGCGGCGTAATACCACCATTATTGGCCGTTGGAGATGAATGTAATAGCCCTGTGAAGCCGGCCAGCGCGCCAATACCGATGGCTACGACTAGCAGCGCCGCGATTGCTAAGAGCATGACGCGGAGACCCCTCCCTCGTCTTTGCGGCAGCTTCGGTGTTTCTATTTTGAGAGTCGGACCAGGCCCTGTGCTGCGTCCACCGGGAATGGCAACCAGGTGCGGGCGACCGGGTGTATCGCGTCTGGGACTCCTGGCAGGTAATTTGGGAACAGTCCACTCGGCTGGCGAATCGCTTTCCTGCGCAGTACCGCTCAGCTCAAGGAACTCTGGTGAGGAGAAGATGCGCTCGCGCAGGGACGCGTCGGGGTGTACCTGGGGGAGACGCGCCAGCAAGGCATCATTGTGGCGATAGTCGGCCAGCGTCTCGTTGCAACTCCGGCATGTCTGGAGGTGAACAGCAACCGCGCGGCGTTCTTCGGGTGCGAGCATGTTGTCAAGGTAAGCGCTTAGCAGTTCCTCGACTTGCTCGCAGTTCATTTTGTGCCTCCCCCTTGCTCTAGCGCTTTATAATGCTCGCGAAACGATTGGCGCGCGCGCGAAAGATACATCTTGACACCGCTCTCAGCAATATTCAGGGCTTTGGCAATCTCGCTGTAGGAGAAACCTTCCTGAGTATATAGTAGCAAAGCAGCCCGATACTGGTGGGGCATGCGACGGAGAGCAGCGCGCACAAGCTCCGTTGTGCCGTAAATTTCTTGAGGATCAGCGCCTTCAACATCAGCAGGCTCGTGGTCAAGGTCTTGCCAGGGGAGCCAGGCGATCAATTTGCGACGACGTAATGCATCATAAGCTGTATTCGTAGCGATACGATACAACCATGCTGACAACTTCAGGTTCGCATCCATCTTTGGCAGCGCGCGAAACGCCTTCAAGAAGGTGTCCTGAGTCAGATCGTCTGCCTGCTCGCGGTCCCCAACCAGATGATACACGTAATTATAGATCGGTGTCTTATATTCGTCGTAAATCTGGTCGAAGGACCAGGAAGATCCCGTAGTTTCCGCCCTGGCCATGCACTACGCCCCTTCGATGATTTTAACTACCAGCTTGCCCGTTCCAAACAAGTGATAGCGATACATCTCCGAGCCGCGCAACATTCTCGTGCCTGCGGTTGCGGATACGCTTATATCCTTCTGTGTAGTGGAACGGACAATTAACGCTTTCAGTAACATTATGATTGCTGAATGATTCCGGCATTCGTTGTGGTTTACTGTTACTCATGTTAGCATATTTGACCGAAACCCTGAAATCAGTAGCCCGCAAGTTAGTACTAATGGGGGAAACACTGGTCGTCTCCTGCATGTCGTCTCTCTCAATCCGTTCTACGCTTGCGCAGCCTCAGAAGTCCCATACATTTGCCCGCGGACGCTCCGTATGATACCATACATCAGGTGAGGGAACCCGACCATGAAGGAGTTTAACCAACGTTATGGCTGATGAGAAATACCTGCGCTCTGTGCCCACTGTGCCCACTGTCTGGTGGCAGCAAGAGGCTCATAACGTCGCTGTCTGCATGATCGACCAGTCTCTCCTTCCAGGTCAGGTCATCACGCTTACCCTTACCCATGAGCAGCAGGTGGCCGATGCCATCAGCACCTTGAAAGTGCGTGGCGCGCCAGCTATCGGCGTCACCGCGGCTTTCGGCATGGCCCTCGCGCTCTATCGCCTGCAGAGCGAGCGCGGCGAGACTCTCACACTTGCACAGGCCGAAGCGCACCTGCTCAGCACCAGCGAGCTCTTGCGAAGCACACGACCCACCGCCGTAAATCTGGCCTGGGCCGTTGAACGCATGCAGCGCCGCGCGCGTCAGTCCATCAGCGCTGGCTTTTCTCCGACCGACCTGCTGCGCGCATTGCGAGACGAGGCGCTGGCCATCGCCGCTGAAGACTTCGAGGCATGTTTGCTGATGGGCAAATACGGTGCCACGTTGATTGCCGATGGCGATACGCTGCTCACTCATTGTAACGCGGGATCGCTGGCTACCTCTGGCTGGGGATCGGCTCTCGCGCCTGTGTACGTGGCGCATCGCGCCGGTAAGAAACTGCATATCTTCGTCGATGAGACGCGTCCCGTGCTTCAGGGCGCGCGCCTGACAGCCTGGGAATTGCAGCAGGAAGGCATCCCTCTGACGCTGATTACTGACAGTATGGCGGCCCATTTTATGCGTCATGGCGGCATCAAAGCCGTTTTCGTGGGCGCGGACCGCATCGCGGCGAACGGCGATGTCGCCAACAAAATCGGCACCTACAGCGTCGCGGTGCTTGCGCGTGCCCATAACATTCCTTTCTATGTCGTTGCGCCTCGTTCTACCATTGATCTGAGCCTCTCGTCCGGCGAGCTTATTCCTATCGAGCAGCGCAATCCAGCCGAGGTCACATGCATAGGTGGCATCACCATCGCTCCGGCTGGCGTCCATGCCGCGAATCCCGCCTTTGATGTCACGCCATCTGGTTATGTGACCGCTATTGTCACCGAAGCTGGCATCGCCAGGCCCCACTACGAACAATCCTTGCGCGCCCTCTGTGCCGGGTATCATTTGGATGGGAAGGTAAAATTGTAAATGGACGGTGATGTCGTGCAAACCGTCGCTCATTACGTCGAGCAAACGCTCGGCAAGGAGAACTACCAGTATATCTGCGCCGTAGTTGCCAACTGTAAGATGCTCGCGTTAGAATTAGATGATGAAGCAGCAAGTCAGTTGGACATGGATGCCCTGGTTATAGCTGCCTATTTGCATAATATCTCAATAGTCGAACATGGATACCAGGATCACCATATCAAGTCGGCGCAAATGGCCGTCGAATTTCTGAGCGAACTCGATGTGCCAGCCGCGCTCGCCAGTCGCGTTGAGCAGGCAATCCTGATCCATACATCTATCGTTCCGTCAGAGCAGCGCGCGACAGGTCCATTGGAGGGCCGTATTCTGTATGACGCCGACAAACTTGGTCGTCTGAGCGGCCTGGCTGTTGTTACCTCGCTCATTGAATTTGGCGCGCGTTATCCCAACCGCGCGGTTACCGGCGAAATCCTCGCTGCTATCCTGCGCCATATAGAAGAGCGTTTCGTCGAACTGTACCAGTCACTGCATACCGCGCCTGCCCGCGATATGGCACGTACCAAATTTGGCAGCACGCTGGCATTTCTTGATGGCGTTATCGAGCATCTCAGCGATGCAACGCCGGTGTAATAGTTTATCCTGAAAGTGAGGATGGAGGAGTGTCCATTCTGGTTGTTGGTTCCGTCGCTCTCGACTCGGTCGAGACACCTTTTGCCAGGGCAGAAGATACCCTGGGAGGGGCCGCGTCCTATTTTACGACCGCGGCTTCGCTCTATAGCCAGGTCAACCTGGTGGCCGTTGTCGGCAGCGATTTCCCGCGCGAGCATCTGGAGTTCTGGCGCAAGCGTCCCGTCAATCTTGCTGGTTTGCAGATTTGTGAAGGGAACACCTTCCGCTGGGGGGCGCGCTATCACATGGATATGAACGCGCGTGATACCCTCTATACGCATCTGGGCGTCTACGCCGACTTTCATCCCGTCATTCCCGACGAATATCACAACAGCGAGTTGCTTTTCCTGGCCAATATCCAGCCGGAATTGCAGTTGGAGGTTCTCGAACAGGCTCCCGCGCCTCGTCTCACCGTGCTTGACACCATGGAACTCTGGATCATGACCACGCGTCCGCAATTGACCGAAGTCATCAAACGGGTCGATATCTTGCTCATGAGTGAAGAAGAGGTGCGCCAGTACACCAATTGTTCCAGTCTCGTCACCGGCGTGCGCCGTTTGTTCGATCTCGGTCTGAAATATATCGTGGTGAAGCAGGGCAGCTATGGCGCGCTGCTCTTCGGCGCGGATGGCACATTCTTCAGCGCGCCTACCTATCCGCTTGAAGAAGTCATCGATCCCACCGGCGCGGGTGATGCATTCGCGGGCGGCTTCCTGGGTTACCTCTCAACCGTTGAGCCACAAGCCAACGGCCAGTACGCCATCAACGATATCAAACGCGGCGTCGTGCATGGCAACATCATCGGCTCTTTCGTCTGCGAAGACTTCAGCATCGGTCGCCTGCGCGCTCTCACCATGGACGACGTGGCCAGCCGCTACCGCACCCTTGTCGAATGCTCGCACTTCGATCCAAACTGGCGTGGAGGAACAACAGTGTGACATTCGTATCTTTTGTCCAGGCATGGTACTATTACTCATGTAACAAACGACTCATCAACTGTCGATATTTTCGTGAAAGGGAAATATAGATGACCACCACAACTAAAGGAGATGTTAAAGACATCTTTCTGGCCGCGCGCGGCAAGGACCGCATCGAGTGGGCGGCTAAAGAAATGCCGGTGCTGCGGCTCATTCGCGAGCGTTTTAGCAAAGATCAGCCCCTCAAGGGCGTGCGCATGTCGGGCTGCCTGCATATCACCACTGAAACCGCCAATCTCGCCATCACCCTCAAAGCGGGTGGGGCCGATCTCGTGCTGTGCGCCTCGAACCCGCTTTCAACGCAGGACGATGTAGCCGCCGCGCTCATCAGCGAGTACGGTATCCCGACCTATGCCATCAAAGGCGAGCAGGAAGACACTTATTATCGCCACATCAATGCCGTGCTCGATCACCAGCCCAACATGACCATGGATGACGGCTGTGATCTCGTCTCAACCCTGCACACCAGCCGCACCGAACTGATCCCCGGCATTATTGGCGGCATGGAAGAGACAACCACGGGCGTTATTCGCCTGCACAGCATGGAAAAACAGGGCGTGCTGCGCTTCCCCGTGCTGGCCGTCAACGAGTCCGACACCAAGCATATGTTCGACAACCGCTACGGCACCGGTCAAAGTTCGCTCGATGCCATCATTCGCTCCACCAATATCCTGATTGCCGGGCGCACCTTCGTCGTCTTTGGCTACGGCTGGTGCGGGCGTGGCGTGGCTTCGCGCGCGCACGGCTTGGGCGCGAACGTCATCGTCTGTGAAGTCGATCCGACCCGCGCATTGGAAGCCGTCATGGATGGCTACCGCGTCATGCCGGGCATCGAAGCCGCTTCCCAGGGGGATATCTTTGTAACAGTGACGGGCGATATCAACGTTATTGATCGCCAGCACCTGGAACGTATGAAAAATGGCGCAATCCTCGCCAACTCCGGCCACTTCAACGACGAAATCAACATTGCTGAACTGGAGAAACTGGCAACCAGCAAGCGCCGCGTGCGCGACTTCGTGGACGAGTACACCTATGCCGACGGTCGCCAGGTTCACCTGCTCGCCGAAGGCCGTCTCGTCAACCTCTCAGCCGCCGAAGGCCATCCCGCCAGCGTCATGGACATGAGCTTCGCTAACCAGGCTCTCGGCGCGGAGTTCATCTTGAACAACGCCAAATCCTTGCAGCCGCGTGTCTACACCTTGCCCGCCGAACTCGACAAGGAGATAGCCCGTCTCAAACTGCACGCTATGGGCGTGCGCATCGACACCCTGAGCGCCGAACAGGATAAATACCTCAATTCCTGGGAATCGGGTACGTAAAATGTGTAGGGACGCGATTGATCGCGTCCACAGCGACGCACATGGGCCTGGGACAGGGACGCGATCAATCGCGTCCCCAGCGACGCGCATGGGCCTGGGACGGGGACGCGATCAATCGCGTCCCTACACATCACCTCATGAAATTCGATTTGACAACAACCGTATCCAAACGTATAATTGTAATAAGCAGTTATAATTGCTGAAGCGAACTTAAACAACTGAACATGTGAAGCAGAAACTGCTCTCATCAAGAGAGGTGGAGGGAAACGGCCCGATGAAGCCCGGCAACCCGCCTGCGCACTTGCAGGAAGGGTGCCAATTCCGGCGGAATGATCCGCAAGATGAGGGGAATCAAGCCATAAAACGCTAAACCCCCTGAGTCTCAGGGGGTTTTTATATCTTCTTTCCCCTATGTCGTCTCGAAATTAGTCTTGTCACGAAAGGAGCGCAAACACATTTATGAGCGATTTCATGAACAACCCGAAAACGTTTTTCACCAGCGAGTCGGTGACGGAGGGTCATCCCGATAAGCTGTGTGACCAGATCTCCGATGGAGTTCTCGACGCTATTCTCTCTCAGGACCCTATGGCCCGCGTCGCCTGCGAAGCGGCCACTACTACCGGCCTCGTGCTTATCGCGGGTGAAATTACCACCTCTGCCTGGATTGATATGCCGGCTGTCGTGCGCAAAACCATCGAGCAGGTGGGCTATATCAACGCCGATTACGGCTTTGATTATCGTACCTGTGGTGTCGTCACTTCCATTGGCAAGCAGTCGCCCGATATTGACATGGGCGTCAGCAATTCGATGGAAACCAAAGGTGGTGTTGCGTATCTGACCGACGACGAGTTGGAACGCATCGGCGCTGGCGATCAGGGCATGATGATCGGTTTTGCCTGCAACGAAACCCCCGAATACATGCCTATGCCCATCAGCCTCGCCCACAAACTCACCCGCCAGCTTTCGCAGGTGCGGCGCAAATCATGGGGCGGCTCAGGCCCCATGTCCTACCTGCGCCCCGACGGCAAGAGCCAGGTCACGATACAGTATGAGAATGGTCGCCCGGTGCGCGTCGATTCAATTGTTGTCTCTGCGCAGCACGCGGAATACGTCGATCACGAGCAGATTCGCCAGGATGTCATCGAGCACATCATCAAACCCGTTATCCCCTCCAACTTGCTGGACAGCCATACCAGGATATTCGTCAACCCCACGGGGCGTTTTGTCACAGGTGGCCCTATGGGCGACGCCGGCCTGACCGGGCGCAAGATCATCGTTGACACCTACGGCGGCATGGCTCGTCATGGTGGCGGCGCGTTCAGTGGTAAAGACCCGACGAAAGTGGACCGTTCCGCTTCCTACGCCGTGCGCCATATCGCGAAAAACATCGTGGCCGCGGGTCTGGCCGACCGCATCGAGTTGCAGGTCTCCTATGCTATTGGCGTTGCCCGACCCCTGTCTCTCTTCGTAGACACCTCCGGCACCGGCAAGGTCTCCAATGACGAGATCATTCGCCTGATTAACGAGCATTTCGACCTGCGTCCGGCTGGCATTATCCAGTCGTTAAACCTGCGCCGCCCCATCTACCAGCCGACTGCCGCTTTCGGGCATTTTGGCCGCACCGACATCGACGCTCCCTGGGAGGCTCTCGATAAGGTTCCCATGCTGCGCCGCGGCGTTGGTGCCAGCGTCGAAACAAGCGATCAGGCAACAGCCTGAGCAGGTTTTGCTATCCAAACCCTTCCGGGTGAAAAAGGACGCATATTTGTAGGGATGCGATTGATCGCGTCCCTACACACCGACACTCGCCCACGCGGATGCGATTGATCGCGTCCCTACAAATCACCCGGAAGGACGGAGAACCTATAATTAGTTACAGCCCCGCGCCGTTGCATGGCTGGATGCACCGACATCAGGCCGATATAGCCAAACGTAGCATAATTGATCGCGCCGCCAAATCCTACAATTCGCCCATCTTCTTGCGCGATGAAAGCGCCATCCGGTTGCAAAGCCAGGTAGCGATACAGTGTTTCTGGCCTGCCAGCCGGGTTATTATAAGCAGCTTTGACGACCTCATCCTTTGCTGCTGAGTTAACCCTGCTACGCATTGCTTGCTAAAACCCGTATAATAGTTGAGCAGAAGCGACTATTCTATCTGTGCTATAAGTCAAGGCCAGTCAGAGAAAGAGAGTATGACATCATGGACTTTTCGCTCAGTGAAGAGCAAACAGCAATTCGTGATACCTGCCGTGATTTCGCCGAACAGGAGATCAAACCGCTTGCCGAAGAGATGGACCGTACCGGGCAATTCCCCTACCAACTCATCCGTAAGATGGGCGAACTGGGACTGCTGGGATTACCGTTTCCAGAGGCATACGGCGGCGCGGGCGCCGATTTCCTCTCTTATTGTATCGCTATAGAAGAAATCTCGCGCGGTGATGTCTCGGTTGGCATTACAATGGAGGCGCATACTTCGTTGGGAGCCAGTCCATTCTACCTCTTTGGCAACGAGCAGCAGAAGGAACAGTATCTTGTTCCACTGGCGCGCGGCGAGCGATTGTGGGCCTTTGGTCTGACCGAGCCTGAAGCTGGTTCCGACTCAGGTGGCACCCAGACGCGTGCCATCTTGCGTGATGGATACTGGCATATCAACGGCTCGAAGGCATTTATTACGAATGCTGGCACCGATATGACGGGCGGCGTTACCATCACCGCTATCACCGGCAAACGTCCAGACGGGCGCAACGAAATCACCAACATCATTGTTCCCAGAGGCACACCCGGCTATATTATCGGCAGCCCCTACAAGAAAATGGGCTGGAAAGCCTCCGATACACGCCCTCTCACCTTTGAAGATTGCGTCATTCCCGAGGGCGACATCCTGGGCCAGCGTGGCGATGGCTTCAAGCAATTCATGTACATCCTCGATGCCGGGCGCGTCGCCATTGCCGCGCTTTCCGTGGGACTGGCCCAGGCCTGCCTTGATGAAGCGCTGGCTTATGCTAGGGAGCGCAAGCAATTTGGTAAGCCCATCAGCAAATTCCAGGCCATTCAGTTCAAACTTGCCGATATGGATACAGAAATAGAATTAGCCCGTTTAATGTATTATAAGGCTGCCTGGTTGCATGTGCAGGGCAAACCGTATACGCGCGAGGCGTCGATTGCCAAACTTTTTGCATCAGAGACCGCCAAACGCGCCGCGGACCAGGCTGTGCAAATACACGGCGGCTACGGCTTCATGGACGAATATCCGGTGTCGCGTTACTGGCGCAGCGTCAAAATTAACGAAATTGGTGAAGGCACCAGCGAGGTGCAGCGTATGCTGATCGCCAAACTCCTGGGGTGCTAACAACCAGCTAAGGAGAAATCGTATGGATATCACTCCCGCGTCTCAAGGTGTTGCTCGCAACAATGATCAGTTTCATCACGAACGTAAGAACCTGTTAGAGGGGATTCACTTCAAATTTCCTACGTTTAAGCACGACCATCCTGCTGTTATTGACGTGAATGAAGTTGCGGATGAACAGATGACGATGGGGCAGAGGGTTGCGGATAGAGTAGCAACCGGCATGGGTAGTTGGCGGTTCATTATCATCCAGAGCACGATACTTGTGCTGTGGGCCATACTCAACTCCGTTGGATTTTGGATTTGGAAATGGGACCAATATCCTTTTATCGCCATGAATTTGTTGCTATCATGTCAAGCTGCATATGCGGCGCCTGTGATCATGATGAGCCAGAATCGCCAGTCGGAGAAAGATCGCCTCACCGCGCAGAATGACTACCAGACCGACAGCAAAGGTGAAGAGGAAATCCGCTTCATCATGCAGCACCTTGACCACCAGGACACAGTAATGCTCCAACTCGTAAAGCGCATTGAAGAGCAGCATATGGAGTTAAAGGAACATCTCGTCCGTCTCGATCCAACGCTGGCTGAAAAGCTGGGTGTCGACATCGTCGAGTTAAGCAAGGAATCACTGGAAGAAAACAATGTAGCCGGAAATTCATAAGATGCTATAAAAACCCCCGTTCGTATATGGTAGGGGCGACCCTCGCGGTCGCCCTGTTTCATGAACGGAAGTGCTACTCTCCCTATTTCGGCCAGTCGAATGTGAAGAGGTTTGTCGTTGTCAGCGCGCTATTAGAACTGGTAGTAACGTTTGGGGCAGCGTCACTCGTCCATACGGCTGAATCCCCGTTGACCGCCAGGAAGGCTGCGTCATTCAGAACATTGCCAGTTGTCACATCGTTCTCGGTGGGAACATCAAACATCTCATACCCTTTGTCCCCCTGCCAGAGCGCGAAATCGGAGCCAACTTGTAGCGCGTAAGCCGGGCCTGTGTTATTGAGGGATACCGGCGTTGTCAGTGCGTCACTGTCCAGTGGCAGCATAAGTACCTGTCCCAGTACCGAGGCGTCGAGCGCGGGCGCGTAAATGCTGTTGTCGGTACGCGGGATGAGAGACGTGCTGATCTGTGGCGTTGTCGTTGCAACCGGCGTGCTTGTGCTGCCAGTCGTCGGTGTTCCGGTTGGCGCGTTGGAAACGGGCGCGGCACTCAACCAGAATAGCATGTTGTCAGCTATTTGCGGGCGGAACGACATCCCATCTGTGCGGAACGATCCCTGCTTAATAATCTGAGCGGGGTATCCCATCCAGCGTCCATGCGAAGGACGCATGATACCAGGTGCATCAGTTTCCTGCTGCATCAGGATATTACTATTCAGCACTCCGGTATCAGATATCCATTCATCGGCCCAGTAGATCTCCGTGGCGTCACTATTCGTGGTCGGCGAACTGATGAGGTGGTCGAGGGTTGCCGCCGCGATCTCAGTCATAGCGGGCTTGCTGGCTAAATCCAGTTGATACTCCAGAAGATGCGATTTGCCATTCTCATCGATCGTAGCCACTAGCAGAACATTTTGCGCTAACCAGATGCCCTGTACTGGAGTATGCACCCAGGTTGGCACCGTCTGCTGGTCAAATGTCCCTTTGAGAAGAACGGTCGGCGTGATGGGAGAGGTCGCCTGGGCTACCTGCGCCAGTGGAAGGACGCGTAAACTCCAGGGCGATAGTACCTGTTTCTGATTGCCTGTGGGATTGTTTTTATAAGGGTGTACTACCGGGTCGTCATATTGCAACCAGACAACCCACTGCGCATTGCTTCCCAGTAAAATCATCGCCTGGCCACCCGGCTGTGCCAGCAATGGTGTGCTTGTCCGCGTAGCGCGCTCCATCTGGAGCAGCATCCAGGCAGGCGTCGTCCCATCCTGGTAGGCTGTATAGTAAATAGCATTGCGATCAGCCACCGCGCTGGCAATACGGGTGTAGGAAGTTGTCGTTGTATAGGTAGTTTTTTGAATATCGATACGCGTCAGCAAGTTACTTGTAGTGTTGGAGATATGAGCCAGGTGGGTCGCGCTGCCCTTAGCCAGCAGCAATAGAGAGGTTACTCCGCCCATCATCAGCACCATTAAAAACATGGCGGCCACGCCCAGTACAGCGAACTGGCTCATATGCGAGCGCGGGCGATTTTTGCGCCTTCTGGCATGAATGACAGGCAGCGGTCCCGTCTCCGCCGACGAGAACGAACTGACAGCATGCGATGATTGCATGGATTGAGCGGAATCGTGCAGGTAAGGTTTGAGAAATTCTGGCGTAGAGACGCTTCCGGGCGCGGCCTTTTTGAGAAATTCTGTCTGTTCTTGGGCCAGCGCGCGCATCACCTTCGCGTGCATATCTGGTGGCGTTTCCAGCACAGGTAAAGCGCGCACCTGCTCCCCGATGAACATGTCGCGGGCCAGCGTTTGTCGGCACGACGCGCACTGTTCCAGGTGAACATCCAGGTCAGTTGTATCGAACTCTCCGTTTTTCAATTGGCGATATAAGGACATCATTGTCCGAGCCTGCTCGCAGTTCACTTGTTGTCACCCACTTCTTGCCTATACAGGATCGTAAACCTTTCGCGCGCTCGCATCAAGCGCATTTTTACCGCTGACGCGCTGATGTTCAATACCGCAGCGATCTCTGCGCAGGAGCACCCATCATGCTCATAGAGCCACAAACAGATGGCATATTTGGGGGGCAACTGCTTAAAGAGTCGCTCCACAATTTCCCTGTCGGCCACGCGGTTCTCAAACCGCCCGCCGTCATAGCTGCCACGCTCGTACAACGAGGTGATAGAGCTACTTCTCCCTTCGCCATCTTCGTTGTTCGAGCTAAAGTTCTCAGAAGCCGTGCCGCCCGCGTCGGAAACCACGCCCGCGCCGATGCCGCGATCTTCATTGAACAACGAGAGAGGCAGCCAGGAAATCAAACGCCTTCTGCGCAGCGTATCAGTCGTCGTGTTCGACGCGATGCGATAGAGCCAGGCTGATAAAGCCCCCGGCTGCACCACCGTCCCGTTGAGCAGCGCCTTGTACGCCTTGACGAAGACATCCTGCGCCAGATCATACGCTTGTTCACGATTGCCAATAAGATGGTAGATGAAATTTGTGATAGGCCCTTGAAAGCGCACAAAAATCGCTTCAAAGTCTGCCACATCTACCCGCTGCGCCGGTTCTTTCAGCGCGCTTAAAGATTGCGCGGAGATGGTTTCGGTTACTCGCTCTCCATCGACGATGGATACCTCCGCGCGTCTATCTTCATCGCCCTGTAAAGGACTGCTAGCGTAGCCCGGAGTTTCAGTATCCAGCGTCGAGCGCGATCTACCATTCGAGTTGTAGAGACGGATAGAGGTGTCCATTGGTTACATTAACCTTATCTTTTTTTCATTAAAACGGCATGAGACATAATTGCAAGTATCATTTAACTTTCGTAGCATAACATATTTCCCCATAAATTACTGTGGAGTAGTTGACATTTATGCAATTTGTCCTATTTCTGGACATTCGTGTCTGATGCATACACGTTTCACGCGCAGCATTTGGTGCAATTGCCTACCACCGGGCATCAGTATATTTCGCTCTTTTAGTATACCATTATACCATGACATAGCTATGCTCGCAGCACTCGTGCATCTTGCTATCATCACGCGTTTCTGCTACCATGTTTCTATGAGTGAAGCACCTGTTCTCGCCCATGACTGGGGCATCGTCGGCCACGATCATGCTATCAACGCGCTGCGCCGCGCTATTTTATCCGAGCGCGTGCGGCATGCCTACCTGCTCACCGGCCCTGAGCATATCGGGAAAGCCCTTCTCGCGCGACGTTTCGCCCAGACCTTACTCTGCACAGGTGGGCCAGACCCCACAGTCGCGCCGCAAAACCCGTGTAATACCTGCCTCTCCTGTCGCAAGGTTATGCATAATAATCATCCTGACGTTCACTATATCGCCCGACCGCCCGACCGCCAGTTCATCCTCATCGACCAGGTACGTGCCTTGCAGAGCGACACTTCCCGTAAAACCCTGGAGGGTCGCCGCAACATCTTCATCATCGATGGCATGCAAGATATGAACATCCAGGCCGCCAACTGCCTTTTGAAAACGCTGGAAGAGCCAGAGCCGGATGTGGTCTTACTGCTCACCGCACCCGATCCCGGCCAACTACTGCCAACCATCCTCTCGCGCGTGCAACAAATTTCTATGAATCTGCTCACCACCGCGCAGATCAAAGCCGCCCTTGAACAGCAGTGGCAGGTTGAAACAGAAGAGGCCACCTTGATCGCGGCCCTGGCAGCCGGTCGCATGGGCTGGGCTGTGCAGGCCGTCGAAGATGAAGAGATGCTGGCTGCTCGCAAAACACAACTGGAAACCCTGACGCGCCTGCCCGTCCTCAACACCGCGCAGCGTTTCGACATCGCGCAGCGACTCAGCGCCGACAGCGACAAACTTCGTGGTATACTTGAGTTGTGGCTGCTCTGGTGGCGCGACATGCTCTTAGCAGCCAACAACAGCCTTGACCTCGTCGTCAACGTAGATATGTCCACCGTCATCCAAAAACAGGCCGCCAGAGTAGGCCCGGCCCAATCCCAGCGCATGGTGCGTGCCATCTTAGGCACCATGGAAGCTCTGGACCAGAACGTCAATGCGCGCATCGCCTTAGAGGTGTTGATGCTTGATTTACCTGTCATGAGGTAATAAGGAGGAGAACCCATGCGAACCGACTTCCAAAACCTGCTCATTCAACAGGATGGTGGCGTACTCACCATCACCATGAACCGGCCCGAAGTGCTCAACGCCTTCAACGATGCTATGCTGGAAGAATTGACCGAGGCTGTAGAAGCAGCCGCGCAGGACGAAACGGTGCGTTGTGTCGTCCTCACGGGCGCGGGCCGAGCCTTCGGTTCGGGGCAAGACCTGCGCAGCATGGCTGAAGGCCGCTCCAGCGGGGCTTTGGGAACGGTGAGCGTACACCTGGCAAAGTATCACCGCGTGGTTCTGGCGATTCGCAACATGCCCAAACCCGTCGTCGCGGCGGTACGTGGCGCGGCAGCCGGCATCTCCTGCAACATCGCCCTGGCCTGTGATATGCGTATCGCCTCTGACGACGCGCGTTTCATCGAAGCTTTCGCCAGGATTGGCCTCGTGCCCGATGGCGGTGGTGGCTACTTCCTGCCCCGGCTGGTCGGCGTGGGCAAGGCTATGGAACTGGCGATGCTGGCCGATGAGGTGAGTGGCGCGGAAGCCGAGCGTCTTGGACTCGTCAATAAATGCGTGCCGGCGGCGGAATTCGATGCAGCCGTTAACGCCTTTGCGCGGCGACTGGCTAATGGCCCTACCCGCACCTATGCCTTGATTAAGCAGCAGATCTATACTTCCGCCGACGCTGATCTCCAGAGCGCGCTGCGACTCGAAGGCGAACTGCAAGACATGGCCTTTGAGACAGAAGATCACCGCAACGCCGTCATGGCCTTTTTGCAGAAGCGCAAGCCTGAATACAAAGGGAGATAAGCGGGGTGCGTATTGACATCCTCAGCGGTACCAACCATGACGCCGGGTATATTCTCAAGCAATTATAATGCCGCGAGAATACGATCTCCCTCAATCGCGCCCTCATACGTCTCGCGCACCCGCTGCGCTACATGTTTCCAGCTATACTGGAGCGTCGAGGGACGCGCTGCTTGCCTCATCTTTGCCAGCAATGCGGGCTGTTGCAGCAGTGTATCCAGGCGTTCAGCGAAGAAGCCGGGACAGCGCGGGACGAGAAAGCCCGTCTCGCCATTGCGAATGACGGTGGTCAGGCCACCCGCGCGTGTCGCCACAACGGGTGTTCCGCAGGCCAGCGACTCAACGGCGGCCAGGCCAAAGCTCTCGTGATACGATGGAATGACCGTCACATCAGCCGCGCTGTACAGCATGGGTAGTTCCTGCTGCGGGCGCGCGCCCAGGAAATGCACTCTTTTGCTTATGCGCAAATCGCTGGCGAGCTGGCGCAGTTCTTGTATTTCACAGTCGTTCGACTGTTTGCCGCCGACTATCACGACCTGCGCCTTTTCCTTCATCAAAGCCGCGGCGCGCAGCAGCAGATCAGGCCCCTTGAACGGGTCAAGCCTTCCCGCGAATAACAGCACCGGGCTGTCCTGTTTCCATCTCAGTTGTTCGCGCGTCTTTTCGCGGTCACAGGGCATAAAACGTTTGAGATCGACCCCGCAGGGAATAACCTGTACCTGGCTTGAGGTTGCCCCGCAGTTACGAATGATCTGCGCGCGTTCCTCGGCTGTGGCTGCGATGATGCGATCAACCTGCTTGATGAGAAGGCGTTCCATTTCAAGTCGCAAGGGCGGTTCTGGCGCTCCAGGGTTAGCCAGTTGCTTCAGATGCGCCAGCGTGTGAAACATGGTGATGTGGGGAACGTTCCAGCGCTGCGCAAGTTGCATGGCAGCTACCCCCGATAGCCAGTAATGACTGTGCAGCAGATCATAGTGTTTGCCTGTGCTGATGCGAAATTCATCGATGTGCTGCGCGAACGCGGGCAGGTAATTATAGAGTTCATCTTTATGGATGGGGAGAGCCGGCCCTGCTGCGATATGAATGACGCGCACGCGGGGGCTAAGGTTGACGATGTGTGGCGTGGATGTGTTGACGCGACGAGTGAAGATATCGACGTTGATTTGTGATTGGCCCAGTTCGCGAGCCAGTTGTTGGATGTAGACGTTCATGCCGCCAGCATCTTTTGTGTACCCCGGCAAATCGAGCGGAGACGTGTGGACGCTGAGCATAGCGATAGAATAACTCATACTTTAGTATGCTCCTCTTTTTCTGTTGTAACTAACGTTCATTGCAGATGCGCGGCCAACGCCCTTCGCTCACAAGCTTGATGTGTCTGAACATGGCGTACTCCTTTCTCGAGTCACTACCTAATCGAACAACTTGACCTATCATTTTATTCTATGGTTTAGCTTCTTTCTCGCACTGGCGCAGTTGCGCGATCTCATCGTACATCTGGCGTATATCAACGCCCGATCCTTGCGCGATTTCTTGCATGCAGTCGGCGCGCAGCTTGAGAGCTTTGGCGAAAGCATCTGGCGTCATCCCTGCCCAATCCGCTAGATCATCCAGGATAGACTGGTCGGCGTGTTCAAAAGCATCGTCAAATTCGTTCCAGAGTGATAGTGGAAGAGGCACGACGGCCTGCGGCTTTTTTGGGTCGGGATGCGCCTGCAAGAAGTGCGTCGTTAGCCAGCGGCGGCGCAGAGGATAGACGTGACCGACCAACCCGATATTAATGACCAGCCCCAGGCGGCGCACATCCTCGGCGGTCAGGCGCAGGTCACGCTGGTACATGTAGAGTACATCGTCAATGGTATCGGCATGCACGCTGGTAGCAATATGATAACCATCGGCGGGCAGCGTGAGATAACGACGCGCGACGCGTCCCCACATATAGATGGGCAGGTGATCGCTCACTTCGTTACACAGAGCGTAGGTATGCTCCGGTTCGATATCGGCCAGTTGCGTGAACGCGAAGTTCTCGTACATGCCGGACATATACGCCAGCGCCGAATTTTCTGGCACGAACTGCATCAGAGCGTTAAGTGTGGTAGTCTTGCCCACGCCCGGCTGTGGGTCGGTTGGCCCGGCCACCGTCAGCGACGCGCCCCGTTCCAGCAGCAGCCAGATCAGCGCGACCGACTGCGTATCGATGCAGCCCATCGCCGCGATCTGCGCCAGTGATAATGGGCGTCTTGAGTCGTAATGCCACCATAAGCGTTCTCTAGGGTCACGTGGATCAAACATATAAGCGTTCCCTTCCACACGCGAACTGGATTATTATTCTTGCGGTACTTTCTCGTCTCCTGCCAGGATAGCCTCGCTCTGTTTCCGTTCAGTTTCAGTTTTGGGCGCTTCCAGCCATCCAGGTTTGGGGTTCCAACTGATAGCTACAATGCGCGGCTGTTTATCGTCTTCGACTTCAACAATGCTGATCGAGGAATTATCAATCACCAGTTTTCCGGCCTGTCCCGCCTCCAACCCTGTATAGTGGGCCAGCAGCAGCTTGATGACATCGGCATGCGCCACAAACGCCGGGTATGTGCCGCTTTCCTTCTGCGCGCGCCAGTGTTCGACAGCGGCTACCGCGCGCGCCTGCACCTGCGGAAATGTTTCAACATCCGGGGGAGCGACCGTCGGGTTTTTGACAAAGGCTTTCCACGTCTCGTCGTTCTTATTCAACTCGTCATGGTTTTGCCCGGCCCAGTGGCCCACATCAATGTCCATCAAGCCTGGCTCAAGCTGAATAGCAAGATGACGCGGCTGCGCCATAATCTCGGCAGTTTCGCGCGCCCTTTCCAACGGGCTGCTAATGAACGCGCTTATAGGAAGAGCCGATAATGCGTCGACCAGCCGCGCCGCCTGTTGTCTGCCAGTATCATTCAGTAGGATGCCCGGCAACTGGCCGGGAAGACGATGTTCAACGTTCCATGTTGTTTGCCCATGCCGGATAAATAGCAGGGATTGTTTCATACCCGTTTGATTGCTTTCCACTATACCATATCGCTGGAACCTGAGCCGTCGTCGCCAGCCATAGTGACGCCAGCTCGCGCTCAGGTATATCCATAATACAAACAGTAAGTCATATATATCACTGGTAAGCCTTTTCAGTGAGCTTCTCATACGCGATATCTTCTCTATCAACCCGCTAAAGTGATGATGCTTCGATGATCGCATCGGGGTATCACGCCGGGTATCCCGTCGGGTATCTCGTTAGATATCTCGACCAACCAATGTCTAATAATTGTATCAGGGTATACACTGAGCATGCAAGCTTGATATTCACCTACACGAAGTCTATTGGCGAATCGGCTGGCCAGGAGAAGGGACCAGCCCCGCGTCGTAACAGGGTAGGGGCGACCCTTGCGGTCGCCCTGGAACGGTCGCCTATATCGCTATCGAGAGGTAATAGAGCAATGCCAGCGCGAGCAGTCCCGCTAGTAGCAAAAACGCGCATCCCAGCAAGACTTCGCCGCTGCCCGCCTCTCTACTTCTTTTTATGGTTGGCACAAATGTCGTAACAGGCGCTGCCCGTATGCTCATATGCGCCGGGTTGGGCGTTCGTACCCATGTTTGTTGTCTGGTAATCGGAGGTGTTACCGGCACTCGTATAATGAAGTCACGCGTCAGGGGCACGGGGGGCACAGATGGCATAGCCGGTATCTGCTCGGTGTACGGGGCTGGCGACGGGGATGGCGGTATGATAAACTGTGTTTGCCTTCTGGCCGGCACTTTTAAGGGGGGAACCTGGGGAAGTCGCATTACTGGCGGTTCAAAATTTGGCTGCGTACCATGTTGCATAGTATGATCCTCCTCACACCACTCACTTCACAATCACTACAAATCCATACCTGTATCCATTATACTGAACCCAACAATCTGCTTCGTCATATAGGAATTTATGCTCCCTTTTATTCGTTTGCGCTTACCAACAATTTTGTATAGGGTATGATGGTATAAATGAAGCAGAAAAGAGGAAGCAAGAAATGCAGTTTAACATGCTCATCGAAGAGTGGCCCGCAGAATGTATGGCCTACTGCCGCGCTTTACCCGGCTTATATTGTTCAAGACCAGCCTGTGAAGAAATGCTACAAGCTCTCCCCGGCGCGATTGCCGATTACCTGAAATGGCTAAAAGCCAACGACATAACCGTGCTGGATGATTTCGATGGAAAAATCGAGGTTGTCGTATCAGAACATATCGTGGCTGAAAACGACAATATCGGCCCGCTTTTCCAGGCCGACCTCGCGCCTCCCGACGATATCGAGATCGACAAAGCCTTGAATGTGGCTGCTGCAGTCCGCGCCGCCTTGCTCGAACTCTACGAAAATGTATCACCAGAACAGCAGAAGCGCAGACCTTCACCGCAATCCTGGTCGCTATCCGAGCACATGCAGCACTTGCTCGAAGCCGAAGGATGGTATATTTCCCGTTTGAATGAGCATCCCGGCGAACCCGCTAATGATGCCATTCCCGCCGATCTCACTATGGCGTTCTTCGATAATGCCATGGACTACGAGCTACTTCTACGCGCATTGACCCCCGATCAGCGCCAGCAAATACATACGCATAACGGCGAACAATGGACATCTGCCAAAGTCCTGCGCCGCATGACCGAACATCTGCGCGAACACTACCCCTGGATGGCCGAAATCGTAAGCAAATTGCAACAAGACATTTCATCTTCGTAGAGATGCGGGAGGTGCTGTGCAGTTACCTATACGCACCAACTTTAGCGGCATTGGCCCACTGGTCAGAGTAGGGGCGCCCCTTGTGGGCAATACATTTTACATAAGCGTCCCTGTCCCTACGCACGACCGCTCCTCCCTGCTATTACCATCAGTACGCGCAGCTCACATCGAGCTCCGCGTCTCGTAATTCCTCGACAGGAGCATCGGGTCCCTCATCCCCAAATGCGGCGGGGTTATCCAGCGCGGCGCGGATGATACGCTCGACATCCGCCAGGCTATTGATGCGCACCAGTTCGTTGCGTATCTGTTTTGCTCCGGGGAAGTGACCCAGGTACCAGCCCATGTGCTTGCGCAACTCGACATAATGATCTTCGCCTTTAAGTTTGGCATGCACACGCGCGTGTTCAAGCGCCATCAATAAGCGCTCCTCGCGGCCCGGCTGCGCGTCTGGCAGATCATCCTGGGTCGGGTTGATGCCCGCGTTAAGCAGCTTTTTCAACTGCTCGCGCTGGCGGAAGAGCCAGGGATTGCCGAAGGTGGCGCGTCCGATCAATACACCGTTGACTCCTGCCGTGCGGATGCGTTGCGCGGCATCATACAGGCTCTTGATATCACCATTGCCGAATACGAGCGTATCGGTCTTGCGCACGATCTCGGCTGCGCTTGCGATAGCGTCCCAGTCAGCCTCACCTTTGTAGTGCTGTGCCAGTGTGCGCCCGTGAATGGAGATCGCGGCTGGTGCCAGTTCCAGCAAATCCTGCACCCAGTCAGTAATCACAATTGAATCGACGCCCAGGCGCGTCTTGACCGAAACGGGCAGCAGCCGTCGTTCGATGCGCGCTGAATCACCCCATACTCGTGTACGCTCTTCGTTCATCTGGTGAATGCGTGCAATGCGAAATGGCTCCATCTCCAGGTCTTCGAGCGTTTGACCATTGGCCCAATCACGCACGCCCTGCTGCGTGGCGCGGATAATCTCCTGCGCCGTATCCGGTATGCCGATCAGCGCCGCGCCCCCGCCTTTGTTGGCGACTGTTCCCGCGGGACAGCCCATATTGATATCCACGCCGTCAAAGCCCAGTTCGCACACGACATGCGCCGCCCTGTAGAAGTATTCCGGTCGGCAACCAAAGATTTGCGCCACGACGGGGCGTTCCGCCGGCGTGTAGAGAAAATCGCGGAAGATGCGATCACTGCCGCGCCACAATCCCTCGACATTGGTGAACTCGGTCAGCACCACGTCGGGGCGTCCATACAGCCCGTGCATGGTGCGGCAAGGCGCATCGGTCACGCCATCCATTGGCGCGAGTCCAATAATCGGTTGTTGCAGAGTATCCCAGAATGATAGTTGTTTCATAGCGTACATATTATACCTCACACGTAAAGGATAAGATTTTTCGGGTCTGCATCCTTCCATGTGAAAAAGGACGCACATGTGTAGGGACGCGATAAATCGCGTCCGCCCACTCCGACACTCGCCCACGCGGACGCGATAAATCGCGTCCCTACAAAGCACCCGGAAGCACGGAGAACCATTTTTCACGAAACTTCGTCTAGCCTTTCATCGTGATATCAATGAAGCACATCTTAAAGTCACTTCGCCTGCATGTTTGGGAGAATATGCACTATTTACATCCTCAGCATATTATTCCACCAGTGAGAATGCGTGATAAAATGTTTGTGGCATAACTATACTCTGTCGCCGCGCGACAGAATGAAAATAGAAAATACAAGTAGTAAAGGACGTGTAGCATGGCAATAGACCTTCAAAGCATGAAAAAACGACTCGAAGACAAGCGAGATGAGTTGCAGAGAGATATCGCGGGCCTGACTGAGGCCCATCCTCGACCTGTCGATCCCGTTGAAGCCAATGATGGCCTGCAGGATTTTGAAGATGTGGCTGTTGACTTCCTGGAGATGCAGCAGGAACAATCAATCCAGGTGAACGAGCAGGCGCTATTAACAGAAGTGAATCAGGCCCTCCAACGCATCGAACAGGGAACCTACGGCCAATGTGTCGATTGCGGGCGACCCATCCCTGAAAAACGCCTCGAAGCTATCCCCTGGGCCGCGCGCGATGTCGCGTGCGAAGCCAAATTAGAGCAAAGGAACCTGGCAGGGGTTGAAGAAGATACACATGGGTGAGTTGATTCGAGACTACGGGCTTACCCCTGCCTGGGCTGATTCCACTGATACCACCCACGCTGAAGATCAACTTCTATAAACTCAACCGTGACGCTTGCGCCCCCGGCGTGCGTAGGGACAGGGATGTGGGGTGGAGTGGACGTGGGGGCCTTGCGTCTGTCCCCGTTCTTACTGCATTCGTTAGTCAAAATTCATTAGGGACACGATTTATCGCGTCCCCCACTTAATCGCGTCCACCTCTTATTTATGGTACTATTTCCAGTACAATGATGTACTATCACGAAAGGCAGCAACTCATTATGTCCAGCACGAAAACATCGCACCAGGTGCAGGTGCCAGCGGCCACCGATCTGTATAATATCGATCGCCTGCTCAGCGAAGAGGAACGCATGGTGCGCGATACCGTGCGTAAATTCGTCACTGAGCGCGTCATGCCCATTATCGGCGAGCACTTCGAGGCGGGTACCTTCCCACGCGAACTGATCCCTGAAATCGCCGAACTTGGTTTGCTTGGCATGCATCTTGATGGGTATGGCTGCGCCGGGTTGAGCGCGGTCTGCTACGGCCTGGCATGCCAGGAGTTGGAAGCGGGCGATAGCGGCCTGCGCTCCTTCGTCTCGGTGCAGGGATCGCTGGCCATGTTCCCAATTTATGCATTTGGCTCTGAGGAACAGAAGCAGCGCTGGCTGCCACGCATGGCGCGTGGTGAAGCCATCGGATGTTTCGGATTGACCGAGCCGGATTCCGGCAGCGACCCCGGCAGCATGCGTGCCACAGCGCGTAAAGATGGCGATTCGTACATCTTGAGCGGTACCAAAATGTGGATCACCAATGGTGGCTTTGCCGATATTGCCGTCGTCTGGGCGAAGGCGGAAGACGGTGTGCGCGGCTTCCTGGTGGAGCGTGGCACCCCTGGCTTTACCACCAGCGATGTGCATCACAAACTCTCATTGCGCGCCTCCGTCACCTCGGAATTGCACTTCGAGGATTGCCGCATCCCTGCCGAAAATATGTTGCCCAACGTGCGCGGCCTGCGTGGACCCCTCTCCTGCCTGGATGAAGCCCGCTTCGGCATCGCCTGGGGCGCGACCGGCGCGGCTCGCGCGTGCTACGAGGTAGCGCTGGATTACGCCAAAACGCGCGTGCAGTTCGATCGGCCCATCGCCAGCTTCCAGCTTGTACAGGAAAAGCTGGTGATTATGGCTACTGAACTCGTCAAGGCACAATTGCTCGCTCTGCAACTTGGGCGGCTCAAGGACGAAGGCCTGTTGCATCCAGTACAGATTTCGGTTGCCAAGCGCAATAACGTGCGCGAGGCGCTACGCACTGCCCGTGAGGCGCGTTCGGTGCTGGGAGCCAACGGCATCACCCTCGAATACCCCGTCAGCCGTCACTCCAATAACCTGGAATCCGTCTACACCTACGAAGGCACCGACGATATACACACGCTCATCATCGGTCAGGCCATTACGGGAATTAGCGCCTTTTCATGACCGCAGTCAGGGCGGGGGAACTTAAACCAGGGCGGGGCTTGCCCCCGCCCTGGAAACTGTCTGCAATCTTTGAATCTCACCCAACCTGGGTTGTGAAGACTACCAGCCGCTCATCATAGCCGGAGCCTGTCCAGACCCCACTACAGGTGATCAGATTCAAGTGATGACCTGTAGTTGGCCCAAATACCGCGTTGATAGCCTCCTGGCCGGGATAGTTGGCGGGATATCTCACAACCTGGTTCACCACGTAGTTGATGCTCGTTCCGTCGTTTGTTTTTATCGTCACAGCATCTCCCGGCTGCAAACTGCTGAGCGACCAGAATACCGCCGGGTCTCCCCCCACGCGGTTAACATGTCCCGCGATGACGGCATTACCGGGCTGTCCGGGCGCGGCACCCGCGTCATACCAGAAAACATTGCTCCAGTAGGGCGAGTTGTACGCTTTTGAGACGGGCGCATCCATCGCCCCGCTGGCCGTTCGCCCCACGTCCATAACCGGCGCATCGACATGGATGGCGGGAATCTGCAATTGAGCAGGCGACCAGGGCGCGTCCGCCGGTGTAGACCCGGTGATATTGTGGTTATAGTTGTAGAAAATAACACCCACGAAAATAAACATCGGTATGATAAGCAAAAGCAGCAATTTCTTCATGCATTTTCCCTAAATAAAGACGGATTCTTATTGCCTGGCTCTGGTCAACTTCTGTCCGCGCTGCTCGCGCATTAACCAGACGTAGCTATCTTCCAGGCTCGGCTCTGCTGGTGTGACTTCATCCTGATCCGACGCGTCCAGCTCGCCTACGACGCGGTATTGCACCGAAGTATCCATGTGCATGGTTGAAACGATGGTAATATCGCCAGTCGGTCTGGCGGGTTTAGTCCCATTCGTGGTCACTACCCATACTTTACCACGCGCTTCACCTATCAGGTTCGAGGTCGTACCCTGGAAGACCACGCGCCCATTCTTCAGAATAGCCAGGTTGCGGCAAGTCTGCGCCACATCCTCTACGATGTGCGTGGAGAGTAACACCGTGCGATCATCCCCCAGTTCGGACAGTAAATTGCGGAAGCGAATGCGTTCCTCCGGGTCCAGCCCGGCGGTTGGTTCATCTACTATCAGCAGTTTGGGATCGTTGAGTAATGCCTGCGCGATTCCGATGCGCCGTTTCATGCCGCCCGAATAGGTTTTCAGCTTGCGATGCGCAACATCCGTCAGCGAAACAACTTCCAGCAATTCACCAACGCGTCTCTGGCGGTGCGCGCGGTCATCCAAACCTTTGAGAATGCCCACGTAATCGAGGAATTCGCGCGCGTTCAAATCGGGATACACACCCATCTCCTGTGGCAAATAACCCAGCAGGCGTTTGACCCCCATACGCCCCCTCTCTGTATGACCATCATACTCTCCAATGCGCAGGTCGCCACTGCTGGGGCGCAAAATGCCTGCCAGGATGCGCATCAGCGTGGTTTTCCCCGCTCCATTGGGGCCTAATAGACCATACATGCCGCCTGCAATGGTCAGATCAACATTGTTCAGCGCGTGTATGCCTCCGTGATAGACTTTATTCAATCTCCCGATTTCGATTTTCATAAAAGTGTTTCTCCGGTATCAGATTATTTGCGCGACTGTTCCCATTTTAGATAACGATAGAACAAAATCATAACGAGCAAAGAGATGAGCAGTAAGAGCAACATGCTCGCGAAGCCTTCTAGAGGAGGTACATCCTTTATCCAGGCCACGGCCGTAGAGCCAAAAATACCGGCTCCAATAAAACTGCCCTCAGGTGTCAGAATCGTAATCGCGAGGGTTGGTAATCCAACCCGCGGGCCGAGCATATTCCCCCAAAACCAGTAGCCAATAAAAAGAAACTGGTACAGCGGCACCCACATCCAGGCAGTGCAGGCCAGCGTGAAAGCGGCAACAAAGCAAACGCCCGGCAAAACGATAGCAGTGTAGGTAATAAGCGAAATAGGAAATACCAGCAAGGTATGCCTGTAAAACGCGAGTATGCACATAACGATAAAGTAAACAAGAAAGGCGGGGACAAGTGTAGCCAGCACACTGCCCAGGTATTTGCCCGCCAGCCGTGTGTTCAACCTCCCCACGGTCGACTCGAACAATTCATCGACCTTCGCGGTCCTATCGCGTGGGAAGCGGTCGGCTAAAAAGAGGCCGATAGCAATAATCGGCAGCCAGTTGATATCCACCGTTACCGAGCCTACGAGTTGTAGTAACGGCATGTGGGCGTAATTTTGTTCCAGACCAGCCAGGTTCCCCAGCACGGTGCTCGTCAGTAGTAAAGCAATACCCGCGAAGACAATCCACAGAGAGCGACGCCGTATCTGCATCCTGTATTCGTAGCGCATAACTCCCCATAAGATCGCGCGCTGGCTCATGCCCACCTCCTTTCAATCGTCCTCCCTGACCGCATCAAAAATTTGACAGCCTCGGCTGATGCGACGCGTAGAAGACCGCGAAAACAACCAGGAATAGTGCGATCAAGAGCGTCATAGGGGTTGTTTGCCAGATATTCGTGTGCAGAAATTGCAGCTCAGGCGTCAACTTATCAACTGACGAGGTAATCGCCTGCAATATTTCCAGTACCAGCGCGACCACCACGCTTACGACTGAGCCAAGCGTGACCGAGACGGTCAGGCTTATGGATGCCAGTAGAAGCATAGGCCCAAGCCAGATTTGCATGAAATCCCACAGGGTGCCACCCAGGGCGATGGCGATAATCGCGGACGAAATGGCGGCGAGCGCCAGGTTATATCCGACCACCAGCACCATGCGGCAGATCATCACAACCCTTATAGATGTTGGTGTTGACAGCATCAACTCGTAGCCGGCGTCATGCTCGGCCTGGTAAATAAAAGCCACGCTGGACGCAGCCGCGATGGTTGTGAAAAAGGCCAGGATGTTTTCGACACCATGTAAGTGATTGTGCGCGCTGCTACCGCTTAGAAAAACCAGCGCGCACATCAGTGTGTTGATGAAGATCGCGGCAATCCAGATACTTTTGTGAATCAAGGCCATTTGCCTGCTGAACACCAGCCAGAGATGGAGAACCAGGCGTTGAATCGACCTGTGTGGCGCGGCTGTCATTTCCTGGGCATCGATTTTCTCCCATACCTGGCTCATCAGCTTTGCTGAGGGCAGAGGCATAGCCGTGGTAGCGAATTGGGTCGCGCCGCTCACAGCTTCCCAGGTTGCCAGTTCATGGCGGCATGTCTCGCACTCCGCCAGGTGCGCGCGTATTCGTGCGGCGCTGGCCTCGTCTAGTCTGCTGTTGATGTAGGCTGGCAGGAGATCAGTGATGTGCTGGTTGCTTTGGGGCATGTGGAGTGTCATCGATGAGCCTCCTCTCGCGCGTCGAGAAGGGCGCGCAATGCTCGCCGGGCATTGCAAATCCGGCTTTTGACGGTTCCTACCGGCACCTCAAGGATGGTGGCAGTTTCCTGGTACGAAAGCTCCTGCACAAATATCAGCACCAGCGCCTCGCGATGCAGGGGCGCGAGTTGCCGAAATGCAGCCGCCAGTTCGTCGCGGGCAACGCTGGCAAGTGTAAATGCTTCCGGTTCTGGTTCCGACGCAGCCAGGCCCTCCAACTCATCTTCGCAGGCCAGGGGCAGACTGCGCTGCCTCAGTGTGTTATGCGCCTGTCGCCTCGCGATGCCTATCAGCCAGGTTTGCAGGCTCGATCTACCCTCGAAACGATGCGCGCTTTTCCATACTGCTACCAGTGTATCCTGCAAAATCTCTTCGGCAAGTCCATAATCCGACGTGAGTTGCAGCAAATAGTTGAAAAGCGTGCGCTGATAGCGTGTATAGAGTTCGGACAGCGCCTCTCGATCGCCCGCCGCGATACGTCGAATGACCAGACTTTCATCGGCGACTGGCGTGACTGGCTGCGCGTGCATGCCCATACTCATCCAGCCGCTCTCCCGTACCAGCGTATACTCCACGGTCTGTAACTTTCTCTCCAGGACATTATGATGCCATCTTTCTTCTCTTTATTAGTAGCAACAAGTGAGAGAATTGTTCACCAGCATTTTTAGAATATAAAGTTTTCCTGCTATGCCTATTTACAGGTTGGCGGTGCTGGCCCCAGATCAGCTCCATAGCTGGTGATATCCCAGTTGCCATCGCTATCCTTCTGGAGTGTCAGCGTCAACTGGTACGGTTTCGAAAGTTTGCTGCGTGTCATAGTGTAGGCATAGGACTGTGTATTGCCATCTGAAGAGGTGGTCGCGCTGCCCGCGACTTCGTTAAAATCCTTCACGGGACCATAACAGCGGTCATCGGCCTGCCCCATACTCTGGAAGTCCTGGGGATGCTGCGAGATGGTAATGACTGCATCGAGGTCTTTGTAGGCCTGAGCGTAATTCTGACTTTTCAGGTTGAGCAGGAAGTCGGTCGTGGTATTGGCTGCTCCCGCGCTGGAGCCTAAGCTGAGGAAGTAGTTCGCCAGCCCGTATACGACCACGAATACCAGCAGCGCGCAGATAGCCAACGCGGCTACGAAGATCAAGAAGCGACGCCCGCGCTTTTTGGGAGGCTTCTCCTGCCGCTGTGGGCGGGCAATCCGGTGAGTAGTCGGCGGTGTGTCCAGGTGCGTCATGCCAGGAGGACGCCGGGGCATAGCGCGCTGTTTCCCGCTCCCATTGAGCGCAGCATGAGAATCACTGGAGGTTCGATCCCAGGGGTCATTGCCCTGGCTCTTACCGTACCGTCCCTGCATTTGGTAGCCTCCTCATTTTAGAAAGGGTATCACTCCACTTAACACAATACCACACCGACCAGTCGCGCGTGCGCCTGTTGTAGCTGTTCCTGTGCCTGTTTTGCCTGCTGCCGCGTCGTATGATTGACGATGATCGCCAGCGCGGTTTGCTCTACCAGCGCGCCGATCAACGCTGCATCAGCCCCCGCGAGCACAGGGGGGCTATGAAAAATAACGACGCTGCCATCATTTTCTGCTGTGCCAGGCAACTGGCCGAGACTTTTTACTATCTTTTCCAATCTCGGTGAGAACAACAGGGCGGTTGACTGCGACTTGGCCGTTCCCGCGCCCAGCAATCGCAGCCGGGGAACGAATGTACTTTGTAGCGCGCCTGCGATCTTCTCCCCTGTCAGCGAATCGTCCTGTAACAGGTCACTCAAGCCGGTTGTCTTTTCCACACCGAAGCGTTGTTGATAACCCGGCGAGCGCAGATCGGCATCGACTAGAATCGTCGCGGACCCGCTCTGAGCCGCTATAATGGCCAGGTTCGCCGCCACTGCCGCGTAATCTCCATAGGCCACCGGCGTGGCGATAAGCAACGAGTGAGCGTTTGCTGGTCGCTCTGCACTGCTATTCTCCCATTGAAAGCGAATATTGGCATAGAACGTGCGTAATGCTTCGCTATATGCTGAACTTTGAGCAAAATCAGTCAGCAGCGAGTGTTGTTCTTGTGAGCGATTACCCATGCTGTAGCTCCTTCTCTATTCTTCATCTATTACCTTTAACAGTAAACAGGCGGAGATCACCGGGAACAATCTCCGCCTTTGGATTAAATGCCCTTCGTACTATATTCATGATCGTAAACTCTGTCAAGCAGTCGCCCTGGTGGTTCTCCGTCCTTGCGGGTGATTTGTAGGGACGCGATTTATCGCGTCCGTGTAGACGAGTGCGGACGTGGGCGGACGCGATTTATCGCGTCCCTACACATGTGCGTCCTTTTTCACCCACAAGGATGCAGACCCCCCTGGTATCTCGCGCAAAAAGATGACGACCACCCCTCTGGGAACTTGTCCCTGCCCTGGCCACTACGACTAACGAATTTACCGGCTTCCGGCTGATGGAGCGCGCGGTAATTCTCCAAGAACAGGTAGCTGCAGTAAATGTGCGATCTGGTCTTTATCGCGAAGGCGATCATCCAGATAATCCAGTAAGAACGTCAGGGCGATGCCCAGAATGAGCGCGACAATCAGCAGCGCTATCAGCAGGGTGACTTTGCTGTTTGATGATCCGGCAACAGTAGCCGGGTTGGTAGCGCTGCTGATGACACGAGCAGACACCGCCGGTAGCTGAACGTTTCCACTGCTGGAGGTATGGGTAGCGTCCTGGGTCACAACGTAGTCGAGAAAAACTCCCATCTTGCTCGTGCTGACTTCTCCGACCGCGTTAGCAATCGCCCATGCTCCGGCGCTTGTCGCCCAGTTCGTTGTAATTGTGACCAGGCTGTTCACGCGCACTGCTGAAAGTGCTCCCCCGATAGCTCCCACGTTTTGCCAGTCGCCCAGACCAGGGTTAGCGCCATAACGCTGATTGATTACGCTCATATCCTGGCTAATCTGGTTCGAAACATCCTGATCGAACTCGTGAGAAGACAGGATAGGACCATTTGCGAGTGTATCGGCCAGCGCCTCTGACACTGTTACATAATCAGCATTGTTAGGATCGCTGTTGGCGGTCGATACCAGGCCCACCTGAATCGTAATAGCCGAGCTATAGGCTTTCAACGCACCCGGCGTTTTGTGCAAGTGATAATATTCATAGCCGACGTAAAGCGCCACCACCCCTACCACCAGTATCACCACCCAGATACGTCGCCATATAATTGACCAGTATGTTCGTAGTTCCACGATACTTCCAGACCTTTCGTAGGGACAGGGATGTGGTGCTGGGCGGACGTGGGGGCCTTGCGCCTGTCCCCGTTCGCATCGCGCCTTATTCCCCATTCCGCATCAATTGGGACGGGGATGTGGTGCTGGGCGGCCG
>DATLSI010000251.1:0-23732 GCA_035534255.1 Ktedonobacteraceae bacterium | reverse complement strand
CAGGCGATATCACCGGCGTGGCGCACCGCCGCGAGCTGGCAAAAGCTGCGCAAGAACTGGGCGGACTCGACGCGCTGGTCAACAACGCCAGCATACTTGGTCCCAGCCCGCTGCCTGCCTTGCTCGAATATCCGCTTGACGTGCTTGAACTGGTCTATCGCACCAACGTAGTCGCCCCTCTGGCGCTTATTCAGGAAGCGCGGCATGTTTTGAAGCCGGGAGCGTGTATCATCAACGTAACCAGCGATGCCGGCGTCGAAGCTTACGAGGGCTGGGGCGGTTATGGATCAAGCAAGGCCGCGCTCGAACAGCTTTCAAACATTCTTGCTGCTGAGAATCCAGCGTGGCGCATCTACTGGGTTGACCCTGGCGACATGCGCACGCAGATGCATCAAGAAGCCTTCCCCGGAGAAGATATCAGTGATCGCCCGCTGCCGGAGACGAGCGTGCCGGGGCTGCTCGAACTGCTCAGCGGCGCTCTTCCGAGTGGACGTTATATGGCACGCGCATTAGTGAAGGACACGCAATCATCGTGAAAACACCCGCTCTATCCCCAGATATCAAAGACGCTGTCCTTCCCTTTGCTTTACCAGCAGAACTTGAAGCAGGCGAGCCACCAGAGGCGCGCGGGCTGCAACGTGACGAGGTGCGCCTGATGATCTCGTACCGCGCGGATAATCACATCGTTCACACGCGTTTTCGCGATCTTCCCGCCTACCTTGAGCCTGGTGATTTGCTGGTCATCAACACCAGTGCAACCATCAACGCGGCATTGCCTGCCACGCGTGCCGGTGGCAACGCCTGCGAACTGCACCTTTCAACCCACCTTCCCGACGATAGCTGGATGGTCGAAATGCGCCTGCCCGGTGATGGTGTGACGACACCGTTGTATGACGCTCACATGGGTGAAGAATTACAACTCCCCGGCGGCGCAATAGCGACACTCCATGCTCCTTATGCTCAAGAGACATACGAGAGCCTATCGCCTTCGGAAACGTCATTGCTTATGGGCAAGCAGAAAAGAAGTCATCGTCGTCTGTGGATTGCCACGCTGCGCCCGTCCTGTCCTATACATGATTACCTGGCGCGCTACGGCTTTCCCATACGCTACCAATACGTGCGGCAGAGTTGGCCTCTCAGCTACTACCAGACTGTCTACGCGACAGAACCGGGCAGCGCGGAAATGCCTTCGGCGGGCCGCGCCTTCACGCCCGCATTGATTACCTGCCTTGTCGCGCATGGCATACAGATAGCACCCCTGCTCCTGCATACAGGAGTTGCCAGCCTGGAAGAACACGAACCGCCCTACGAGGAATACTATCGCGTGTCACCTGAAACTGCTCGCCTTGTCAATATGGCGCGCAGCGCGGGAAAACGCGTTATAGCGGTAGGAACGACCGTCGTGCGAGCGCTTGAAAGCGTGACCAGCAGCATGGGAGTGACACACCCTGGAGAAGGTTGGACTGACCTCGTGATAACACCGCAGCGCGGCATTCGCGCTGTTAATGCCATGCTCACCGGGCTGCACGAGCCGCGCGCGACACATATCGCCATGCTCGCAGCATTGTGCGGCATGGAACACCTGAACATCACCTACCAGGAAGCGCTACGCCAGCGTTACCTCTGGCACGAGTTCGGCGACTTGCATTTGATATTACCGTGACGGTTGGAGCATAGAAAGTGCAGTTGACCAGGGTTTGTCCCCGCCCTGGCACCCCCACTGGACAATTGGTTGCTTCTTTCATACACTGATAGTAACACACATGGTGTCTAATGAGAGATGAGCACAAAGGGAGGAACGACGATGTACTTCAAACAACTTGTCAAAGAGGACCTGGGATGCGCCAGCTATATAGTGGGCTGCCCAAACGCGCAGGTGTGCGCGGTGGTTGATCCACGCCTGGACATGGTAGACGACATACTGGAAATGGCCGATGCGAAAGGGATGGCGGTCGCGGCAGTGATCGAAACGCACAACCACGCCGATCATATCTCCGGTCATGGCGAGATTGCGCGGCGCACAGGCGCGGACATCTACGTGCATGAGGATGCGCACGCGGAATACGCGCATAAAAATCTCAAAGATGGCGACGAACTGCACTTTGGGGTGGTGAAAATGCGTGTCATTCACACTCCTGGCCATCGCCCGGAACATATCGCGCTGGCCGTCGCCGATACCAGTCGCGGCGAAGATCCCTGGTTGGTATTGACGGGCGATTCGCTTTTTATCGGCGATGTGGCGCGTCCCGACCTGGCTGTTCCCGGCGAAGAGGGGGCCAGTTTGCTGTTTGATAGCATCTTTGATTGCCTGCTGAAGTTCGATGACGGAGTAGAAGTGTACCCGGCCCACGTGGCAGGCTCATTGTGCGGGCGCGGCATGAACGCCAAAACCAGCTCGACTATTGGCTTCGAGCGCAAGTACAACACTGCCGCGGCGCCGCGCTCCCGCGCAACATTCGTGCGTGACATGAATGAGAACCTGCCACAGCGTCCACCCAATATGTCCAATATCGTGGAACGCAATCGCCTGGATTACGCTAATGCTGAAACGCCACTGATTCCCAGGCCGCTCGATGCGCAGGCATTTCAACGCGAGATACGCAATGGGGCGCTGGTCATCGATACGCGCTCGCCGCACCAATTCGCCGCAGGGCATATTCCCGGCACGCTGCATGTCTGGCTACGCGGCTCTGCTTTTCCTACGCGCGTGGGCTTTGTCGCTTCACCGGAGAGTCGCCTGCTACTGGTAGTTCACGATGAAAATGATCTGCGCGACGCCGTGACGCAGTTAGCCGTTGTTGGTTATGACCAGGTGATTGGCTACCTTCATGGCGGCATATCAGCCTGGCTGGAAGCAGAACTGCCCACCCAGGCATTGGAGCAGATTTCGGTTGAACAACTGCACGAAATGCACCATAATCTGCATGTGCTGGATGTACGAGATCCCGGCGAATGGGATGAGGGTCACATCGAGGCTGCCATGCACGTTCCCTATTACTTCGTCGAGCAAGCATTACATGACGATAATAATGCCCTCAACAATTTCAGCGATCGACCACTGGCGGTCATCTGCGGCAGCGGACAACGCAGCACGATTGCCTGCGCGCTATTGCAAAAGTACAGTTTCGCGCGCTTGTTCAACGTGATCGGCGGCATGGATGAATGGAACAGCCAGGGCTTACCAATAAACAAAGAGAGATTAGAACTATAAGATAGTCTGAACCGTATAGTAAGATACAGGGCATAAAATAGCCGCCCAGCGCGTTATAGTAAATAGTGTTTAGCATTGTGTCATTCCATTCATAACATTAGAAAGGATGGCGACTTCAATGTTACAGTGGCAAAACCACAAATTTCCTCGTTTTTCATTGAAGCGGCTCCTGTTTGGCGGACTGGGTGGTGGAGTCGGTTTGATGGGCATCACGTTGGCGGTTTCATTGTATATTGTTGAAACGATCATACGCCCCCAGAAACGGACTGTATATGATAGTTATAAGTTCAGTCCTTTTGAACTAGAACTGCCCGCCGAAGAGGTTTTATTCACGCCGACCGAGGGCAAACACCAGGTAAATGGCTGGTATATTCCTCGTCCCGGCGCGACGACGACGATCATCGTCAGTCCTGGTTATCGTTCGCTCAAAACAGATGTGCTGGGCATTTCGGCATTTCTCTGGAAAGCCGGGCATAACATCCTGGCTTTCGAGTATCACGGGCATGGTATTGAGGTAGGGACACCCGTCACGCTTGGCTATAGCGAGATCAACGATTTTCTTGGCGCGGTGGCCTACGCCAAGGAACGCGCACCAGAGACACACCTGGGCGTGATTGCCTATTCAATGGGAGCAGCAGTAGCTATCATGGCTATGGCTCGCAGCAATGATATCGAGACGCTGGTATCGGACAGCGCGTTCGCAACTCACTCCAGCGTTGTAGATTATCAGCTCCGCCGCGTGTTTCGCCGCTCGTCCAGACTTGTCACATGGATGTCTGATACGCTGCTCTGGTGGCGCGCGGGCTATCATTTCAACCAGGTAGAACCGCTGCGCGACATCGCTAAAATCGCGCCCCGCCCTATACTTATCATTCATGGCGGGAAGGATACACTGGTCGATCCGCGTGACGGTCCCTTACTGTACGACGCGGCACAGGAACCAAAAGAAATCTGGATGTTGCCCGATGCCGATCACTGCGGCGTCTACTTCCAGGATCGAGCCGCGTATGTGAATAAAATCATTGAATTTTTTGATCTGCATCTGAAAAATGTGGCCCAGCTTCGCCTGATGGATGGGAGCTTACCTGTTCAACGTGAGCAAGAGACAAAACAGGCGGAAACACCCGGTGGCGGAGGCTTACAAGCTGCGTCGTGATATTGAAGGTACGACAAGGTTCAAGACGGATACTCCAATGTCACGACCATGCCATCTCTGGCGGCGCGCGTGTTCGCGAAGACACGCTGCGCCGCTTTTTCTGCCCGCGATGGGTCATTGATCTTGGGACTGAAATGCGTCAGGAGCAAGGCACGAGCGCGAGCAGCAGCAGCGATGCCAGCAGATTCTTCAGCGAGCATGTGCGCGTGAGCTTTTGCCAGAGGTAGATCAGCGGGATCGTCGTACATGCTCTCGCAGATCAAGAGATCAACGTCGCGCGCTAACTCCTCCAGCTGGCGCGTCGGGCGCGTATCGGTAATAAACGCAAACGAAATGCCGCTTCTGGGTGGGCCTAACACGCTGTCCGGTGTGACGGTCTGCCCGTTGTATTCGATACTCTCTCCATGTTGCAGGCGCGACCACAATTGCACAGGCAACCCCGCTGCTCTGGCCCGTTCCGGCAGAAATTCCCTGTTGCGCCCCAACTCAACGCGGTAGGCCAGGCAAGGCACGCCATGCGAGGCTGCCGCGCACATGGCCCGCAAACCACCGGGCAGGTCGAATTGCGCCCCACTCTGTAATTCACACACCTGCACAGCAAAGGGAAGTTCAGGCGCGACGCGCCGCAATCCGTCGATAACGTAGCTCATTCCCTGTGGCCCGTAGATATGCAGCGGTTCGGTGCGCCCGGCGTGCGCGACCATAAACAGCACACCGGGCAGGCCCAGAATGTGGTCAGCATGCATATGGGTGAAGCAGATGGCTCCCAACTGGCGAAAGCCCCAGCCCAGCGCTTTCCACGGAACTTGCGTCCCCTCGCCGCAGTCTATCAAGGTAAGGGTCGAGCCGCTGCGCACCAGGGCGCATGACAACCAGCGTCCCGGCATGGGCATCATGCCGCACGTCCCCAGCATGCAAATATCGATCACAACAATCGCTTCCTTTTTGTCTAATGTTTGTGTCTGGGGATATGATAGCACAATTTGCGAGAGTGGAAATACGTGAACCACACGTCTACATCGGCCAGTTGCGCCGCAAGATCGAACCCGATCCCGCGCACCCTCGCTTGCTGCTGACAGTTTCAGGCGCGGGCTACCGCTTTAGCGACGAGTGACGCGTGAACAGAACCATCATCTGCGTATGGTATTCTAGTATGTACAGCAGCGATGTTAGCGCCTGCCGTATCAAAGAAGAAGCCCCGCATTGGATCAGTGCGCAAGCAGAATGAACGGGAGATGAGATGAAAAGAACCATCTTTACTGAAGAACATACGTTGTTTCGTGATGCGTTTCGACATTTTGTGGAAAAGGAAATGGTCCCCTACAACGAACAATGGGAGAAGGACGGCGTCGTTTCCCGCGAGCTGTGGCTGAAGGCCGGACAGCAAGGCTTCTTAGGTCTGAGCGTCCCCGAAGCATATGGCGGCGCGGGAGTAGACGATTTCAAGTACAGCGTTATCATCGCCGAAGAAACCGGGCGCGCGGGAGTATCCAGCGTGGGTCAGGGCATCGGCCTGCACAATGATATTGTTCTGCCGTACTTCCTGGCCTATTCAAACGAAGAGCAGAAGCGGCGCTGGCTGCCGGGCATGTGTTCCGGCGAGTTGATTACAGCCATTGCTATGACCGAGCCAAACACGGGAAGCGACCTGGCTGCTGTGCGCTCATCGGCTATTCGCCAGGGCGATTATTACCTGCTCAACGGGCAGAAAACGTTTATCACCAACGGCATATTGAGCGATGTGGTCATCGTGGTAGCCAAAACCAACCCGGAGATGCGGCACAAAGGTATCAGCCTGGTCGTGGCGGAACGCGGCATGGATGGGTTCAAGCGCGGACGCAAGCTCGAAAAAATGGGCTTGAAGGCACAGGATACGGCAGAGTTGTATTTTGAGGATGTGCGCGTACCTGTTACCAACCTGCTCGGCGAGGAAGGGAAAGGCTTTTATTACCTAATGCGCCAGCTCGCGCAAGAGCGGCTGAGCGTGGCTGTTGTGGCCGTAGCAGCCTGCGAACGCGCCCTGGACATCACGCTCGAGTATTGCAAAGAGCGTACCGCCTTCGGCCAACCCATCGGAAGCTTCCAGAACTCGCGCTTCAAGCTCGCCGAGATGAAAACGGAAACTGAGATTGCGCGCGTCTATGTTGACCGCTGCATCGAGGAGTTGAATGCTGGAACTCTCACGCCGGAGAGCGCGGCGATGGCTAAATGGTGGACTTCAGAACTGCAAAAGAGGGTAGTCGATCAGTGCGTGCAACTGCACGGTGGCTACGGCTACATGCTGGAGTACCCCATCGCCCGCATGTACCTGGACGCGCGCGTGCAGAGCATCTATGCCGGTACCAATGAAATCATGAAGGAGATTATTGGCCGCTCGATGGGCGTCTAACCGAAGCAGCCATTGAGGAAACTTGTCGCATGTCGTTAACCATCATAGATCGCTTCCAGCCGCGCCTGCGCGCCGAACAACAGGCAGCCATCGACGCCGGGCATATTCGCAAAGTTGAGGAACTGGCCCTGCTGGAACGGGAACAACTCCTGCCCCTGGCCCGGCTGAGCCTGCAACTGCTGATTGTGGGCGTGCTGTTCTTTGGCCTGCTGAATTATGCATCCTATTTCATACACTATCACACAACGAACCTGGGCATCACCGGCGGCAGCGTGCTGCTCTGGCTGGTTATCAGTGTAGTGGGATATTGCCTGATGCTGCCGCTGCACGAACTGCTGCACGGCGCGGCGTTTCTGCTATGGGGCGGACGGCCCTATTTCGGCGCGAAGCTGCCCTATGCGCTCTACTGCGGCGCGAAAAACCAGCTTTTCCGGCGCAATCAATACCTGGTGGTCGGGCTGGCTCCTTTTGTAGTCATCACCCTGGCGGGTATTATCCTGACGCTTGTTGCGCCCGTAACTGCCGCGTATACGCTGGCCGTGACGGTGGGCAATATCTCAGGCGCGGCTGGCGATATCTGGTCGGTCGTCAGAATGCTGCGCCTGCCCGGCACGACACTGGTAGAAGATACCGAGTTGGGTTATCGCGTCTGGGAAGTGACGGGAGAGCCTCCCCTGGTGGATTGATGTTGAAGAGCTTCAGGCGCACGGATTCCCCGCGTTACCTGAGCTACTTGATGGACAATGTCTGACCTCGAAAGTGGGAGACGATGAGGATGTGTGAGAGATAATAGCATAATAGAGATGCCTGCTGAGATCGGTAAAGGGGATGATCGGCGTGCTGCTGCTATCCTCTGTGGTGATCAGAAACGTGTCGCTCCTGGCATACAAATCAGCATGTTGCACGCTACTGGAGTAGAGACCATGTACTGAGCCGTTTGCGACCTGTAATTGCCAGTTTGGATACTCTATCGAATCGCTGCTGGAAATCTCCAACCAGGCATAGTAGGTTTTACCAGCAGGTGGGGAAGGAATATTATTCAGATCAATCTGCAATTGATCAAAAGTATTGTGAGGGGTGTTCGGGCTACTGAGAAAGATAATATGCCCAACAATTACTTGATTGGATGTATTTGGCGTTGGCGTGACCTGTGTGACATTTTTTGAGAAAAGTTGCGAGAATACAGAAATTGCGCCTGCTCCAACCAGCAGAAGTACCACGAAGGCTATTAAGGCGATATACAGGCTTTTGCGCCTGCGATATGCTGGCAACAATGACTGAAGCCCCTTCTCTCCATGATCGCTCCTTGCGGGAGTGAGACGCGCGGGAGTGATTACCGGAGAGTTAGATTGAGGCTCTCTAGTCTCCGTTGAAGCAGGCGTAAATAGCGCTGCCTGTGCTGTTGCGGCAGGAAAGGGGGGATGGGCCATGCCCGGCAACAAAGGGTATGGTTGGAGTGGATTGTAGTCAGGCTGCTCATAGATGTTACCGGGTTTGTTCAAACTTGCCGGGACAGGCAGGCCGAACGCGCCGGCCAACGCCACAGTCATAGCTGTGGCGCTGGGAAAACGTGCTTCCGGGTCTTTGGCAATGCTCTGAAGCACAACTGCTGAGAGCGCGGCAGTGACTTTCGGATTGATGAGGTCAGGCGGAGGCGGTGTTTCATGGATATGCTGCATCATGACGGCGATCGGATTATCACCGCGAAAAGGCGTAATGCCGGTCAGTATTTCGTACAGGACGATGCCGAGCGAATAGAGATCGGAACGCTCGTCAATTGCATGACCCTCCGCTTGCTCCGGCGAGATGTAGCGGGGTGTGCCTATCAAGGCGCGGGTCACAGTTGAACCGCCCGCGCTCGCTCCTTGCAGCCGGGCTATACCGAAGTCTGTCAGGATTGGTTCCCCTGTAGCTCTGCCCGAAGGGGCGGAACTGTCCAGCAGAATATTCGCGGGTTTGATATCGCGGTGGATCATCCCCTTCTGGTGCGCATAGTCGAGGGCAAGACTTATTGCTGTAAAGAGATAAACGATATCAGCAGCCGGCGGGAAAAGACTTTTGCGAACGGTGTTATTGATGTATTCAGCCAGCGTCCCGCCTTCAATATAGTCCATCACCATGTACGCTTTCACGTTTGATCCCTGCGTGCCGGTGAGTTGGAAGTCGTGGATCTGCACGATGTTGGGATGGCGCAGAGATGCGACGAACTGGGCCTCGCGCATGAAGTGCGTCACAAAATCAGGATTGGCCTGTAGGTCGGCGTGGAGCAGTTTTATGGCCACATAGCGCCGCAGCTGGGTATCACGAGCTTTCCAGACTTCACCCATGCCTCCTTGTCCCAGGCGCGCCAGCAGTTCATATTTGCCAAGCCGCTCTAGCTCCATGTTGATAGTTATTCCTCTCGGATTATGTCCTGTGAATTGTAGGGACGCGATTTATCGCGTCATTATGTCCGGTGCTTATGTCCGATGTATTTGTAGGGACGCGATAAATCGCGTCCCTACAAAGTTGATGGTAGATTCTGTGTAATTGTCAATGTCGCAAGCCGTTGTATATTGTAGTGAACTTGTAGCACACCTGGAACAACCTGGTTGGTGTTTGGATCGAGCTGACCAATGTAGGCGTAGGTAGCGTCGGACAGCATGCTATTCAGCATGGTAAGGGTTGAGGGCTGCGATAATTGCAGCGCGTTCATCTGGACAAGCTGCCGCGCGAATCCTCTCACTTGCTGTAACCAGGTTTTCGCGTTATTGAGCGACTCAATGATCTGGGCAGTGAGTGCGCGCATCTGCGATGTTGCATCGGGAGCCTTCACCACGCCATTCAGATGCAGCAAGACATGATCCACATAGCCGGGAGGATTATTTGCCAGTTCTGTGCCATTTGTTTGCGCAGGGGCTACCGAGAGCAACGCAACCTTAGAGATCGTGGGATCTGCCAGAATGGGGCTGCCATTGGGTACGTCTATATGCACATTAGCCGATCCATCCAGGTAGTCCAGGATTCTGAGGAACTGGTTATGTATATCGGTTATATCTGAAACCTGTGGATGATAATCACCTCGCGCGCTGATAGACCATTCCAGCACCTTTTCCGTATTCCTGAGGAGCCAGACATCCAATCCGCCGGCTAATCCCAACACATCTACCCTTGTTTCCTTATAGAAAAGGTGACGAATGTGATCGAGCGCGCTCAATGGAGGGTTCCCATACGCTGTTTGCGGAATCTCAGCATAATAACGCCAGGTGCTGTGATCTGCGGTTGGCCCACGCGGCGTTGCATTGGTGTTCTCTTCGGTTATGAGCAGGCGGCTTGCCAGTGAAAGCAAGTTATCATGCTGCGAATCCCCAGGGTAAAAGTAACTGATATTACCCTGTACGTAAGGTAATTTGCCAAGCAAGAGCGGCAGTGTAAATTGCGGCTGTGGTTGTAAGGGGTTCTGTTCAACATGTGGCTGCTTATCAGCAAGCAGCCAGGCATAATAACTTTTACCGGCCTGTGGAACAGGTACGTTGTGCAAATCGATTTGCAGTTCATCGGCGATGCCTTGAGCCGTGCCAAAATCAAATTGAGAACTGCTCAGGAAGAAAGCCTGCCCGCCTGGAACTGGTACGACTACAGACTGGCTATTCTTGTGAAAAAACGTAAAGTATGCGCCCAGTCCCGCACCGAGCAGAGCGAGAATGACGAGTGCGACCAGAACCGTGTAAAGCCTTTTCCATCGTCTCCCAGGATGAGCAGATGGACCCGGAGTTGCAGAGCCAGGAGGTGGGGTCGGGTTGACAGGTATTTGTACTGCGCCTGCTGGTGAAGAGTGAGTTACCGATTGAGGCCCTGATGGCACAATTCCACCCGGTGCGGGTACCGTATTCGGTTGCCAGAAATTCGGTGTTGTAGCGGAGGGCTGAGAGGCAGATTGTGGCGTTACGAATGCTGGAAACGCCGTTCCAGAACTGCCTGGGGGCACCGTCACTGGCAGCATGCCGCCGGATGAGGGCGACAGAGCCGGAGAAGAAGAGGTTGGTAATATACCCGTTCCTATCTGATAAGTGGGGGAACCGATATAGGTGGGCATGCTACGCACATCTGGTGGATAGGCAGGCTGGCCCAGGCTCTCAGGGAGAGGAACGTTCAGCGCTTCGGCAATGGCAGCCGTCATGGTAACAGCGCGGGGGAAACGGGCGTTCGGGTCTTTGGCAAGAGCCGTCATTATGACCATCGTCAACGCTGGCGGGATATTTGGATTGAGAAGGACAGGAGAAGTCGGCGTGACGTTGAGGTGCTGCGAGAGCACTGCAAGGGGAGTGTCACCCCGGAAAGGCGGCGCGCCAGTCACCATTTCATAGAGGATGATTCCAAGTGCATACAGGTCGCTACGCTCGTTGCCAGGATAGCCTCGCGCCTGCTCCGGTGAAGTATACAGAGGAGTACCGAGTTGAGTAGCTGTGAGGGTACCGGCGGATACTCCGAGTAGTTTGGCAAGTCCGAAGTCGGTGAGAATGGGTTCGCCCATGGGATTACGCGCTGCATTATGTTTATCCAGCAGGATATTCGCGGGTTTGATATCGCGGTGGATCATGCCTTTCTGATGGGCGTAATCAACGGCAAGGCTGATCGAGGTAAAGAGATTGACAATCTCAACAGACGACGGAATTTTCCCCCGGGCGGAAGTGCTGGCGATGTAGTCGGCCAGAGTAGGCCCCTCGATATAGGCCATTACCATGTAGGGGGTGGGACTGGGCGATTCGGGTGGGAGGGATACCTGGAAATCATGAATCTGCACAATGTTGGGGTGGCGCAGGGATGCGATAGCCTGCGCTTCATTCTGGAAACGCGTCACAAAATTCGGATCGGCCTGCAGATTAGCGTGAAGCAGTTTGATAGCGACAAAGCGTTGCAATTGAGTGTCACGCGCCTTCCAGACCTCGGCCATGCCGCCCTGCCCAAGGCGCTGTTGCAATTCGTATTTTCCCAGCCGTCTAAGTGGTTCTGTACTCATAGCCGTATCCTTTTTTTCTTGATTACTATACCAGCGAAGGACAGGGATTGCTCGCCGTACACGCTCTCACGTCAAATGTCGCCAGTTGTTGGATGGCATAGTGAATCTGCGCGATGCCTTCAATAACCCGACCCTGCGCGTCGATCTGGCCGACAAATGCGTTGTTCGCCAGGGTTGCCACAGCGTTCAGCAGAGCGCGGCCACTGCTTCCGAACAACTGAGATGGCGGCATCGAGTAGAGTTGTAGCGCGTCGCTGCGTATAGTCTGGAACCAGACGTTTACCTCATTTATCGCCTGGTAAATTTGATTAGCAAGCAATTTTTGCTCCGCACTCGCCTGCGGAAGCGCTGCCACATCTCGCAGGTGCGTGGCAATATGAACCAGGTAGCCGGGAGGGTCCTGATTCGCCGGATCAAACGTCAGCAAGCCGATTTTTGCAACAGTTGGATTGACAAGCAAACCCTGCCCTGGTATATCATGCTGGTCATAATATGTCCCATCGAGGTAATCAATGATACGGATAAGCTGCCGGTGGATGAAACCAACGTCTCCGCTTTGCTGGGCGTCCCTGGCACTGTTAGCCCATCCCAGCACATTTTGCGTATTTCTGTAGAGCCATATATCTAATCCCCCCGTCAGGCCTGCCGCTTCGACTTTGGGGTCATTTGCCAGCAGGTGGCGAAGATGGTCGTACAGGCTATAGTGTTTCGGATTATTGGGATCGGGTATCTGAGAGAATTCGGCATAATAGAGCAGCGCGCCTGGGTTCAGAGAGGGATTAACGGGAGGCGAACCAGCATCTTCTTCGGTGACAAAGAAGCGGCTACTGCTTGCGAGTAGATCAGAATGCGCTGCATCGCCCGCATAGGATAAGACTGCTACGCCATTAGTCACGGTTAATGAACCAAGAGGGACAGGGGACCAATCGCTGCCTTTCGCGTTCAATAGCCAGGCATAATAAGCCTTGCCCTGTGGAGCAGGCGAAATATTTTCAAGTTTGACCTGCAAGCGATCGGTAATACCTTGACTGCTACCTGTATCCGGCCCCAACAATCCGCTGCTGACAAAGTAAGCATGTCCTACTATAGCAGGTGTTGTAGTAATAGCAGGACTGCTCTTTGAGAAAAATGCGAAGTAGGCACCCAGGCCTGAGCCAACCAGCGCCAGGATCAGCAGCAGCAGCGCGGCCAGGACGATCCAGAGAGTTCGTCTCCTTCTCACTGGTTTCTGTGATGGAAGGGGCGTGAGCATAGTGGGCATGTCCATAGCTTTGACTGAGTAATCGGGCTGGCTCACGTTCACGGTAATGGGGGTATTAGCGGCCTCATGCCCCTCTACTCCAACAGCCTGCGTGAGGGCTTCGACGAGGGAAGAGACGCTGGGGAAGCGCGCCCAGGGGTCTTTAGCGATGCAGCGCATGATAATCGTTGTTAACGCGGCAGGTAGACCTGGATTTATCAACGCAGGTAAGGTCGGTACGGTATTGATATGCTGCATCATAACCGTAGCAGGGTTGTTTCCCAGGAATGGGGGCGTACCAACGCAGAGTTCGTAAAGCATGATGCCGAGAGAGTAAACGTCACTACGCTCATCACCGGGCGATCCCATGATCTGTTCAGGAGAAGTATAGAGCGGTACGCCGCTTCGCCAGCCACTCGTATTACCTGTGGCACCTCCAGCAGTTCCGAGCAGTCGAAGTATACCAAAGTCAGTGACAACCGGTTCACCCATCACGTTACGCGCGGTATTGCGTTTATCGAGCAGGATATTTGTTGGCTTGAGTTGACCGTGGACTATACCATGCTGGTTTGCATAGTCAACAGCCATGCCGATCGTTGTGAAAAGGCGAACGATATCGACGGCAGGAAGAAATTTGCCCTGGTGCGAAGTATTGCGGATGGAATCGGCGAGGGTGCCTCCATCGATATAATTCATTACCATATAGGCAGTGACGTTTCCCGTCTCAGAAGGCTGCAAGATAGTAAAATCGTAATACTGCACAATATTAGGGTGGTGTAATGCTCCAATTATCGTCGTTTCACGCTGGAAGCGTGCCACAAAACCAGGGTCTGCCTGTAGATTAGCGTGCAAGAACTTGATGGCAACATAGCGGTGCGCCTGGGTATCAAAGGCTTTCCAAACCTCGGCCATCCCATCTTGTCCCAGCAGTTCCTGCAGTTCATACTTGTCGATATAGCCTGGATTTGTGCTCATAATAACCTGCGCCTTTCTGCGCGAGCGCTGGGACAAAAGTCAATGATAAGTATGTATACGTAACACTCTGTACAAAATTGTAGCACAGAATCCTATTCTGAGTGATTGCCACATAGAGGAAAGTGTTTGAGAATGTACCCATCCCAATTATTAAAGATAAGAGTATCTTTGTCAATAGAGAATTACACTGAACGTCTCCTGCTGAAAGGCGTTATAATAGGATGGCAAAATCTGTTCTTGAGAGAGAAACAAGCATTAAAAGGATTGTAGAAGTGTGACCAATGCCCGAATTACCTGAAGTAGAATACACGGCTCGCCAACTGCGAGCGGCCATTGTGGGCGCAACTATTCAAGATGCGCAGGTCTTCTGGGAGCGCACCGTTAGCCATCCCCAACTGCCCGATTTTCTGGCCGGAGTCGTCGAACGAAGTATTCTGGCGGTGCGGCGGCGCGGGAAAAACCTCATATTCGATCTCAGTGGTGATCTGTTAGTGACTATTCATCGCCGCATGACAGGCAACCTCTTGCTCCTGCCGCCGGGCTGGGAGATTGATACCTGCCTGCGAGAGCGCGACCTCGCGGCATGGAATACGCGTGGGCCTGCATTTCACAGGGACGCGATGAGCACTGACGTTGGTAGCGACCCTGTTCACCTTCGTTATTGCCGCGTGTGTTTCAATTTTGCCGATGGGCGGCGTTTGTTGTACACCGACCCGCGCAAGTTCGGGCGTATCGAATTGTGGTCGCGCGAACGTGAAGCGGAAGCATTAGCGGGACTGGGCATGGAACCGCTCGACGATGAGTTTACGGTTGAGCGGTTGAAACAGAGTCTTTCAGGGCGCAAAGGTACAATGAAGCAGGTGTTGCTGGACCAGCAGATTATCGCCGGCTTGGGCAATATCTACGCGGACGAAGCTCTCTATTACGCCTCTATTCACCCTTTGCGCCCGGCTCACTCGCTTTCAGCGGATGAGGTTCGCCTGCTGCATGAAGGTATTGTCTCGGTGCTGACGTTGGGGATAGAGCATGGCGGCACGTCGTTTAGCGAGTATCGCGATCTGTGGGGCGAGGCAGGCGAGAATTACAATTACGTGCGCGTCTACCAGCAGGATGGCAAACCCTGCGCGCGCTGTGGCACGCTTATTGAGCGTATCGTCGTCGGACAGCGAAGCACGCATTATTGTCCAGGCTGCCAGAAACTTAGCGAGGCGTGAAGAACGCCTGGGAGCAGTTCAGCGTGCCGCCCGCAAAGTTGGTGAAAGTCACGCTGACGGTGGCCGGAATATTGGCCGGCTGTTGACCTTGCAACGCGAGCATGAAAGAAACATATCCTCCGCTATCACTCACAGGTTGCTGTTCGAGGGTCTGGTCGCCATTCTGGAAATGCACGACAGCAGTGGCTGTTGCGCCGCTCACAGCCGCGACATCTTTGGTCAGCCGCGCGAAGATAATAATTGTATCATAGGGTCCGGGAGCGTTATTCGATGCCCACGCGCCGCAGAGATATTTTGGTATAGCAGGGATGGGCGAAAGCTGCGTCTGAAATTTTGGGCTGACAGTGACTGTCTGTTGCGGAGCGATCTGGTCGACAGTTGGACCACCACAGGCTGCCAGCAGCAGAGCAAACAATATTAAGAGACCAATCAGCAAAGTGTATTTCTTCTTCATTGGGCAATAATCCAGGCCTATAGTTATATGCTCAAGTCGTTATCACAGAAGCAAACAATCATAATTTGGAGCTACCAGTACATTATATCATAGAAGCATTGAGCGTGCGTTGACCAGGGCGGGGCTTCGCCGCTCTCGCGGCCACCCCGGCCACGTCGTCGGCTTGCTCATTTGGTTGAACTATGTTACACTGAAACTGGTTAGAAACTCCCAGATGAGATACAGGTCAGGCTCTAGTAAGGATGTATTTTTGTGAGTGAGCATGCTGAAAATCCCCTGGAATCGTTTCTGCAATGGTCGGGTCTGGATGCTTTTGCACAGGGGAGAGGAGAAAGCAGACAGGAAATTGAGCAGACAGAAACGATTAATTATGCCAGTGGCTCGCAGCAAGAACCACAGGATGGGCAGAACACTGGAAGCCAGGCTTTCTCATCAGTCATTGGTATTCGCCCGGATTTTGAACGCGAGCAGCGCAAAGGGGTGCCAGAAGTCATTTTCGGCGAGACGAAGGAAACGAGTCAGGTCGTCGCGATGGCCGGCGCTCTCCTGGCGAGATCGGGGCGGGCAATTATCAGTCGGGTTCGGTCGGAAACTGTAGAGGTATTGTGCGAGTCATTTCAAGCCTATGACATACGCGTGCGCGAAGCGGCCCGCATGGTATCCATCTACAGACCAGACTACGTACATCGTAGCACAGGAGGACAGGTTGGCGTGATAAGCGCCGGCACGTCCGACATTCCGGCGGCGGAGGAGGCAGCGCTCGTTGCGGAGGAGATGGGCTGCAAGGTGACGTGTATCTATGATGTAGGCGTGGCGGGGTTGCATCGTTTAGTCACCCCTTTGAGGGACCTTCTCAGGAATGGAACCGATGCGATCATCGTAGCGGCAGGCATGGATGGCGCGTTGCCATCGGTTATAGCCGGGTTGGTCGCGGTACCCGTCATAGGGCTACCAACGTCAGTCGGCTATGGAATGGGCGGCAAAGGTGTTGCCGCGTTGCTGGCGATGTTACAAACGTGCGCGCCGGGTCTTACCGTTGTCAACATCGACAATGGCGTAGGGGCGGGAATTACAGCGGCTATGATAGCCAACCGTGTGGCGGAAGCGCGGACGCGGGCGAACGAACATCAGTCGCAGTAGGAAGCAGCGCGATGTTCCGGCAAAGAGAGAATGTCTCACCGCATGGTATGTTGGGCAAATGTGGAAGTACGAGTTAAAGAAGGGCGGGACTTTCTATGGCAAACAACAAACGGGGACCAGAACCTGGATCACAAAAGGCAAAACGGGGTGGCCAGGCTGTGCGCGAGAAGTACGGGCCGGAGTTCTACTCCAAAATCGGCAAGAAAGGTGGCGAGACCGTCAAAGAAAAACGGGGGCCACAGTTTTACGCCGAGATTGGCAAGAAAGGCGGCGAATCGACCAAGCGACAGCAAGGTTCGGAATTCTACTCCAAAATCGGCAAGAAAGGCGGCGAGCGAGGAAAAGCCGCTGCTTCCGACCAGTAGCTCCCAGGGCGAGGACAAGCCCACGCCCGTACCCTGCTACAAAGCTTAGCGACCCGTGTAGGGTACGAGCGTGGGCTTGTCCCCGCCCTGGAGCTACTGGTATTTTTTCATGAACGGGGGGATATCGACGCTTTCAGCTTCGCCTTCTTCATCGGTGCGTCGCTGTGAGCGCTGGTCGTCCTGGCCCTGGCGTCGTCCCATGCTGCGCAGGCCGCGCAGATCCTCCAGGCTGCGCTGCGGTCGCGCCTGCGGTCCTGCTGGGCGAACGGGTCGCGGCGCGGCAGTCAATGGCGCTTCGAGCGGTTGCGCTCCTGGAACAGGCGGCGCAGGCATGCGCGGCGGGACCGCAGGCGGCATAGTGTCAGCCGGACGCGCCATTGATGGCCTTGATGGCGCGGGTATATGCGCGCCGGGCGCAGGGTCTGGCGCGGCGAACGCTGACTGCGCGCGCTGCTGCTCCAGGTGAATGGCCGGGATATGGGCGGTACGCGCCTCTTGCATACCAGCCGCGATCAGCGTCACCCTGATAACATCGTCCAGCGCCGGATCGATGACCGCGCCGAAGGTGATATCCGCCGTGTGATCGATGGCATTGCCGATAAACTCGGCTACCTCGTTGACCTCGAACAGCGTCATATCTTCGCCGCCGCTGATGTTGAATAGCACGCGCTGCGCCCCGCGAATAGCCACATTCAAGAAACCGCCCGCGATGGCTTCTTCGGCGGCGCGTTGAGCGCGATTGCGCCCCTGTCCCTGACCAATACTCATTACAGCCGTACCGGCTTCACGCAGCACGCTGCGCACATCGGCAAAATCGACATTCACCAGGCCAGGCACATTGATGACCTCAGCTATACCCTGCACACCCTGGCGCAGTACATCATCGGCCAGCTTGAAAGCGTCGGCCAGGCTGCGATCGCGCCCCGTGACGGCCAGCAAACGATCATTAGGCACGGTAATCAAGGCATCAACTTCCGCGCCTAAAGCGATCAGACCCTCTTCAGCGACACGCTTGCGGCGCGAGCCTTCGAAGGAAAAGGGCAACGTTACAATTCCAATCGTCAACGCGCCCAGCTTTTTCGCCAGCGATGCCACCACCGGCGCTCCGCCAGTGCCTGTGCCACCGCCCATGCCAGCCGCGATGAATACCAGGTCGGCGTTGCCCAACGCCGCCTGAACTTCTTCCGCGCTTTCGGCTGCCGCCCGCGCGCCCACTGACGCATTGCCGCCCGCGCCCAGCCCCTTGGTATAATGGCGTCCCAGGCAGATACGCGTGGACGCTTCTGATATATCAAGCACCTGCGCATCCGTATTCATGGCCACAAAACGCACGCCGCGCACCCGCGCGACAATCATGCGATTGACAGCATTCATGCCACCACCACCCACGCCAGCCACAACGATATTTACATGGTTGGGTGCCTGGGCGAGCAAATCGTAGGGGTTTTGTACAGCAGGGCTATCATCTTCTGTATCGCGCTGATCCCAATCCGACCGTGCGGACCCCGCGCGCTCATCATTCCGCATCACCTTCTCATCCTCCACCTCATGCCGCAGAACGGCCCACTGATCTATTTGATCTTGCTGATAATTTGATGAATAATGCGCCATCCCTGGTCCAACCTGGGGAGGAGAGGGGCGTTCGTTCGCGTCATGCTGAAACTTTGGCTGCATATTATCCCCTGTTCTTCTCGTTCGGCCTCTGGCAACTCACCGCTTTGACGAGCAGATAAAGCGCGTTCATGGATGGCATCCTATCCGCATTGTAGCAACGATGTCAAGTCTATGCAGATATGTAACGGCGCTTACACTTCACCCGTGTTATGATTATAACGTATGAGCGGAGAAAAAAGTGGATGCAGAATCAGGGGAATTGAGTGTTCTGATGGGTATTTGCAGAAGAATGCGCGCAAACAGTACCCATCAGAGCGTAGACGAGCAGGATTACTCTTTCTTCAAAGAGATGCCGGAGCCGCCTTGTTTGGCCGCTTTTTTCTCTTTCAGCGACTCCTTCTTTTGTTTATTTGATTTGGGTGCAGCTTTTTGCACCTTTTTCTGTTCTTTGTTCGCCACGATTTCCTCCTTGTACTTCCTGAACCTAGATCAATAGCGACAGAACGTCGTTACGTCTATTGTATCAAATCTGGTAGCATTCTGGTAGCTATTACTGTCCTTGTGCTTAGCAATCACCACATTGTACAATGAAGCAAGCAAAGCAGGGCTCCAAAGCAGGGCTTAAAGGAGGATATTTTCTTGGCCGACCTATTTCGAGAGATTGATCATTGCGTGACAGCGCCACAGGGATTTCGCGCTGGAGTAACTGCCAGCGGTATCAAATCTGACGCCGAGATCAAAGACCTGGCTATCCTGGCATCGGATGTACCGTGCGTCGCCGCCGGTACCTTCACCACCAGCAGCACACGCGCCGCGCCTGTCATCGTGTGTCAGGAGCGATTGCGCGGCGGCAAAGCCCAGGCAGTCATTGTGAACAGCGGCAATGCCAACTGCGCTACGGGCGAGCTGGGGCTACTCAATGCCTTTCGCATGACCGAGTACGTGGCCAGCAAACTGGGACTGGAAAACGAGATGGTGCTGTGTTCTTCGACGGGCATCATTGGCCGCCAGCTCCCCATTGAGAAGATTCAGGCAGGCGTTCAGGCTATCGAACTGAGCACTCAAGGGGGCAATGCCTTCTCAGAAGCGATTCTGACTACCGACACGCGCCACAAACGTATGGCGCTGGAATTTGAACTCGACGGGCACGCGGTGCTCCTGGGTGGTGTCACCAAAGGCGCTGGCATGATCTATCCTAACATGGCGACCATGCTCTGCTACCTGACGACGGATGCCGCCATCGAACTGGAATGGATGAAAGCGGAACTGCGCGCCGCCGTTGCCGATTCATTTAATATGATGGCGATGGATGGCGACATGTCCACCAACGATACCTGCATCCTCTTTGCGAACGGGCTGGCTGGCAATGCTCCCATCAATGCGCGGCACCCCCAGGCGGGCATTTTCCGCGAGGCGCTGCGCCGCGTGACACAATACCTGGCGCGCGAAATGGCACGCGACGGGGAGGGAGCCAGCAAACTGATGACCGTCCATGCGCGGGGCGCGCGTGACAAAGCAGACGCGATAAAGGCAGCGCGCTCTATAACACTTTCCCCGCTCTGGCAATGCGCCCTGGCGGGAGGCGACCCCAACTGGGGACGCATTGTAGCCGCGCTGGGCGCGAGTGGCTGCGAACTCGACCAGGGCAGCTACGATATCTTCATCGGCGATGTGCAGGTCATGCAGAAAGGCATGGCTGCCAACTATTCGCAGGACGAGGCACGCGCGGCCATGGCAGGCAGCGAAGTTACTATTACCGTTGACCTGCATCTTGGCGACGGCCAGGCCACCGCCTGGGGCTGCGACCTGACGCATGGCTACATCGACGAAAACACCTTGTACACACGCTAGCGTATCATTCAAAGGAGTGTGGTTGACATGACAACGACAAATGTTTCGAAACGCGACTGGGTCGCGCTTGAACATAAATATTACCAGGGGACGTTCAAACGCCAGCCCGTGACGTTTGTGCGCGGCCAGGGTACCCGTGTGTGGGATAGCGACGACAAAGTATACCTTGATCTCGTCGCCGGTATCGCGGTGAACGTGCTGGGCCACTGCCATCCCGCCATTGTAAAGGCCATACAGGAACAGGCCACCCAGCTTGTGCATGTCTCCAACCTGTACTACAACACGCGCCAGATCGAACTGGCCGAACAACTTGGGCAGTTGAGTAATGGCATGCGTTCGTTTTTCTCCAATAGCGGCGCGGAGGCCAACGAAGGCGCGATCAAGTTGGCGCGCAAATTCGGGCGCGTGCATAAAAACGGGGCGTTTGAAGTTATCAGCATGGAGCGCAGTTTCCACGGGCGCACGCTGGCAACGACAGCCGCCACAGGCCAGGCATACTACCAGGCCACGTGGGTACCCATTCCCGATGGCTTCAAACAGGTGCCTTACAATGACCTTGAGGCGTTGAGGGCCGCTATCAGTGAGAAGACCGCCGCGGTACTAATCGAAGCGGTACAGGGCGAGGGCGGCATCTGGCAGGGCGATCCTGAGTTCGTGCGCGGCGTGCGCCAGTTGTGCGATGAGCGCAACCTGTTGATGATCTGCGACGAAGTGCAGGCCGGCATGGGTCGCACCGGCAAATTCTTTAGCTGGGAGCATTACGGTATTGAACCGGATATCGTGACGATGGCTAAGGGACTGGCCGGCGGCGTGCCAATCGGCGCGATGCTGGCGGGTCCACATGCCGACCTGTTCGAGGCGGGCGACCACGGCACCACCTTTGGCGGCAATCCCATTGCCTGCGCCGCCGCTATCGCCACCATCCAAACCATCCTCGAACAAAACCTGCTTGAGAATGCTGCCAGCATCGGCGACTACTGTCACAGCAAATTCGAGGCTTTCTGCCAGAAGTACGACTTCATCGATAGCCCGCGCGGCATCGGCCTGATGCAGGCCGTGAACGTCAAACACGGCCTGGCCCCGGTCATTGTGCAACAGGCGCTGGAGCACGGCCTACTGCTGAACGCGCTCGGTGCCAACACGCTGCGCATGGTCCCGCCGCTCAACATGACAAAAGCCGATGTTGACGAGGCCAGCGAACTGCTCGACAAAGCCTTGATGGATGTCGCCAACATGCCCGTAGCGCAAGCATAACGTCATCAGGATATACCAAACCAGGACGGGACACGTCCCGCCCTGGTTTATATCCTAGTGGTAGGTGGTTGCTACCGCTTCAGGATTCGGTGTTCCATCGTCCAGAAAAGGATTAGGAGCAGAGGCTTTAGCTGTCGGTATAAAAGGCAACGTGGTATCCAGGATTTGCCTGAACGCAAGCTTCTCGGCATGGGTCCATTGCTCCCACGGTTTGGGGCGACTACCCATCAATTGTACCCACGCTTTGTCAGCTTTAATAGCTTCCTCGCTAAGCCCTGGTAATGATTTTCCCAGCGCCAGTATGGACTCCCTGCCGCCCTGATTGTAAGATTCAAAACTACCTAGATGTCCGAGCAACAGGTGATGATTGTTTCCTGATTCTTCACACAATGGTATAAAGTTTCTCTCGTCAAGTTCCAGGTCGCCTCTATACACCAGGTGGCAGAGGTGGAACGGCATGATATGATGAATCTGGATAGTTGAATTGCTGGAACATGCCGCGCATTGTCCGTTTTTGGCGAGATATGCCCTTTGAACTTCCGACCATGAAGGGCTACGTTTGAGTCCATACTTCAGCGCGATTGACGTTCCGAGATCCGAGCCGGGAGTAGGTGAAGGTTCCTGCTGCATGATGCATCCTCCTGACAGGTGTTTTGACCAATTGACAGGCATAACAGCGTTGAAAGTAAAGTTGTAACGCTAGTGATATTATAATTCGATTATTATCAATTGTACAGCTTTTGATGGCGGAATCTCATGCTTCGCATTCGAGTCTGGCTCATGGGCGAGTATCCACCACCGGCTCGGTTGGGGCAGAAGCTTGCGCAGTCTCACGCCTCACGACCGGGGCAACCCTGGTACCGAACAACTCGATAGCATTATGAACTCCTTGCAGGGCAATGCGTGGTGGAAACGCGCACAGGCCCGGTTCTGTCAGCGCATACTGGTGGCGAAGCTACAGCTTTGCCGTTTTTATTGCTAACTATTTATGTGTCACTTACTATAATATGGTAAGCACGAAAAACAGTATCCGTCAAGTCAGCGGTGCTTCGTAATCAAATAAGGTATACTTTCCATAGAAAAGCAACGTACCAACCGATTGTCAGGTGTATATTTGAGCAGTGAGGTCAACAGATGACAGAGGCAAATCAAAAACAAACGAAAGCGCTGGTCCTTGGCGGGGGCGGTACCACCGGCATCGCCTGGGAGATGGGCATTATTCTAGGACTCCACGACGGAGGCATTGATGTGATCGACGCGGGTCTGGTTGTGGGAACTTCAGCAGGGTCGGTAGTAGGCGCGCAAATCACCAGTGGTTTCCCCCTGGAAGATCTCTACACGCGCCAGCTCCAACCGCTTGAGGAGACCAAAGAACAGGTCGTGCAATTCGATATGAACGAGTTATTTCAAGTGTTCGCAGCCGGTATCGGAGCACCGGACGTTCAGACGGCAAGAGCGCGTGTCGGAGCAGCAGCGCTGGTCGTGAAGACCATACCTGAGGAAGAACGCCTGGAAATCATTGCGTCCCGGCTGCCCGTTCAGGAATGGCCGAACAAACAGCGGCTCGTCATTACCTCCGTCGATGCACAGACCGGCGAGTGGGTCATTTTCGACCGCGATGCCGGTGTACCCTTAGCGCTGGCAGTCTCGGCAAGCTGCGCCGTTCCCGGTATCTATCCTCCCGCCACCATCGGCGGTCATCGCTATATCGATGGCGGCGTCCGTTCGGGAACCAACGCCGACATCGCAAAGGGGTACCAGCGCGTGCTTGTCCTGAGAGCTGAAACGCTCGAAGCCTCGGCATTGGATGCGCAGCACTCGACACCTTTCGTGGCCTTCGAAAGCGAACTGGTCGAACTCGAACAGGCTG